>QAKM01000099.1 GCA_003343805.1 Bacillota bacterium | reverse complement strand
GAAGCCGCGCGGCGCGCCCGAGGGCGCGCCGCGCGGCTTTTCCTTGATCCGAATTTACTCCCCTTTCAGATACTTCGCGGCATAGACGGCGCCGAGCGAAGCATACGCCTTGTTGACGCGCCCGCGCGTCCCCGTGGCGTCGATGGGCACATCCTCGGTGGAGATGGCAACGAGGCCGTCCTCCAACGCGAGCCCCAGCATATAGGGAATGGTGACGTAACTTGCAAACAGCACCTCTTCGCCCTCCTTTAAAACAGCGATCTGGATGCCCTTCCGGTATCGCGGCAGCGGGTCGACCTGCGCCACGATGATGCGTTTGATGCGCCCGCCCGTGATGGCGACGACCACTTCGCCCTCACCGTCGATCTGCGAGGCAAAGATGACTTTGTCCCCCTCGTTGAGGTTGATGCCTCTGACGCCGCCCGCGATGCGCCCCTGCGAAGGGATATCTTCCTTTCTCGCATTCAAACACATTCCGAGCTTCGTCACGAAGAAGATGGTCTCCTCCCGTTCCTCCGTATCCGTCTCGACACCGATGACGCGGTCGTCCTCGTTGAGGCGGATGGCCTGGAAGAAGGGCTTGCCCACGTTGTATTCGCTCCACGCCGTGCGCTTGATCATGCCGCGCTCCGTATAGAAGAGCGCATCGCCCTCCGCCGTATCGGCGGGGAAGAGCGCCACGGGAAGTTCGCCCTCCTGAGCGTCCTCAAAGAGATCGGCAAGCGAATATCCCGCTTCCGTGAATCGGCAGGCAGCCTGTTCGGGGCGCAGGCGGTAGCAGTTGCCGCGGTCGGAAAACACCCACACATCGCAGTCGGACATGATGGAGAGCGTCGCCTTCATGATGTTGTTGGGCTTGGTCTTGGCGCCGAGCTCTTTGTTGGACTGCGAGAAGTTCTTCTCGGTCATGCACTTGAGCATCCCGTCGTAGAAGATCCCGAGGATGCTCTCCACGCCGGGCGCACGCACGTCGGCGCGCACGGGGCCCGCGTCCTCGAGCGTCTCCACGAGCACGGAACGGCGGGGCGAGGGATACTTCTTCTTGATCTCTAAGATCTCCTCCTTGACGACCTCGAGCTGGCGCTGCTTGCTGCCCACGATGGCGGTGAGCTTCTTGATGAGCTCCTTGAGCTGCTTCAACTCCTCCTCGAGCTTGAAGACTTCGAGCTTGGTGAGCCGCGCGAGGCGCAGATCGAGGATGGCCTGCGCCTGCCGTTCGGAGAGGTCGAAGCGCTTTCTCAATTTGTCGCGCGCGTCGGACGTCGAATCGGCGTTCTTGATGATTTGGATGACCTCGTCAATGTTGCGCACGGCGATGATGAGGCCTTCCAGGATATGACAGCGCTCCTTCGCCTGATTGAGATCGAACTTCGTGCGGCGCAGCACGACTTCACGCTGATATTCGACGTAGTAGCGGATGATCTCCAAAAGCCCCATGAGCATGGGCTTGCCGCCCGCGATGGCGACCATGTTGATGCCGAACGTCGTCTCGAGATCGGTGTACTTATAGAGGAGCTTCATCACGGCGTCCACGTCGCAGTCGCCCTTGAGTTCGACAACGGCGCGCATCCCCACGCGATCGGATTCATCCCTGACGCCCGTGATGGCCGCAAATTCCTCCTTCTTCTCCTCACGGAGCTCCGCAATGCGGCGAAGGAGGTTGGCTTTGTTCACCTGATAGGGAAGTTCGCTGATGACGAGGAGCTTCCGATCCCCTTCCCCCGCCTCCATGCGCGTCTTGGCGCGGAGGGTGATCTTCCCCTTGCCCGTCTTGTATGCCTCGTTGAGCTCGCCCCGCACGATATAGCCGCCCGTGGGGAAGTCGGGCGCGGGGAGCTTCTTCATGAGCTCTTCGAGCTTGATCGTGGGTTTGTCGATGTATGCGACGACGGCGTCGATGCTCTCCCCCAGGTTATGGGGCGGGATGTTGGTCGCAAGCCCCACGGCGATGCCCGCCGCCCCGTTGACGAGCAGATTGGGGAAGCGCCCGGGGAGCATATCGGGCTCCTTCAGGGAATCGTCGAAGTTGAGCGAGAAGGGCACGGTCTCCTTATATAGATCGCGCAGAAGCTCGAGGGCGATGGGTTCCAGCCGCGCCTCGGTATAACGCATGGCGGCGGCAGGGTCGCCGTCCACCGAGCCGAAATTGCCGTGACCGTTGACGAGCGTGCTCCCCATGTTGAAGTCCTGCGCCATGCGCACCATGGCGTCGTACACCGAACTGTCGCCGTGCGGGTGATATTTACCCATGCAGTCACCGACGATACGCGCCGACTTCTTGTGCGGCTTATCGGGCAGCAGCCCCATCTCGAACATGGTATAGAGGATACGCCGCTGCACGGGTTTCAAGCCGTCCTCGACACGGGGAAGCGCCCGGTCCATGATGACGAACTCCGCATAGGGGAGCATCGCCGAGGGGAGCACTTCCTCGAGCGGCGTGACAAACAGGCTGCCCTGCGGTTCTTCCACTTTTTTCTCATTCTTCCGCATTGCCGCCCTCCTTCTTGAGCTTCACCTTGTCCATAAAGGTATCCACCTTGTTAAAGTTTGCATAGCGGGCGAGGAACTGCTTTCGTCCTTCCACCCGATCCCCCATCAGCGTCGTCACCATGTTCTCGGCGGCGACGGCGTCCTCGATGGTCACCTGCGTGAGGTTTCGGCGCATGGGGTCCATCGTCGTCTGCCAGAGCTGCTCGGCGCTCATTTCACCGAGGCCCTTGTAGCGCTGGATGAGATAGCCTTTGCCCGCCTTTTCGATCTTTTCCTGCAATTCCTTGTCGTCGTAGGCGTACTCTTCAAAGGAGCCGTTCTGCTTATACACCTTGTAGAGGGGCGGCATCCCGATGTAGACATACCCCGCATTGACGAGCGGCCGCATATAGCGGAAGAAGAAGGTGAGCAGGATGCAGCGGATATGGAAGCCATCCTGGTCGGCATCGGAGAGGATGATGACTTTGTGGTAGTTGGCTTTGTCGAGGTTGAAGTCGTTCCCCACTCCCGCGCCGAGCGCCGAGATGAGCGTTCTTATTTCCTCGTTGGCGAGCACCTGATCGAGCCGCTTCTTTTCGACGTTGAGCGGCTTGCCGCGAAGGGGCAGGATGGATTGGAACTGCCTCACGCGCGCCTGCTTTGCCGTGCCGCCTGCGGAATCACCCTCAACGATGAAGAGCTCGTTCTGCTCGGCTTTCCTGCCCGAGCAGGCGGCGAGCTTCCCGACGAGCATCAGAGAGTCGATGCTGTTCTTGGCGCGCGCCGTGTCCTTGGCCTGCCGCGCGGCAAGGCGGACGCGGGCCGCCCCCTGCGCCTTCTTGATGATCTCTTCGAACACCTTCTTGCTGCCGTTCTGCGCGGCAAGCGTGCGCATCCCCTCGACGACGGCGGCCTCGACGATGGGCCGCACCTCGGAATTGCCGAGTTTTGTCTTGGTCTGCCCTTCAAACTGCACGTTCTTGAGCTTGACGGAAAGGACTGCCGTCAGCCCTTCGCGGAAGTCATCCCCCTGGAAGTTGGCGTCCTTCTCCTTTAAGAGCTTATTTTCGCGCGCATAGTCGTTGAGCATCCGCGTGAGGCCGCTCCGAAAGCCCGTCTCGTGCGTGCCGCCCTCGGGCGTGGGGATGTTGTTGACGAAGGAAAACAAGTTCTCGGTGAACTCCCCCGTATGCTGGATGGCGAATTCCACCCATACACCGTCCGCCTCCGTCTTGTAGTAGAGCGGCTTGTTGTAGAGCGTCGATTTCCCCTCGTTGAGCGACTTCACGAAGTCGGAGATGCCGCCGTCGTATTTATATTCCACATGATAGGGCTGCGTCGCGTCGGCAAGGTCGATCTGTTCGGGCTCGTCGCCCTCCTTCATCTCCGCCATCGTCACGCGCTCATCGGTGAGGGTGATCGTGATGCCCTTGTTGAGGAAGGCGAGCTCGCTCAGCCGGTTCTGTACGACGGAGAGCTGGAAGGTGGGATCGGGAAAGACGTTCTCATCGGGCAGAAAGTGCACGAACGAACCGTGCTTTTTGGTGCGCTCCTTGGTCTTTTCGAGGGGGGCGACGGGAATGCCCGACTCCCATTTCTTCTTTTTTGCATCGTAATAGGAATGGAACTCCATGCGCCAGACGTACCCGTCGCGGCACACTTCGACCTTCAGCCACTTGGAAAGCGCATTGGTGACGGACGCGCCCACGCCGTGCAGGCCGCCTGCGAAGGAATAGTTGTGCTCGTCGAACTTGCCGCCCGCATGGAGCTGCGTAAAGACGACCTGCACGCCCGAGACCTTGGTCTTGGGGTGGATGTCGGTGGGGATGCCGCGGCCGTTGTCGCGCACGGAGGCGCTGCCGTCCTTGTGAAGGACGACGTCGATGCGGTCCGCGAAACCGTTGGCGGCCTCGTCGATGGCGTTGTCGACGATCTCCCACAGAATGTGATGGAGGCCCTTGGTGCTCGTCGTGCCGATGTACATACCGGGGCGCAGGCGCACGGCCTCCAGCCCCTCGAGGACGGTGATGTCCCCCGCGTCGTAATGTTTGCTCATAGCTTCCTCTGTCGCCCTTCCCCGCGGAAAAAGCGCTCCGCGGCCAAAAGGGTACAATATCGCAATAATATCATATACATTATACCATATCTTGTTGTCTCGGGCAACCGATTTCCACAATTTTCCCACAAAAGACGAACAAACGCGCAAACAAAAACGCCGCAAACGCGGCGTCTTTCGGCTTGAAAGCGAGTTTTACATCCGATCGATGAGGGCAAGCACCCCGTCATAACTTTGGGCGCAGAGCCCCTTGTAGCCCTCGGGAACGCCCGACGGGCGGTAGAGGATAAAGTCGATGCCGCGGGAAGCGGCGCAGGGGGCGTCCGAGGTGAGGCTGTCCCCCACCCATACGGCGCGGCTGCGTTCGTACCCCTCGATGTGCGCTTCGACAAAGGCGGCATACGCCTCGGAGGGCTTCTTGATGCCGATCGTCTCGGAGATGAACACCCCGTCCGCATACTTCCCCAGCCCGGAGGCGGCGATGCGGTGCGTCTGCGTGAACGTGGCGCCGTTCGTGACGAGGAAGATGCGCCCCCGTCCTTTGAGCGCCTTCACGAACGCTTCCGCACCCGGATAAAAGCAGCCGCCCGAGGCGAATTCGGAAAAGTACTCCCGGGAAAATTCCTCGGGAGAGTCCGCCCGGCCGTATTCGCGGAGGAACACCTCGAACCGCTCCACGACCAGCCTTGCCCGCGTGATCTCGCCCCGCTCGAGCTTCTTCCAATAGCTCTCGTTGATCTCGTGATAGCGCGCGAGCATTTCCTCGGTCGGCTCGATGCCCCGCTTTTTCAAGGTACGCCAAAGTGCCTCCCGCTCCTCCCGCGGGAAGTCAAACAGTGTCTCATCGATATCCAGCAAAAAGATGTCTTTCATAGGTTTTTTCTATCCAATCTCCTCCCCACGGAGGAGATGCTGCGCCCGTTCGTCAGCAATCGATCACAGCCAGATCCCGCAGAGCGCGGGTATAGGCAATATACTTTTCATGCTCGGTCATGCCTTTATCGAGGACGGCGACGGCGGAAAACTCCAGCCCCTTGCTCTCAAAGACGGTCATCACGTTGATGCGCGTCTTGGAGGCGCCCTGCGCGGAGAGCCGCCCGAATCCCCGCTTTTCAAAGAGCGGCAGATCCTCCTCGCGCACGATGACGGCTTTGAGGCCCTGCTTGCCGCGGAACCACGCCGCGACGCGCTTGAGGGGGATGCGCTCCACCTCGCTGCCCGTCATGCCGATGGGCTGCATCTTCACGCTCAGATTGCCCGCGACAAAGCTCACGATCTCATTCGTATTGCGGTAGTTGACGTCCAGCTCGAAGTAATTGTCGAAGGGCTCCCACTGCGTCAGCCCCCTCCAGGGCGTGATGTTCTGTTTGAGATCGCCGAACACGTTGAAGGCGGCGTCCGAATGGATGGCGCGGAGAAGCTCGTACTCGGTGTGCGAAATATCCTGCCCCTCGTCGATGAACACGAGCCCGTAACGGGGGGTCAGGCCCCGCCCCGCCTTCGAGAGCGCACAGCAGAGGGCATAGGCATCCGAAGGATACACCCCCGTCAGAGAAAATCTCTTTTTATAAGTCTTCACCGTGTGGCGGTACAGCCAGCGCGAGACGTCGAGCGTATTCCGGCACTTTCCGAGGTCCGCGCACACGCCGAACAGGCGGATGACGGCAAAGAACTCGCCGAAGAGATCGACCCCCTCCCGCATCTCTTCCACGACGCCCGCGATGCGGTCAGCCTCCCCCTTGAGCTCCTCGCGCGCCGCGATGCGGTCGGCATAGCTGTAATACTCGCCCTCCGGGCCCTTCTGGCGGTACCGCTTGAGGTCGACGATCTCCTTTTCGATGGTCTCTTTGAGGGCGGAAAGGTCCTCGGCGGCGCGGTCAAAGACGGCGTTGGCGTGCGCGGAAAAGTCCTTCGCACAGGAAAAGAAGTCGGCAAACTGGCGGAAGAAATAGTCGGGCGAGCGCTCCTCCTCCGTGAGGACGAAGGAGAGAAAATCCTGCACCTGCACGAGCGAGCTCATCAGCCCGCGCATGGGCTTGGTGAAGTAGAAGCCGCCCTCCTTGTTCTCCTTCATCTCGCCCAGGACGGCGCGGCGAATGCGCACCGAGGCATTCTTGACGCGCGCATACAGCTCGTGACGGCGTTTGCAGGAGGCGAGCACCTCCTCGGCGACCGAACGGCACTCCCTGCCCGTGAACAGGCCGAAGATGTCGCCGTACAGCTTCCCGATGTCCTTTTCGAGCTCCTTGGGGAAGGCGTCGGAATACAGCCACGCGAGATATTCCTTCGTCTCCGCCCCGCCCGAATACTTGAGCTCGATGCCCTCGTTCTTTAAGACCTGCAGATAGTAGCGCTGCAATGTGATGGTGCGCACCTTCTGCAGCTCGAGCACCTTGGAGAGCTCGTCGATGAAGGCGTTGAAGGAATCGGAGGGCGTGATGACGAGCACATCCCGCGGGCGCAGGCTCTCGTTGTTGTACATGAGATAGCTCAGGCGATGGAGAAGGATCATCGTCTTGCCGCTGCCCGCGCAGCCCTGGAGGACAAAGCTCTCGCGCTCGGGGCGGGTGATGATCTCGAACTGCTTTTCCTGGATGGTCTCGATGATGTCGCGGACGGTGAAATCGTCCTTCCGGTCCTTTAAGATGCTGCGAAGGTAGGGATCGAACAGGATCTCCTCGTCGCGGCCGCCGATCTCTTCGGGCGTGAGGTGATCGCGCACGGAGAGATACTCGTTGCGGAAGGAGAGGACGCGCCCGTTTTTGACGGAGAGCGCCCGCCGCAGCACGGTGTGGTATTCGTACTCGTTGATGGTAAAGTCGACGCGCGACTTCTGATAGTATCGCACGGCAAGCGGGGCGCGCCAGTCGACGATCTCCAGATTGACGTCCCCCTTCTTGCCGATATAGTAGCTGTTGTATCCCTCCTTGTCGTCCACGACGTCGATGCGGGCGAAGTAGGGCTCCACGAAATAGCACTTGTAGGAATCGAGCTTTTTCTGCACTTCCTGCTTTTCCGCCTGCTTTTCGAGGAGTTCGCGGTACTCGCCCGCCGAATACCCCTCCTGCGCGCGCAGGCGCTCCATCTCCGCCTCGATCTCACGGATGCGGTGCTGCAGGCGGGAGAGATAATAAAAGCGCAGCATCCGAAGAACGGCATCGAGGTGCTCTTTTTCATAGTTAAGCTGCCCTTCCTCGTCGAGGAGAGCCAGATACCATTCCTTGTCCGCATCCCGTTTGGGATCGAGCATTTTTTTGAGCTTGTCGATCGTTTCCTGTTTCATAAAGACTGAGGGAGTCACCTCATTTTAGCCTCCCCTGTGTAAGGGGAGGTGTCTTGCCGAAGGCAAGACGGAGGGGTTGTTGAACTGACGCCGTGACTGAGGGAGTCATAGGGCTCCCGCAAAAATCGCTTTAGCGATCCAGGGCTCCCCACAAAAATCGCGTCAGCGATTTTTGTGGGGAGAGGAGACGCAAGCCGAGCGGTCAAGCCGCGAGGAACGCAGCGGCGGACCT
>QAKM01000008.1 GCA_003343805.1 Bacillota bacterium | reverse complement strand
GAGAGGGATTCGAACCCCCGGAGGCTTTCACCTCAACGGTTTTCAAGACCGCCGCGTTCGACCGCTCCGCCATCCTTCCGTATCGGCCGCCCGAAAAAGGCAGCCGTTTTTTGTTGTTTCAGAGCGCCTTTTCGCCCACACCTCGGCGGTGCCGAGCTTTCAAATCCAGCTCCTTGGCGGTGCCCCGCTTTCAGGCCCTTCCTCTCAACGATGCGAGCCGAGGAAGAAGAGTGCGAGCGTACCTGCGCCCGAGTGCGTACCGATGACGTTCCCGACGTAGTTGACCTTGATCTCATGCCCCGGGAAATTGGCCTTCAGAAGGGAGATGAGGTACTCCACGTCCTCGATGCAGTCGCCGTGGCTGATAAAGATGGGATCGTGTTCCCCCATCGTCTGCAGCTCCTTCATGTGGTCGACGAGCGCCGAGATGGACTTCTTTCTGCCCATCGCCTTGCCGATGGCGATGAGGTGCCCCTCATGATCGACGTGCAGCACGGGCTTGATATTGAGCATGGTACCGACGACTGCCGTCGCCGCCGAAACTCTGCCGCCGCGCTTTAAGTGGAAGAGGTTGTCCACCGTAAAGAAGTGGCAGATGTGCTGCTTGAGATTTTCCGCGTAGTCGCGCGCCTCTTTCAGTGAGACACCCTCGTCCGCCTTCTTGACGACGTAATCAACAAAGAGCCCTTCGCCCATCGACGCGCACAGCGAGTCGACGACTTCGATATGGCGTTCGGGGTATTCTTCCGTCAGATCGCGCGCAGCGATGACAAAGCTGTTGGCCGTCCCCGAAAGGCCGGAAGAAAAGGCAAGGGCGAGAACATCCTGCCCGGCTTTGAGGAGTGGCTCGATGGCAGAGCGCGCCTGCTCGGGCGTGACCTGGAAGGTCGTGGGCATGGCGCCCGCGCGCAGCTTGTCGTAAAAGACTTTGACGTCCATCTTGTTGCCGCTCTCGCCGCCGTAGATGACGCCGTCGAGATTGAACCCGAGATCGACGCAGTAAATGTCGTGTTCCTGAAAATATTCCGCGGGAAGATCGGAGGCGGAATCGGTAACGATCGCAAAATTTCTCATAATGATCTCCGTTGTATGACATTTGGATGCAGGAGGAGGGTAAACTCCTCAAATGCACCCTGTATTATAGCAAAAACGGCATTTTTTGTCAAACGGCTAAACGCATCTCATTTCACCATCGTAAAATTTTTTACACGATTTGCACGAAACGTCACCGTCACTTCAGAAGAACTCCTCCCGCGGTGCACGTTCATCGTCACATCCCCCTCCGTCTCGAAGTACTCGGCGGCAACGCGCGAAAATTCGGCGACGCACGCCTCACGCGTCACCTCGTTCATCTCCTCCTTGTCGGCGTGCAGGATCCCCAGCAGCCGTTCCTTGGTCATTTCACTCCGCATGATTTCCCCTCCTCAACGATTTTTCAGTCCGCGCATGAGCGCACCCAAAAGTCCCGTGTACTTCTTTTCCGCAGCATCCTCCGGCTTTGTCCCCGTGTAAAAATTGGCGAGCAGCTTGAAGGCGCGCACGCGGTCGGCCACGTTTTCGAGGAAGATCTTGTCCTCCTCGGGCACGATGGCGGTGAGCGGGATGCGGAGCGCCTTGGCGATCTCGTCGGGCGTTAAGATCTCCCCTCGCCGAACGAGATCCCCCCGTACCATGTTGACGACCAGCCCGATGCGGCTCAGACGGTACCCCTTTAGCATATTCCCCACACGGTCGGCGTCCCGCATCGCCGAGATGTGCGGCGTCGTGACGAGCAGCGCCTCCTCCGCACAGGCAACGGCGCGGTGGAATCCCTCGTCGATGCCCGCCGGGGAATCGATGAGGATGTAGTCGAACTGCGGCGCGAGGGAATCCAGGATGAGCCTCACGGCCTGCGGAGAGACATACCGCTCGGAGATACGGTTGCTCGCCAGGGAATAGAGCGTCGGGTAATGCGGATGCTTCACGAGCGCCTGTTTGGGACGGCACCGCCCCTCGATGGCGTCGATGACGTCGAAACTTGCAAGGTTTTCGACGCCCAGCACCACATCCACGTTGTTGAGCCCGAAGTCCAAATCGCAGACGACGACGCGACAGCCGTTCTTTGCGAGCTGTACCCCGAGGTTGGCGGTGACGGTCGTCTTTCCGACGCCTCCCTTCCCCGATGTGACCACGATCTTTCTTGCCATGTTATTTCCCCCGCGCGCACCTTTTTCATCAAGGATACAATATATGAGAGAACATATTTCGGGGTGTTTTGTCGAAATAACAAAAAAGCGCTCCTTTGGCGCTTTTCCGTGATACGCCGCAAAGGACAGGTGCCCTTCCGGCAGGATACAGTTTTACGAAAAGTATAGTTCGGGCGGCCAAAGCAAGATTTTACAAATGATCGGCAACGCTCTCGAATACGATCTTGTTCAGCATATTTTCTTTTTGAAAGAACATGATCATATACAGCGGAAGATAAACTGTCTTGCCTTCCGCTTCCACATTCCCGGGGCAGAACACAAAACTCTCCTTCAGCTTATATTCGTTTACTGCCATAAGATGATCCAATGCTCGATGCGATCTATGATCTTTTCCGGACTTGATCTCCACAGGCACAAGTTCGGCGTGCTGTTCCACGACAAAATCCACCTCCCCCACTTTTTGCTTATCAAAATAATACAACGTAAATCCGTTGCTTTTGAGCTGTTGAGCAAACATATTCTCCATGATGCTGCCCTCGTTGATCGCATAATTGCCGTTGACGATCTGGTACTGCACGTCGTCTGAACACATGGCGCACAAAAGCCCCGTATCCGCAAGATAAAACTTAAACAGATTATGCTGCCGATTGATCGCGACCGGCTGCTTGGGTTCTGTCAGATTGTAGCAAGGTAAGGCAATACCTGCATCGGTCAGCCAACTAAAACAGCTCTCATATCTCTCCATGCGCGCCGTTTTGGCGAGATCGGAGAGCATGAACCGTTTATTCTTGGCGTTGAGTTCGGCGGGGATCGTATCGAAGATGAGCGTTATTTTCTCTTTTCCCGTTGCCGCATATTTGGTGATGTCCTTTCGGTAGAGCTTTAAAATATCCGACTGTATGCCGACCACGCGCCCCATATCCTTGGAATTGACAAACTCCTGCACGGCAGCCGGCATCCCGCCGATGATCACATAGTATGTGAAAAGCTGCATCATCTGCTTGTGTACAAATTCGTCGACAGGGACGCGCCGCTCATAGCAGTCTTTTAACATTTCAAACGTGGACTGCTGAATTCCGTTTGCAATGGCAAATTCCTCAAAGTCCATGGGGTACATCGTCCTGATCTCTTCATACCCCACGGCATACGACTTGATCTCCCGATAGTTGATACCAAGGAGCGATCCCGATTCGATATAATCAAACCTACCGTCGTCCACAAGGAATTTGATGGCAGTACGCACTTCCGGACATTCCTGGACTTCATCAAAGAAGATGAGCGTCTTGTGCGGTACAAGCGAACGGCGAAGAAAGAGCGTCAGCTTACTGATGATCCCATCGACCGACAGATCACCTGCAAAGATCTCTTTTGCGGAAGGCGTGTTGATAAAATTGATCTCGACGAAATGATCTCCGTAATAGTCCTTCGCAAACTGCCGAACAAGCGTCGTTTTCCCGATCTGCCTTGCACCGTCTATTAAAAGAGCAAGTTTCTTCTCCTGATGATACCACTTGACCAATTCGACATAGAATTTTCTGTACAACATACGCGCCACCTCTTGTTTCCCGTCCACCATTATACACCATCCGGAGGCGGCAGTCAACACTTGCGCGACGTTTTATTTGAATTTTCGTCGCTCTTTGCGACGTTTTTTTAAGAAAACAGTCGGCAACTGCGACATTTTACTAAACCGGATGACTAATACCGAAAATATTCGCTCCGCATTTTATGGTACAGCATTCTTAACGAGCTGCAGCGCGATCATCTTATTGATATACAGGGGAATTCCAGACGCGGTTTTCCTTGAACCACTCGGTATCCTTCAAAATGGTAGAATTATTGCTGCCCGTCACCGACCACTCCTTTCCGTCCGATCGGTAGGTAATGGTGCCGTTCATCGAGGTATGATCCCAGCTCTCCTCCTCCCAATCGACGTTTATCGCAAGTGTTGTGACATAGATCTTATCGGTGTACTTAGAAACGCGGTCGATCATCGCCTGCGTGGGAAAGGTGTTGTCGTTGTTCGTCGTGTACTCGGGCGAACCCGCGCAACAGCACACGCACACGATCTCGGGACGGATGACGGAAAGCAGCTTCTCCGTCGAAGAGGTCTTGCTGCCGTGATGCCCGCCCTTGAAGAGCTTGCACTGCGGCAGATCGTTGCTCTCGACGAGCGACGCCTCCCCCTCTTCTTCGAGATCGCCCGTGAAGAGGTAATTGTAATCTCCCTGCGTCAGCAGCATACAGACGGAGTAATTGTTCTCGTCCGAGGCGTATTCCTCGTAGAACTTCTGATAGAGGAAGTTCATCGTCACGCCCTCTGCAAGCGTATAGCTGCGGGAAGCCCCCTCCGTCTCATTCCAGCACTCGAGGGCGGTGTAGTGCTCGGCGCCCGCCGCGACCTCCTTGTCCCGCTCCTCGAGATAGTCCTTGTAGATGGCGGTATCCTTGTTGGTCCGCGGGAAGTCGATGATGACCTCGCACTCGAAACTTTCAAAGATACCGGGAAACTCGTTCGTCCCCACAAAAGCGGCGATGTGATCCTGATCGGCGTGCGTCGCGATGACATATTCGAGGACGCCGTCCGTGCAGTACTCGGAGACGGCGGGAACAAGCGTCTCCGCCGAGCCCTTGCGCGAACCCGCATCGATGAGCACCTCGGTATCGCCGATCTTGATGAGCGTGCAGTCGCCCGTGTACTTATTGCCGAGCTCCAGAAAGTGGATGGAGAGCTCGCCCGTCTCGACGGTCCCCGTCGCGGGCGGCGCCGAAGGCTTGTTAAACAGCGCCTTCAGATCGTCCCATGACTTTCCCTTGACGGCGAACCAATAGATACCAAACACAATGGCCGCGATGAGCGCGATGGCGAGCAGGATGCAAACGGCCTTCAGCGCCCGCTTTGCGGCGGCTTTCGATCTTCTTGCCATACTTTATCTTATGTGACCTAACTTTTCTCAGTACTTGAAGCGCAGGAAGCTCCAGCTCATGGGCGCGAGCGAAAGGGAAACGAGCGAGCCGTCCTTGACGTTCGGCAGATCGAGCTCCTCGGGCTTCACCGTATCGGGGTGCTCGAACCCGTTTGTGGCGTCGAGGTCGGAATTGACCATGCGCACATACTCCTTGGCGCAAAGTTCGCCGAAGGAACGCAGTTCGAGCTCGACTTCGCGCGTCTCCTGGCTGTAATTGCAGAGGGAAACGCACACTTCGCGCTTTGTTATATCGTGCGTGACGGCCTCGTTGATCGTCCGCGCCGTGCCGTACATGTTTTCGAAGGTGTCGCTGTCCGAGAAGGTGCGCACCGTCGCACCCGAAGCGTTGCCCGCAAGATAGCGGAAGGGATAGAAGGACGCCTGTCTGAAAGTGCCGCCGCCCTTCTTCGTCATGATGGGCGCAATGACGTTGACGAGCTGCGCAAGGCAGCCGATCTTGACGACATCGCAGTTGTTGAGGAGGGTATTCATGAGGCCCGCAAAGACGAGCGCATCGCGGAAGGTATAGACGTCCTCGAGAAGGTGCGGCGCCTTCTTCCAGAGCGGCTCGGTGCGGGGCGCATCCACCGTCCAGATGTTCCACTCGTCAAAGCTGATCTTGAGGTGCCGCTTGGAGCGCACCTTGGCGCGCACATATTCGATGGTCGCCTTCAGCGTGCCGATGTACTCGTTCATGTCGTCGGCAGAACCCAGGAAGTCCTCCAACGGGCGCTTCCGGTCCGCATCGTACTGATAGTAGCGGTGCATGGAGAGATAATCGACCGCCTCATAGGTGTGTTCGAGGACAGTGCGGTCCCACTCGGGGAAGGTCTTCATCTCGTGGTTGGAAGAGCCGGAGACGATGAGTTTTAAGTCGCGCGGCGCGTTCTTTTCGTACTCGCCGTTCGTCCAGCGCATGACTTTGGCGGCTTCGAGCGCCTTTTTGCCGTACTCGTCGGCGCTCAGATGTCCCGTCTGCCAGGGGCCGTCCATCTCGTTTCCGATGCACCAATACTTGACGTTGTACGGCTCCTCCGCCCCGTTGGCGCGGCGCTGATCGGAGATGGCGGTGCCGCCCGCGTGGTTGCAGTATTCGACGAGGTGCGCCGCATCGAGGATGGTCCCCGTGCCCATATTCACCGCCATCATGGGCGTGATGCCCGTCTTTTTGCACCACTTCATGAACTCATCGGTGCCGAACTCGTTGGTCTCCGTCGTGAACCAAGCCAAATCGAGGCGGGTGGGCCGCTTCTCGCGGGGGCCGATGCCGTCCCGCCAATCGTAGCCCGAAAGAAAGTTGCCGCCCGGGTACCGCACGATGGGAACGTTCAGTTCGCGGATGAGCTCGATGACGTCGCCGCGGAAGCCGTTCTCGTCCGCCGTGGGATGCCCTGGCTCATAGATGCCCTCGTACACCGCGCGCCCGAGATGCTCGATAAACGAGCCGAAGAGGTTGCGGTCGATCTCGCCCACCCGAAGGTTGGCATCTGCAAAAATTTTCGTTTTCATCATTTCCTCCCTAAATTTTAAGGTCTCAAATCAATACAAATTAAAGCCCGTCGTAACGCCCATGCGCCTCAGCCCATCCTGACGTCAAAGTTGCAAGCAAGACGCGGGAAACGCCCCAGCCCATCGTAACGCCGCAGTTTCAAGCAAGACGAGAAGAGCGCGCAAAGAAGCCCATCCTGACGTCAAAGTTGCAAGCAAGACGCGGAGTGCGAGGAAAACCCGAAGGAGTTTACAAAATCGTAAATGACTGAGGGTTGCCGCAGCAGGACAAAGTATTGCGCCGCAAATTTGGCGTCAGAGCAGACCAAACATGGCGGCAATGTTCACAGTCGCCTCATTGATATTGTGCAAAAACTTATTGACGGCATTCTGGAGGGACGGAAGGTCGCCGTCCGTCTCCGCCGTCTTTAAGACTTTGACGAGCATATCAAAGTTGGTGTAGATGACGTTCGCCTCCACGTCGATGGTCTGCATCGCGGGATCCTCGCTGCCGTGCTGCAAGCGGTACATCTCCTTGATGATGCGGTTCATCTCGGGGAGCTTGTCCAGATCGTTGGTCTTGAAGATATCGACGATGACGCGGCTGAGCGCAATGAGCTGTGCCGCAAAGTCCATCGTCACCTGGGATGCCTGTTCTTCCATTACAGTGTTACTCCGTTTTGTTTTAAAAGTTCGCGTGCCGACTCCACGCTGTCCACGCCCGTTGCATTCTTGATGGGCGCAAATTCGTGCTCGCGCACCGCCTCATAGGGAAGGCAGCTCTTTGTCAGGCGCACGATGTCCACGACGAGCGTCTCGTACTTGCAGCCGTTCTCCTTGTCGGGCTTTACGAGCTCGCCCGCCCCGTTCAGACAGGGTATTTTCTTCTTGGCGACGTGTACGGGGATGACGTTCCTCTCGATCTCTTCGAGCGCCTCGCGGCGGAAGAGATAGTTTAGGATGACGCCGAAGGAATAGACGAGCCCGCCCCTTTCATCGCGGGCGTTCGCCATTTCCTCGGAGAGCTCGTAGTACTCCACGACGTCGGGCACGCCTCCGCGCAGGCAGAGCACACCCACGCGCTCGTGCGGATCGCACTTGCGCACGAACTTGGCACCGCAGTTGACGCCCGCAAGCGCGGTCGCCCCCACAAAGACGGGATCGGCGATGCGCTGGAGGACGTTGTCCACCGCAAAGACGTTGAACCATTCCACGCCGCGGGCGGCGGCCTCCTCCCACAGTCCCGAACGGCGCAGCGAGGAGAAGCACCCTCCGTTACCGTTGGGCGAGAGCGCGAGCCTCCCCTTCCCCTCCAGCAGGATCTTGCCGTCAAAGTCGGTCGCGGGGGCCATATCCTGCAAAAAGAAGCGGACGGCCTCTTGAGGATAGCCGAAATAGTCATGCTCTTTGAGGAAGGTGCGCGTCCTCTCATCCGTCTTGTCGCTCGTCATGATGTAGAGCGGTACGACGGCATCGCAGGCTCTGCAGACCTCCTGCAAGTTGCGGATGAGGCACTCGAAGATGTAGAGCGGATGCGTGAGGCCGATGTCCATCGTTCCCTTCGGCCCGTCATAGCCCAGCCGCGTCCCCTGCCCGCCCGCGAGCAGCAGCGCCGCCACTTTGCCTGCACGGATGATCTCCTTTCCCGCGGCAAAGAACTCCTCCCGCCGCGCTTCGATCTCCTCCGTGCTCATGCCCGCGATGGGAGCGATCTCTCCTTCGGGCGCATGGCAGCGCGCCTCCTCCGAAAAGATGTTCCAGTCGATGCTTTCGATCTGGGTGAGCAGGCTCTCCCGCTCCGCTTCGCTCAGCTCGTCGTAATAGGCGAGGAGGTGTTCCTGCCCATGCCTGCGCAAGAGCTCCCTTGCGCTCTTCAGTCGATCCATTCTTTTTTCCCCTTGTAAGAATCTCCCCTCTATTATAATGGCTCGGGCGCCAAAAGTCAACGCCCGAGCCAACATTCATTCCTTTGATTTTTATTCCTTCTCCAGAAGGAACGCCCCCGCCGCAAACGGCCTGCCCTCGATCCGGAGTTCCCCCTCCGCCGTATAGGCAAGATCGGTGAACGCCCGTTTGAGGCGGTAACCTTCAAGCGGCAGCGAGACCTTCTCCGCGCACTCCAGGAAATGCACGATGACGAGCTTTCTCCCCTCGTACTCCTTGACGTACACCTGCCTTCCTTCGGGCGCGCGGTAGTACTCCACCGTATTATCGATGAGAACGATGCGGCCATGGCGCACGATGTCCCTGACCTCTTGGTAGAGATCAAGGCCGTCGCGGATGAGATCGATGCGCTCGGGCGAAAGGTGCAGCACGTCGCCCGAGAGGCAGATGCGGCCCATCATCGCGGCCGTGAGGGAATAGATCGTGCGCGAAACGCTCTCCCCTTCCCGGAGCACCGCCCAGATCTGCATCTGGCGCGCAGGGATGACGCGTGAGACGTTCGCGGCAACGAGCGGGATCTCATTGCACTCGTGCGCGTCCGAGAAGGAGCACATGGAGACCTTGCTCATACGGAGCGGTTCGATGCGGCTGCCGCCCGAGGAACAGTTCTCGATGACGAGCCCGGGCACCGCCTCCCGGAGCTTTGTGAGCCAAACAAGGCTCTCCTCGGCGATCTGACGTCCGCCCTCTCCGGGCGCCGCGCTGTCCGGGCTGTCGCACCCGATGCCGAGGCTGTCGTTGTAGTCGATCTTGATATACTCAAAGCCGTTCTTCTGCAAGAAGGCGAGCATCCGCTCTTTGAGATACTCCTGCACCTTGGGGAGGCGCAGGTCGAGGAAGCGGCGGTTCTTGCCCGTGATGACGTGTCCGTCCCGCTTTACAAGTTTGCTCTCGTCGAAGAAGCAGTCGCTGTCGCGGCCCGCCACTTCAAACTCGAACCAGATGCCGGGGTGCTTCCCCGCCGCTTTGATGGCGTCCGAGACCGCCGAGATGCCCTCGGGGAAGAGCGCACGGCTCTCCCGCCAGTCCCCGATGGCGTTGCACCAGCCCTTGTCGTCCGGCTTATACCAGCCGCAGTCGATGACGAAGGTATCGATGGGAAAGGGCTCGATGGCCTTTAAAATGGCGCGGATGTTCTCCGCCGAAGGACAGCCCCACGTCGTGCAGTACTCGTTGAAGAGAACGGGCATCTCCTCCTCGGAGGCAGGCACCTCGAGCCTCCTCTCCTGCTCTGCGACAAATGCGTTGCAGCAGGAAAGCACGCTGCCTTTTACCGTTAGAAAGGCCCTGTGCGTTGTAAAGCCTTCTCCGGGGGCGATCCGCTTGCGCCAATGGCCGAACTCGTAGTCTGCGAGCCCACCCGAGAGCGCGCACGTCTCCTTCTCGGCATACACTTCCATCTGCCAGGAGGAAGGCGCCTCGATCATCGCTGCCCAGACGATGCCCCGCTCCGCGTCCTCGACGGCGGCAAAGGGAAAATGCCCGCGGTTGGACATGGATCCGACCTCGCCGAAGCGTTCGCATTTGACGCCGTAGCGGGCCCAGCTCGTATCCAAACCCAAATTTGCGAAGCTGTCCTCCTCGGGACGGCACTCCCGCGACCATGCGCTCGTCATGCGGTGGAGCTTGAGCCCCGCAAGCGTCGCCTTCCCGTCCCGATGGGCGTGGATGCCGCTGATCGAAAAGCTCTGCAGGCTCTCGAGGGTCTGCTCCCTTCCCGTGCGGTTGAAGTACTCCACCCAGACGGTAAACACGCCCGTTGCAGCCGAATAGCAAAGGTGATGGACATACGCATTCCCGCGCCCGTCCGCAAGGCGGGTCGTGACGGAAGCCTCGTCCGCCGCCTGCTCTTCGACCTTTAAAAGCGTGCCCTCGCGGTTGCGCATGGTGACGCCGAGCGTATAGTCGATGAGCGTCTCATCTCCCGTGAACGCCGCCTGCACGAGGCTGTCCATGGCGATCCCGCCGGGTTCCTTCCCCGCAGGGAAGAGGGCAAGCCCCACCGTCGACTTATTTTCGTGCCCTTCGACAGGCACCTCTCTGTAACAAACGGCCGTTTCGCCGAACATATACGTCTTATAAAACATGATACCTCAAAAAATACGGGGCAGTACACCGTACCGCCCCGCCCTGATCTCTTACATCAAAGTTTGGTCTTCCAGATCTGATCGGACCACATGAGCTGCTTCTTGAACTCGTCGATCTTGGTGTTCTCGTCGATGAGGACGACTTCCATGCCCCACATATTGCCGAGGTCCACCATCTCCTGTGCGGTGACAACGGAGGAAACGACGGTGTGGTGTGCGCCGCCCGCATAGATCCATGCCGCAACGCCCTCCTTGAAGTTGGGCTTGTACTTCCACATACAGCCGGCAACGGGGAGCTTGGGCATCTTATGAGGATACTTCACGAGCTCGATCTTCTGCACGATGAGGCGGATGCGGTCGCCCATGTCCACCATGGAGACAGCGATCGCTTCGGGTGCCTCGATGCCCTCAAAGACGAGGCGCGCGGGATCGGACTTGCCGCCGATGCCGAGGGGATGCACCTGGATCTCGGGCTTGGTCGAAGCGAACTGAGGGGAAACTTCCAGCATGTGCGCGCCGAGGCAGAGGCCGTCGACGAGGTCATAGGTATAGTCCTCCATAAGGCCGGTGCCCTTCTGCCCTGCCATGTACTGCATGACGGCGCCGAGCGCTGCGATCTTCCAGTCGCCCTCTGCGCCGAAGCCGTAGCCCTTGCCCTGCAGATCCTGGATGGCGAGGCCGGGGAGCTGGTTCATGCCGTGGAGCGCGCCGAAGTGATCGACAATGCCGATGTAGCCGCCGTTCTCCTTGCAGAACTTATCGATGGCGATCTCATACTTCGCCTGCTCGCGCACGACGTCGATGCGGTCGGTGCCCATCGTGTACTTCGTCGCATACTCTGCCATCTGCGCGTCCACTTCGGCGTCCGTAATGGTATCGATGACGTCCACAAGGTCGCCGACGGGATAGTAATCAACTTCCCAGCCCATCTCGATGTGCGCCGCGACCTTATCGCCCTCGGTGACGGCGACGTTCCTCATGTTGTCGGAGAAGCGGCAGACCTTGACCTGCTTGGAGAACGCATAGCCCGCAGCCACCTTGCACCAGGAGGCGAGCTCCTTGAGCGCCTCGGGATCCTTATAGTAGCCGACGATGACCTTGTTGTCCATGCGCAGACGGGAGACGATGTAACCGAACTCTCTGTCGCCGTGGGCGGCCTGATTCTCGTTCATGAAATCCATGTCGATGGTGTCGTAGGGCAGTCTCTCGTTGTACTGCGTCGCAAAATGGCACATGGGCTTCTGCAGCATTTTAAGGCCCTTGATCCACATCTTGGCGGGCGAGAAGGTATGGCACCAGGTGATGATGCCGATGCAGTCGTCATCCGCGTTGACTTTCTTGACGGCAGCGACGATCTCCTCCGAGCTCTTGCAGGTCGTGAGGTACTTCACCGTCACGGGAACGTGCTCGTTGACATAGTTTGCCATCTCTTCGGAGTGCTGGGCAACGTGAGCGAGCACGTCGTCGCCGTACAGGGTCTGGGAACCGGTCAGCCAGTAAACAACCTTTTCTTTCATAACAAATCCTCTTTCCTATTTTGATCGATTTTATTTCCCGCAGGATGCCGCCTGCGGAGCGCGGAAAATGAGGATGGCGCCGCAGTTGGGCGTCGACAGGGCAGAAACGAGCTCCTCCCCCCGTGCCTCATGTGCGTTTGCGGCCTCCTCGATGCGCTTGGCGCGCTTGTTGGGATCGGGCGTATATGGGATGACTTCCGTAACGATCATATGCGCCCCTTTCTTTACCGTTTGATCTGCCCGTAGTAGGCGTTCTTGCCGTGCTTGCGCAGATAGTGCTTGTCCATCATGAACTGATCGGCGCGCTCAACGTTGGGGTTGACGATCTCGGTGATCGTCGCCATCTTGGCGACTTCCTCGATGACCGTCGCGTTGTAGACGGAGTTGTCGCCGTCCTTGCCGAAGGCGAACACACCGTGGCTCTTGACGAGGACGCCCGGCACTTCGAGGGGCTTCAAACCCTCCATCCGGAACTTCTCGATGATGACGAGCCCGGTGTTCTTCTCGTACTCGCCCTCGATCTCCTCGCGCGTCAGAGAGCGTGCGCAGGGGATGTCGCCGTAGAAGTAGTCGGCGTGCGTCGTCCCGTAGAAGGGAATGTTGCGGCCGGCCTGTGCCCAGCTCGTCGCGAACGTCGAATGGGTGTGCGTGACGCCGCCGAGGTCGGGGAACGCCTTGTAAAGTTCGAGATGGGTGGGCGTATCCGACGAAGGGCGCAGATCCCCTTCCACAACTTTGCCGTTGAGGTCGACGACGACCATGTCGCTCGCCTTCATGTCGTCATACTCGACGCCCGAGGGCTTGATGACGACGAGCCCGCTCTCGCGGTCGATCTCGGAGACATTGCCCCAGGTGAAGAGCACCAGCTTGTGCTTGACGAGGTCAAGGTTGGCTTTGAGTACCTTTTCTTTCAGCGCTTCTAACATATATTTTGTATCCTCCTATGTCAGTCCTGTAAACTTTCGACCGCCTGACGCACGATGGGAAGGCCCGCGACGTAGCGCTTCGCAAACTTCTCAAACCCTTCCACATTGGCGGGATCGGGTGCGAGCGTAACGCCCTCCTGCCCGGCAAAGACCTTGTTTTCGAGGTAGTCCTCAAGGCTCTCGCCCTCGGCCTTCGTGACCATGTAGTTCGCCAGGATGGCGATGCCCCATGCGCCGCCCTCGCCCGCCGTCTTCATGACGGTGACGGGTGCGTTGATGGCAGCCGCAAGATAGCTCTGCCCCACGCGCTCGGTCTTGAACAGGCCGCCGTGGCCCGTGATGCGGTCGAGCTTGACGCCCTCCTCGCGCAGCATGATGTCGCAGCCCACCTTGAGGGCGCCGAATGCCGTGTAGAGGTGTGCGCGCATGAAGTTCGCAAGATCGAATTTGCTCTCCGAAGTCCGCACAAACAGAGGTCTGCCCGCATCCACGCGCGTGACGTGCTCGCCCGACACATAGTTGTAGGCAAGCAGCCCGCCGCAGTCCTTGTCGCCCTTTTCGGAGGCGAAGTAGAGCTCGTCGTACAGCCTCCACTTGGGGATGTCGACGCCGAGGATCTTGGCAAATTCACCGAAGATATCCACCCAGCCGTTGATGTCCGACGTGCAGTTGTTGCAGTGGACCATACCGACGAGGTCGCCAACGGGCGTCGTGACGAGGTCGATCTCGGGATAGGCCTTCGAGAGCGCCTTTTCGAGCACGATCATCGCGAACACGCTCGTGCCCGCGGAGACGTTGCCCGTGCGCTTCTTGACGGAGTTGGTCGCGACCATGCCCGTGCCTGCGTCGCCTTCGGGCGGGCAGAGCGGGATACCGGGCTGCAGCGTGCCCGTCGGATCGAGGAGCTTGGCGCCCTCGGGCGTGAGACGGCCCGCTTCGTCGCCCGCAACGAGGATCTTGGGCAGGATGTCCTCCACCTTGAAGGGCACCTTGTCCTTGACGAGGTCGTTGAACTTTGCGAGCATCCCCGCGTCGTACTGCTTGGTCTCGGGGTCGACGGGGAACATACCCGAAGCCTCGCCGATGCCGATGACCTTCTCGCCCGTCAGCATCCAGTGGATGTAGCCCTCGAGCGTCGTCTGGAACACGATGTCCTTGACGTGCTCTTCGCCGTTTAAGATGGCCTGATAGAGGTGCGCCACCGACCAGCGCGCGGGGATATGATAGTTGAAGAGCTCGGTGAGCTTGTCGCCCGCGTACTCGGCGCAGTTGTTTCTCCAGGTGCGGAAGGGCACGAGGAGCTTGTCGTCCTTGTCAAATACCATGTAGCCGTGCATCATGGCGGAGAAGCCGATCGCCCCGATCGTGGTGATCTTGATGCCGTACTGATGTTCGACCGCCGTCGCCATGTTGGCATAGCAGTCCTGGAGCCCCGTCCAGATGTCCTCGAGCGTATACGTCCAGATACCGTTCTCAAAACGGTTCTCCCAGGTATGGCTGCCCGACGCGATGGGCTCGTTCTTTTCGTTGACGAGGACGGCTTTGATCCTCGTCGAGCCGAACTCGATCCCGAGCGCGGTCTTGCCGCTTTCGATTGCCTTTCTGTTGTCTTCCACGGTGATCCCCCTAGAAAATTAGATTGCGTACTCTTGTACTTATCACATTATAGCCCAATCCACGCAAAATTTCAATAGGCAAACGAAAAAAAGTGACAGAAATTTTTAGAAAAATTGCCCGTTTCGCCCCACATCCGCCGAAATCCGAACAATTTTTCGTATTCCGCGCACAAAGGGGCGCCGCCCCTTCGAAATTGTTGACATTTTTTTCCGTTTTTGATAAGATATAGCTATCCTTAAAAACACAAGGAGCTCAACCCGAAAGACTATGGACATGAAACTCGTCAAACGGCACCGTGCCGCGATCATTGTGATGAACGTATTTGTCGCGCTCATCTGCATTGCCGCGATCGCAGGTTACTTCTTCGGGCCCCTCTTCGGCCTGAAACTCACCGTCGATCTCTCTTCGGACGACGTCAAGAGCATCGCGGGAGACGCCTTCTCCGGCACCAACGTCACCGTCTCCTATCCCGATCCCGACCCCGTCGACATCGAACTCAACGTCACCCTGACCGAGTTCGCCGCTCCCCTCTTCTCGGGCGAGCGCGATGAGGACATCCGCGCCCTCATGAACTCCAAATCGGCCGCCATTGCCGAACAGATCACGCCCGTCCTGCGCGTCACCGTGCAGGCCGTCGCCGAGGAAACGCTCAAGGATACCACCTCGCAGATCGTCACCGACAAGACGGAGGAGATCATCCAGGATGTCCTTCCCGAAGTGAGTGACGAAGAGACGAAGGAGATCATGGAGGAAGCCGGCATCACCGACGACTACCTCTCCCAGAAGACGGACGAAGTGATGAAAGTCATCAACAGCAACAACGCGACCGTGGAAAGTGTGAGCAATTTTGCCGTCGAGACCGTCGCCGACGTCATCGGAAAACTGCAGGCAACGGGCCGGGAAGAATTTGCCGGCCTTGAAATGGACGCCGAGACCGAACAGCAGGTGCGCGACGTCGTGGAAAGCAACATCGGCCAGTTTGTGGACGAGGAGACCGGCCGCATCGATGCACAGGCCGCCATCGACCGCATCCTGCAGGAGATCGCCGACGCCATGAACGGCGCAGGCATCGCAAGTGCCGGCTCCGTCCGTCCCCTTGCGGCCTCCTCGCGCGAGGCTTCCGTCGATGAACAGCTCACCGCCGGCCTCACCGAATACATCACCAACCTGATCGCTTCCCCCACGGCTTCGACCGCGACGTTCATCGCCCTCATCTGCATCATCGCGCTCACCGCGATCTCCATGCTCTCCTGGCTGTACCTGCTCATCAAGGTATTTGTCAAAGGGTTCACGATGAATCCCGCCGTCAAGCTCAAGGCACCCATCCTCTTTTTGGGCTGGCTGCCCTTCCTCATCCTCTGGATCGTCCCCACCATCGGTCTTCTCATCATCGACGGCATGGGCGGTCTCGGAACGCTCATCCCCTCCCTCTCCATGCTGAGCGGCATCTCGCTCGCGAGCAGCGGCATCTTTGCCTGCGCGGCGGCCGCTCTCCTCATTCTGCTCTTCATCCCCTACGGCATCATCCGCAGAAAGCTGCGCGTCGAGATGGCAGCCCGCGTCACCCCCCAGGAGGAGGCGGCCTACATCTCAGCCAATCCCGCCCTCGTGCCGCAGGAGCCCGTCTATCAGGAGCGCACCGTGAGCACGGAGGCATACGCAGCCCCCGAAGGAACGCCCGCTCCCGTGGAAACCGCCGATGAGGCAGCCGCAGAGGCGGAAGAGACCGAACAAGAGAGCGCACCCGCGGACGGCGGGGAGCCCGACCCGAACGGACCCGAAGAAAACTGAGTCCCAAGACAAAAAAAATGCGCGCCGTCCCGCAAGGGGCGGCGTATATGCCGCCGTGGCGAAATTGGCAGACGCGCAGGACTTAGGATCCTGTGCCGGAAGGCGTATCGGTTCGAGGCCGGTCGGCGGCACCACGTCGGAACACGACGCCTTTTGCGGGCATCCGCCTGAAGGCGAATGCCACGCTGATAACGTCGGTTCCTCCTTTCCCCACAAATCTTTTTGCTTCGCAAAATTCTTTGCGGGGACCCTGAAAATTCCACGGGGCGCATTGGGCGAGCAGTTGACTAAAGTCAACCGCCACGCTTTCAACGCCCGCCGCTCCTTTCCCCACAAATCTTTTTGCTTCGCAAAAATCTTTGCGGGGGCCCCATTTTAAGCGCTCTTTTCGGGTATTTGCCTGACGGCAAACACCACGTTTTAAGCGCTTGCTCCTCCTTCTCCCAAAAATCTTTTTGCTTTGCAAAAATCTTTGCGGGGGCCCCATAAATAACCTCCCACAAAACTCGCTGCGCGATTTTTTCGGGAACCCTGCAAAACTCCCCAAAAAATCTTTGCTTCGCAAATCTTTGCGGGAGCCCTGTCCCATCCTTGCCTCCCTCCTCGGGGTCCCCAAAAAAAGACGAAGTATTTTTTTGGGGTGAGTTTGAGGGAGGTG
>QAKM01000073.1 GCA_003343805.1 Bacillota bacterium | reverse complement strand
CAGCCCGCCATGCCTTTATCGAGACGGTGTCGAGCGGGCAGATGGGGAAGAATTTTTATACGAGCGAACGCGCGGCCAAGGAGCAGATCGACTGCTATGAACGGGCTGTCCAAGAGATAAAACATTGGATAAGAGGTGTAAGATGAAGGCGATCAGACTGAGAACGGAACATCTGAAAGAGGCGATGGGGGTGGATTTCTCCCGCCCGGAACTTCAATGGAACTGCGAGGGCGGCATCCGTCAGACGGCCTGGCGCATCCTTGCGGTGAGCGGAAAAGAGACGGTCTGGGACAGCGGCAAGGTGGCGGGAAGCTCCATGCGCGCGGAGTATCCCCATGCTCTTTCCTCGCGTCAGCGCGTTGCATGGAAGGTAAAGCTCTGGGACGAGAAGGACGAGGAAGGGGACTGGTCGGAGGAGGCCTCCTTTGAGATGGGGCTGCTCTCTCCCGACGATTGGAAGGCGCAGTGGATCACGGGCAATTACCGCGTCGATCCCAAGCTGCGCTATCCCGTCGATTGCTTCCAAAAGAAATTTACGGCAAAGGGCGTCACTAAGGCGCGCCTGTATGCGACGGCGTGCGGCATTTACGAGGTGCGCATCAACGGCCAGAAGGCGGGCAATTTCTGTCTTGCGCCCGGTCATACCGACTACAAGCAGCGCATCCAATACCAGACGGCGGATGTGACCGACCTTGTCCGGGAGGGCGCAAACGAGATCACGGCAGAGCTCGCGGACGGCTGGTACCGCGGGAGCTGCGGTGCGTGGGGGCTTTTGAACGAGTACGGCACCGAAACAAAACTCCTTGTTCAGCTCGAACTGACGGACGAAGCGGGTCGCGTGAGCTGCATCGTGACGGACGGGACTTGGGCATGGTCCAACGATGGCCCTATCTCCTTTGCCGACAACAAGGACGGGGAGGTGTACGATGCCCGCAGGAAGCCTTCCTATAAGGGCACCGCTAAGGTCACTTCCTGCAAGGTCGTACCGACGGCTTCCGACAACGTGCCGCTCACCGAGCACGAACGCTTTTCTCCCGTCTCCGTCATCACGACGCCCTCGGGCAAGAAGGTGCTCGACTTCGGGCAGAATATCGCAGGCTATGTGGCGTTCTCCCTCAAGGCAAGGGCAGGGCAGAAATTAAAGCTGCGCTTCGGCGAGATGTTCGATGAGAACGGCGAATTTACGCAGAAGAATTTCCAATGCGTCAAGAAGGAGCGCATGACCCCTCTGCAGCAGATCGAGTACACCTGCCGGGAGGGCGTCAACAACTACAAGACGAAATTTGCCATCTTCGGCTTC
Source organism: Bacillota bacterium (assembly GCA_003343805.1). Lineage (GTDB taxonomy): Bacteria > Bacillota > Clostridia > Christensenellales > Borkfalkiaceae > Gallimonas > Gallimonas intestinavium. The sequence continues at coordinate 52,711 of QAKM01000073.1, read as the reverse complement.
CAATATGTGCTCGTCGAGGGGGATGTTGCGTGGGGAAAGGACGACTTCACCGCCATCGCTGTCTATTCGGATATGGAGAGCACGGTCTCCTTTGATAGTTCCAATGCGCTCCTCAACAAGTTTGTCGAGAACACGCGCTGGTCGGCCAAGAACAACCACGCCGACATTCCAACCGACTGCCCGACGCGCGAGCGGCACGGCTGGACGGGCGATGCGCAGATCTTCGTTAAGACGGCGTGCTATTTCTTCGATTACGACGCAATGGCGCGCAAGTATGTTACCGATATGTGCGACGGGCAGCGCCAAAACGGCTGCTTCCGTCAGATCACGCCTCCGGGCGGCGTCGATTCCTATATGAACGCAATGGACGGCTCCGCGGGCTGGTCGGATGCGGGCGTGCTCATCCCGTATATGCTCTACAAGATGTACGGCGATACGCGCGTTCTGAAGCGGAACTACGAGGCGATGAAACGGTATGCCGACTACAAGATCAAAACGCTCGGCAGGCACTACATGACCTCTCTTCCCACGGGAGTCAGAGGAAAGTACCGCAAGTACATTTCCAACTACGGGCAGTCCTACGGCGAGTGGTCGGAGCCCGCCGATGTACATCCCTTTGCCATCGCCGACTTTGTGAGCCCGCATCCCGAGGAGACGACCGCTTATGTCGTCTATATGCTCGAAAAGATGGCGGAAGTTGCTGCTGCCCTCCAAAAGACGGAGGACGAGAAGCGCTTCAAGGAATATGCCGAAAAGGCGCGCATCGGCTATCAGAAGCTCGTTTCGGGGAAGAAGTTCTCCCTCGATACCGACCGTCAGGCAAAGCTCGTGCGTCCGCTCTATATGCGGCTCCTCGACAAGTCGCAGGAAACTTATGCCAAAGATCGGCTCATCAAAGCCCTCGAAAACTATCGTTGGCGGCTGGGAACGGGATTCTTGTCCACGCCCTTTATCCTCTATGTCCTCACGGAGCTCGATCCTGCGTATGCCTATCGGCTGCTTGAGAACGAGGAGCGCCCCGGCTGGCTGTTCATGGTCAAAGCGGGGGCAAATACCATCTGGGAAGGCTGGGAAGGAACGGATTCCCGCGACCACTACTCGAAGGGCGCCGTCTGCGAATGGCTGTTCTCCGAAATGTGCGGCATCAACGTCGTGGGCGAGAACGCCTTCCGCATCGCTCCCGTTCCGGGCGGGCATTTCACCCATGCAAAGACCGAATATATAAGCGCTTTCGGCAAGGTCTCCTGCGGCTGGGAAAAGACGGAGAAGGGCTATTCTTACCGCATTTCCGTTCCTGCCAATACGACGGCGGAGCTCCTCCTTCCCGACGGGCGGCACGAAACGCTCATTGCGGGCGACTATTCCTTTTGATCATCCTCAACATCCATCCCCTTATGCAAAGCGGCCCGCCGGTTCGGCGGGCCGCACGTTTGTTCCTTCAGGGGCGGTCATAGCGTTTGCGGTACTCGTGGGGGAGACATCCCGCGTACTTTTTGAACACGCGCGAAAAGTGGCTCTGCGAGGAAAATCCGAGGAAGTTGCTGATGGCAACGGCGGGCTTTTCGGTATAGCGCAAAAGGCGCTTTGCCTCCTCCGTTTTCTCCTTTAAGATGAAGTCGGTGAGCGTTTCGCCCGTTTCTTCCTTGAACTTGACGGAGAGGCGGGAACGGCTCAGAAAGAGGGCCTCTGCTATGTCCTCCGTTGTGATGGCCTCGCTCAGATGCCGCCGCACATAGTTGGTGACATCGAGCACGAACTTGGAGGGCGCTCTCCCGAGGCGCAGTTTTTCGACACGTTCGGTGTAGTCGAAGAGCATCCGGTATTGGAGATTGGTGATGCGTTCGATGCTGTCTAGCAGTTCGCACTTCTGGATGTAGGCGTCGCTTAAGGAAAGCGCCTCGTTCACCTCCATGCCGCCGCGGATGGCCGAGCGCGAGACGAGCGTCGTCGTCACGATGAAGGTGTTTTTGAGCTGGCGGAGGGTGTCCTTTGCGAGGATGCCCGGGCGGATGGCGGCGATGCTCTTGAGCCATTCTTTGAGCGCCGTCGTATCGCCGCGCCGTACAAAGTTCAGGATGGTCTGTTCGGCGGCAAGCGTGTTGTGGATCTCCTGCGGTTCGTCGGAAAGTTCCGCGTCGAATTGCTGTTCGGCGCGCTGCCACTCGGTGTGTCGGCGCAGTTCCTCCTGCTCGTTGTCGTAGATGCGCAGATCTTCGAGCCCCAACTTTTCGCCGTTCAGGGAATAATTGACGGAGCACAGAATCATGAGGATGCTGTCGAGCGGCATGGGGATGATGCTCTTCATGCCGATGAGGAAGTCCTCCATGTCCTCACTCTGCACGTCGCAGCGGAAGGCAAGTTCCTTCAGCATCTGTTCATCGCTTCGGATCTGCATGGACGGGCCGAGCACAATGGTCACGTCACCGCTCTTGACGATGCCGTAATAGTGGAAGTCGGGCGTGATGTAGTATCCGATGTGTGAGGAGATACCGAGGATATCCTTCCGATAGGGGGTCATGGGATCCTTCGGGAGGGTCACCACGGAATGATAGAACGTCTGCTCCTCCCCGCGGAATACGCGGATGGGGACGCCGGCAAGGTTTCCGATGACGGTGCTGAGATAGTTGAGATCGATGTTTGGCATGGGATGACCTCCAAAGATAAAACAATTATAACTGAAAGAAAACAAAAATGCAAGACATTGACCATCTATCCTTGATATAATATTGTCACAAAGAGATAATAGAGGGAATCTATGGACATTGAGAGCTTGATCCGGGAGCTGACCGCAGAAGAAAAAGCGGCGCTCGTTGCGGGAACAGACTTTATGTTTACAAACCCTGTGCCGAGGCTGGGTATTCCGTCTCTTCGGATGTCGGACGGGCCGCACGGGCTCAGAGTGCAGACGGAGGGCGGCGACAACGGCGTGACGAACAGTCTGCCGGCAACGTCCTTCCCCACGGCGGCGACCGTCGCTTCGAGCTGGGAGCCCGAAAATTCCCGGTTGATCGGCGTTGCGATCGGAAAAGAGGCGCACAAGTACGGCATCCACGTCGTACTTGGCCCCGGGGCGAACATCAAGCGCAACCCTCTGGCAGGGCGCAACTTTGAGTATTTTTCCGAAGATCCGTACCTTGCGGGAAAGATGGCGGCTGCCGAAGTTGACGGCATCCAAAGCGAGGGCGTGGGCGTTTCCGTCAAACACTTTGCACTCAACAATGCGGAAAACTTCCGCTTCATGGGCAATTCCGTCGCCGATGAGCGCGCCATCCGCGAGATCTATCTGAAAGTGTTTGAGATCGCCGTCAAAGAGTCGCACCCCGCGACCATGATGTGCGCCTATAACGCCATCAACGGGGAATATTGCAGCCAGAACAAGTGGCTTTTGACGGACGTTCTTCGCAAAGAATGGGGTTTTGACGGGCTTGTGATGACCGATTGGGGTGCGATGCACGACCGCGTGAGATCGCTACGGGCGGGCCTCGATTTAGAGATGCCGGGTGATACCGCCATCTGCCGCAAGTGGATCTTAGATGGCGTGAAGGACGGCTCGCTCCCGATGGGAGTCCTCGACGAAGCCGTTAAAAACGTTTTGACCCTCGTTGAGAAGTATGTCCGCGCTCATCCCGATGACTGCGACTTTGAAGCGAACGACTGCCTCGCCTGTAAGATCGCCGAGGACAGCGCCGTGCTCTTGAAAAACGACGGCATTCTTCCGTTGGACGAAAAAGAGAAGTTGTTCGTCTGCGGCGATCTGTTTGAGAAGATGCGCTATCAGGGCGCGGGCAGCTCGATGATCAATCCCACGAAGCTGACGACGCCCAAAGATGCGTTTGACGCGGCGGGGATCCGCTATTCCTATGCCCGCGGCTATGCGGAAAACAGTACCACGACGAATGGCGCGCTCCTTCGCGAGGCGCTGGAAGCGGCAAAGAGGTACAAAAAAGTTCTCGTCTTTGCGGGGCTCACGGACTATGTGGAGAGCGAGGGCTGCGACCGGGAGGATATGCGCTTTCCCGAAAACCAGCTCGCGCTCATCGACGCCCTCATCAATGCGGGCAAGCAAGTCATCGTTGTGCTCTTTGGAGGCTCGCCCGTGGAGCTGCCATTCGCGGAGCAAGTCTCTGCCATTCTCGATATGTATCTGCCCGGGCAGAGCGGCGGCAGGGCGTGCGCGAATTTGCTGTTCGGCAAAGCAAACCCCGCGGGTAGGCTGGCAGAGACCTGGCCGCTCCGTTACGAGGACGTCCCCTTCGGCGAGACGTTCGGAAAGAGCGAGAACGAGGTGTATCAGGAGAGCATCTTCGTCGGCTACCGCTACTATACAACGGCGCAAAAGAGAGTTCGCTATCCCTTCGGCTTCGGGCTCTCCTATACGAGCTTTGCTTGGTCGGGTATGCAGATGAGCGAGGAAGGGGAGAAGTTCATGATCTCTTGCCGTGTGAAAAATACGGGAACACGCGATGGCGCGGAAGTCGTGCAGCTCTATGTAAAGGCGCCCGAGAGCAAGGTCTATAAGCCTCTCCGCGAGCTTAAAGCCTTCCAAAAGGTGAGGCTTGCAGCGGGAGAGGAGAGAGAAGTCAGACTCTTCGTCAACAAGGACGAGCTTCGCTATTACGACGTACAGAAGCATGCCTGGACGACGGAAGGGGGCGTGTATCAATTTCAGCTCTGTTCGGATGCGGAAACCGTCGTCCTCGAGCAGGCGTTCACTCTCGAGGGGGAGTACAATGCGCCCTATCCCGAGGACGTGTTGAAGGTGTATCAAGGCGCCAACTTTCAAGGGCTCACGGATGCGCTCTTTGAAAAAATGAGCGGGCAGCATATCCCGCAGCTGCCCGCAAAAAAGACCATCAGGCTCGAGAGCCGTTTTTCGAACTTAGAGAAGGCGGGCTTTCTGGGAAAGATCTTGCATTCCGCCGTGTTGAGCGTCGCGACGAAGCAGATGAAAGAGGCGAAAAAACTCCCCGAAGGCAAAGAAAAGGATAACAAAATAAAGGGCGCGTTCTTTTTAAGACGCATCTTAGAGAGCAATTCGTTGATCTCCATGTCGATGTCGGCAGGGACCGGAATGCCCTACAACTTCGCCTGCGGCTTCATGGAACTTGCCAACGGGCATTTATTCAAAGGCATCCAATGCTTCTGTTCGAAAATCAAAGTTCCGAAGTTACCAAAAGAAAAGGAGGAAAAAAGGTAATGGCAACTGCTGGAAAAATGTTGAGCGGTAGGATATTCAACAGCAAGATCCGTTCGCAGAACGTGGGCGGCAAGGAGCGATGGCTGGGGTACATGATCGGCCCGTGCGGTTCGCTGCTCTTTTCTGCCGTCATGGGTACCTATCTCAACGTGTACTACACCGACGTTCTCAATCTCGGTACGGTGTGGGGCGGGATGTTCCTCGTCATTTTCCCCATCATATCCAAGATCATCGATGCCATCACCAACGTCATCATGGGGTACATCATCGACCGCACGCACACCAAACAGGGCAAGGCCCGTCCGTGGCTGCTTTTATCGGCGCCCCTTTTAACGGTGACGGGCATCCTTCTCTTTGTTGTGCCGAGCGGGAACATGACATTGCAGATCATCTGGGTCATGCTCTCGTACAACCTCTATTATTCGGTCGCGCTCACCATCTACAACATGAGCCACAACCTTCTCGTTCCGCTCTCGACGCGCAACACCGCGCAGCGAAGCGTGCTCGCCGTGTTCAACAACATCGCGACCATCATGATGAGCGGCATTCTCGTGGCGCTCGTGTTCCCGATGCTCATCATCCCCTCGCTCGGGACGAGCAAGGACCTTTGGATCACCTGCATGAGCATCCTCTCGTGCATCACGCTGCCGCTTGCCTTCCTTGAATATTATTACACGAAGGAGCGCGTCACGCTCGAGGGCGGCGAGACCAAGCAGAGGGAAGTCCCTTATTCTCTGCAGCTCAAGGCCATCTTCACGGATAAATATATCCTTATCCTTCTGGGTTATTTCCTTCTGTCCACGCTCACGAGTCAGCTCAAGAACATCTCGCTTCCGTATTACTGCAACTATGTTCTTGGGACTTATTCGGACGGCATCACGCAGACGATGGTCTCCGTCCTTGGCGGCATCCCGATGGGCATCGGCATCTTTGCCGTGTGGCCGCTTGCCAAGAAGTTTGGCAAGAAAAATCTGACCGTCGTCGGTTTTGTCATCTTCTCGCTGGGCAGCCTCATCTGCTGCCTCGCGCCCACCAATATGCCCACCGTGCTTGTCGGGCAGTTCGTTAAGAATTTGGGCAGCCTTCCAAGCGCGTATGTCTTTATGGCGCTCTTTTCCGATGCGCTCGATCACATGGAATGGAAGAACGGCTTCCGCTGCGACGGCCTTGCCATGTCCGTCTATTCGACGATCACAACAGCGGTCGCAGGCGTTGTGACGGGTATCTTCAACGGAGCGCTCTCCGGGGCAGGCTATCTTGCGCCGCAGATCGCTGCAAACGGCGAGGAGTTGCAGACAGTGCTCGATTTCATCGCATCGCAGGGATGGACGACGCAGATCGATCCCTCGCTCTTAAAGCCCCTGACGGACGGCAGCTTTACTGTTGCACTCATGCAGCCCGAGACGGTCACGACCGTCCTCGTCCTTTTCTTCCTCGGCATCGAAGTCGTCTCCGGCCTCGTGTATGCGGGGATGCTCTCCTTCATCACCGTCGAAAAGACGGTCGATAAGAAGCTCGTCATCATCCGTGCCCGTCAGCGCGTGGCAGTGGAAGCAAGCGGCGAAGTGTGGGTAGAACCCGAAGTGCGCGCCGCCGAGGAGCAGAAGCAGATGGACGCCGAAGCGGAAGAGGCCTACAGCAAAGAACTCAGAGAGCGCTGCGAAAAGAAGGGCCTCAATTACGAAGCGGAGCTTGCAAAACACGTTGAGGCCGTCCGTGCCAAAGAAGAAAAGCAGGCGGGAAAGGAACGGCTTGCCAAGATCAAGGCAGAAGAGAAGGCAAAGAAAGCCGCCGAAAAGCAGGCGCAGAGACTTGCTAAGCTCACGCCCGAACAGAAGCAAAAGCGGGATGCGCGCCGTCTCGCCCAAGAAAAGAAGGACGAAGCCCGCTGGCAGGAAGAGAAAGCAAAGGGCGAAGCGTACTACGAAAAAATGCAGAAGGCGCTTGCTGCCGCGGAGGCTAAGTGATGGAAATCCGGCGCTCTTCCGATGGCCGTAATCCTGTTCTGCCGCCCGACATCCGCATCCCCGACGGCGAAGCGCACGTCTTTCACGATAAGCTCTATGTGTACGGCAGTTTTGATATGAGCGCGAAAGAGTATTGCAGCGAGGAATACCACGTCGCCTCGACTTCGGATATGCGCACCTGGGAGGTGGGGGAGAAGTCGCTCGACGGCAAGGATATCCCCTGGCCCGATGACAAGAAAAAGAAGAAGTACTATGTCGTCGATATGGGTCTCAAGGACCCGACGCCCGTCTATCGTGAACTTCTCAAGGAGATGCACATCCCCATCGGCCTCATGCCCAAGAGCATCCGTCCGCAGAACATCGACTTCGGCGCTTATGTTCCCGACAAACACCTTCTCTTTGCGCCCGACTGCTGCGAAAGGAACGGAAAGTACTATCTTTACTTTTGCCTGTCCGATTACAGCGAGGGGGTGGCGGTTTCGGACAAACCGGAAGGCCCGTTCCGCGATCCCGTCCGGCTTCCCTGCGGGGGCATCGATCCCGCAGTTTTTGTGGACGACGACGGCGCTGTCTACTACTATTGGGGGCAGTTCCGCGCGAACGGCGTCCGTCTCAACGACGACATGATCTCCTTCGATGAAAGCAGCGTCGTCGAGCGCATCGTCACCGAAGAGGAGCACGGCTTCCACGAAGGCAGCTCCATGCGCAAGCGGAACGGCATCTACTACTATGTCTATCCCTGCGTATTCCGCAAGGGGAGGCCGACCTGCCTTGTGTATGCGACGAGCAAGAGCCCGCTCGGGCCGTTTCAATACCGCGGCATCATCATCGACAACGCGAAGTGCGATCCCGAGAGCTGGAACATCCACGGAAGCATCGAGGAATTTCACGGGCAGTGGTATGTATTCTATCATCGCTGTTCGGGGAATTGCCGCGCCAATCGCCGGCTGTGCGTCGAGAAGATCTTTTTCAACGACGACGGCACCATCGACGAGGTGAAAATGACTTCCCAAGGCGCGGGCGAGCCCTTTGCCCTCGGGGAAACCATCGAGGGCTGGCGCGCCTGCGAAGTGGAAGGGGGATCTTATATCGACGGCACCGACCTTATCATGAAGAAGGGAAGCCGTGCCGTCATCCGCTATTGTGACTTTGAATATACCCCCGTCCGCATGGAAGCAGACTTGGAAGGCGAGGGTGCGCTCACGGTGCAGGCAAACGGGAAGCCGCTCGAAGATGCTGGACAGGGGCTCTGCGAGATCGTGCTCACATCCTCGGGCGATCTGAGGGTGCATTCTCTGCGCTTTCTTCCAAAGGAGTAAGACGATGGCTTATCCAAGGGATTTTCTGTGGGGCGTTTCGACGGCTGCTGCTCAAATCGAGGGCGGAGCCGCAGACGACGGCAGGAGCCCGAGCATCTGGGATGATTTTGCCGCGCGTGGGAAGGTCATGAGCGCTAGATATTTCCCGACCGCTTGCGACAGCTATCACCGCTTTTTTACGCGCGTTCTTGCCAACCTCAAGGCACTCGGTGTGAACAGTTATCGGATGTCTCTTTCCTGGTCGCGCGTGCTGCCTGAAGGCGCGGGGAAGCTCAACGAAAAGGGCGTCGATTACTATAGGCGCGTCTTTGATGCTCTCTTGGAGGCGGGCATCCAACCCAACGTCACGCTCTATCATTGGGATCTGCCGCAGTGCCTCGAAGAGAGGGGCGGATGGGCAAACCGTGACTGCATCGAATGGTTCGGCGAGTACTCGGAAAAGATGTTCTGTCTCTTTTCCGACGTCGTGCCGTATTTTGCGACAGTCAACGAGCCCATCGCGACGTACATCGGCTATGCAAAGGGAAAGTTTGCCCCGGGACATCGGGATGAAAAGCTCGGCAATCAGGCGCGGCATAACTTGCTCGTCGCGCACGGCAGGGCGGTGGAGGCGTTTCGCGCCGTCGCTTCTTCCTCCTCCAAGATCGGCATCGTCATCGACGTGTGGAAGCGGTATGCAAAGTATCCCACCGAGCAAAATCTTGCCGCCGTCCGTGACGAGGACGAGCGGAATTGGAAATTTTATACCGATCCCGTCCTCGGAGGCGCATATTCCGACTACATCCTCTCGGCGCTTGCGCGTGAGGGCACGCTCATGGACATCCAAGAGGGCGATCTTGCCCGTATCCACGCGCCCATCGATTTCTTCGGCCTCAATATCTACGACCGCGTCCTCATCAACAAGGGAAAGCGTGGGGCTAAAAAGCTGCTTGCGGGCGGCAACCAGCAGGAAACACGCGGCGGTTTTGATCCAAAGGTCATCCGCGACGTTGTAAGAATGCTGCGGGAGATGTATTCGCTCACTCTTCCCATTCTCATCACCGAAAACGGGAAGGGAACGTATGTGCATGAATGTTCGCTCGGTGGGATGATCCGCGACAAAAAGCGCGTCGAATACTTCAAGGCCGTCCTCGAGGAAGTCAAACGCGCGAACGAAGAGGGGCTCAACATCGCAGGCTATTACGCGTGGAGCCTGATGGATAACATTGAATGGTGCGCGGGAACGATGATCAAATATGGGCTGCTTCATACCAATTTCAAGACGTTTGAAACAAAGTGGAAGCAAAGCGCGTATTTTTATCGCGACTACATCGCCTCTCACCGCACCGACCAGTAGGAGAAAATATGACAAAGGGGAAGAAAGTGACGATCGCCGTCATCGCATCTGTTGTTGGTCTGCTTCTTGCCTGCCTTGTGGGGCTGATCTTTACGGGAATGTATGTGGGCTGGGGGCCCTTTGCGTTTATGCAGTTCGATCACGAAGAAAAAGTCATCCTTCAGAAATACGACGTGGAAACAAGAAAGGGGGAGATCGTCTTTTACGGTGCCTCCAACTTCCGCCTCTGGACGGGGATGGACAACGACCTTGCGGAGTATAAAGTCCAGAACCACGGCTTCGGCGGCAGCACCGATCGTGACCTTGTAGAGCGGGCCGATACGCTGCTCTATCCTTACGCGCCCGCCGTTGTGTTCTTTCAGACGGGCTCCAACGACTATGTCTCTCTGGACGGCACGGACGAGGAAAAAGTGCAAGTTTGCATGGAATACAAAGAGTTCATGTTCAAGACCTTCCACGAGCGGTTGCCCGAGGCAAAATTCGTCGTCATGAGCGGGCTTCTGCTCCCCGGGAGAAGTCAATTTACAGCGCTTACGCAGAAGATCAACGATGCCCTCGAGGCGCTTTGTGCAAAGTATGACTACATGACGTTCGTCGATGCGGAGGAAATGACCTTTGACGGCAGCGCCTATCGAAGCGACCTCTTCATCAAAGACGGCATCCATCTCAACCATGAGGGGCAGCTTTTGTGGCGGGATGGCTATATCAAACCCGCCATTGAAGCACTCATCGAAAAGTACGGCCTTGAGGATCTGAGAAAATAAAACAAGTTTTGTTGAGGGAAGCTATGAAAGAATTTACTCCGAAGAGCAAAATTTCCGAAATACGGAACTGCAAGGAATTTGCTCCTTTTAAAAAGTACGTCGTCTGTCCGCGGCAGTTTGCCGCCGTGATGGGCCCGCTCACTTTGGAGAAACTGACACAGTACTATCCCTTCGATGTGCCCGTTCTCTGCAAAGCGCTCAACGAGATGCGTCTGCGCCGCCGGAAGGGAGAGCAGCTCTTTTACGACCTCGGCGATGCCGTCGGGCTGTATGCCTTTCTCATCGGAAAGAAGGCGCCTCTTGTCCTTATCCTGCCGGGCGGTGGGTATGGGGATGTTTGTTCGTTTGTCGAAGGGTTTTCGACGGCGACGCGCTTCAACGAGCTCGGCTTCAACGCCGTCATCGGGCAGTACCATGTTGGGAAGGCGGCGCATTATCCTGCTCCGCAGGAGGATGTTTCCGCCATTCTTTCCTTTGTGTTTGATCATGCCGATGAATGGCAGGTCGATATAAAGAACTATGCCGTCTGCGGGTTCTCGGCAGGCGGACACGTCGCGGGGTGCTGGGGCATCGCAAAGCTCGGCTATGAAACGTACGGTCTCCCCAAACCCGCCGCTGTGTTTTTGTGCTATCCCGTCCTCACGATGGGGGAAAAGACGCATCCGGGTTCGAGAGCGCTCTTTCTCGGGAGAGAGGCTAAGGATCAGGCGCTTCAAAGGGAGTGGTCGGTCGAAGAACAGGTGGATGCGGGCTATCCGCCCACCTTCCTTTGGCAATGCACGCATGACGACACCGTACCCTTTGAAAACAGCCTCATGATGAAGGCGGCGCTTGAACGGGCGGGCGTTCTGTTTGAATTTATGCCCGTCGAAGGAACAAAGCACGGCTGGGGCGTCGCCAGGAATACCCCCGCCGAAGATTGGACAAGTCGTGCGGCCGACTTCTATCATACCGTCTGCAAAGGAGAAAAAGCATGAAAGCCATCCGTTTGAGAACGGAATATCTCAAAGATCCTTTGGGCATCGATATTCAAAAGCCCTTGCTGTTTTGGAACTGCGATGGCGGCAAAAGGCAGTCCGCTTATCGCATCGTCGCGCAGACGGATGGCAAGACGGTGTGGGACAGCGGAAAAGTCGCCTCTTCCTCCATGCGTGCGGAATATCCCGAAAAACTCGTCTCGCGTCAGCGCGTGGAATGGAGCGTAAAACTCTGGGATGAACGCGGGGAAGGGGAGTGGTCGGAGCCCGCCTTCTTTGAAATGGGGCTTCTCACTCCATCCGATTGGAAAGCGGAGTGGATCGCAGGAAATTACAAGGTCAACAGGAAAGAGCGCTATCCCGTCGACTGCTTTCAAAAGCTGTTTACGGCGATCGGCGTACAGAAGGCGCGGCTGTATGCGACGGCGTGCGGGCTGTACGAAGTCAGGCTCAACGGCGCCCGCGTGGGCGATATGGTGTTCGCGCCCGGTTCCACCGATTATCAAAAACGCATCCAATATCAGACTTATGACGTGACGGCGCTCATAAAAGGCGGCGTCAATGTGATGACGGCCGAACTTGCCGACGGCTGGTACCGCGGCAGCAACGGCGGAAAGGGCAGGACGAATACGTTCGGCACCGTCACCAAACTTTTGTTGCAGTTGGAACTCTATGACGCGGAAGGGCGCATTACCCACATCTGCACGGACGGTAGCTGGGCGTGGAGCAACGACGGCCCCATTCGATTTGCCGACCTCAAGGACGGCGAGCGCGTGGATGCCCGCAAATCGCCCACATACAGCAAAAAGGCAAATTCCGTCAAATACAAGGCAAATCCCACGGCTTCCGATAACGTCCTTGTCAAGGAACACGAGCGCTTTTTTCCCGAAGAGCTCATCATCACGCCTTCGGGGAAAAAGGTCTTGGAGTTCCCGCAGAATCTTTCGGGGTATCTTTCCTTCCGTCTTTCCGCCCGCGCGGGGCAGCGCATCCGTATCCGCCTCGGCGAGATGATGAAGGACGGCGAGTTGTCGCAGAAAAATATCCAGATGGTTCATAGAGGTGTTCCCTCGACCAAGCAGGAGATCGAGTATATCTGCCGAGAAGGCGTCAACGAATACACCCCGAAATTCTTTTACGGCGGATTCCGGTATGCGGAGATCGAGACGGACATCCCCTTTGAAAAGGAGAACTTCACCGCGGTCGCCGTTTACAGCGACTTGGAAGAGACGGCGTCCTTTGCCTGTTCGCATCCGCTCATCGATCGCTTCTGGCACATGACGCTTTGGTCGCTCAAGAGCAACTCAACGGATTTTCCTTCCGACTGTCCCACGCGCGAACGCTCGGGCTGGACGGGAGACAGTCAGATCTTCTTCAATACGGCTGCCTATCTGACGGACTACGCCGCTTTTGCGCGCAAGCACGTCCGCGACATTTTCGATCGGCAGTACAAAAGCGGCCGCCTTCCGCAGATCGCGCCCCGCGTCAATGAAGATAAGTTCTTGTGGTGGCTGAACGGTTCGGTGGGATGGGCGTGCGCAGGCGTCTATATCCCGCTCTATCTTTACGAGCGTTACGGCGATAAGCGCGTTCTGGAGGAACACTACGAGGATATTCTCGACTATGCCGACTTCATGATCCGCCGTGCAGGCAAGTGGGGCGGCGTCTATTCCAAGCCCGTCTTCCTTTCATGGAAGAACCAAAAATATCTCGTCAACTGCGGATGTGCTTACGGCGAGTGGTCGGAGCCGAGCGACGTAAATACCTTCCATTGGTATGATTTCATGACAACAAAGCCTGAGGAATCGACGGCTTACACCTATTTCACCCTGCAGCGTGTTTTAAGGATCGCCGACATCTTACAAAAGGCCAAGACAAAGCGCCTTGACCGTATCCAAAAGTACAGCGAGGGGGCCAAGCGCGCCTATCGGGAGCTTGTCACAAAGCCAAAATTTTCCCTCGATACCGACCGTCAGGCAAAACTCGTTCGCCCGCTCTACATGGGGCTTCTGACGGAGGAGCAGGAGGACTTTGCCAGAAAACGGCTCATCCGGGCGCTTGAAAACTACGGTTGGCGGCTCGGCACAGGCTTTTTGTCGACGCCCTTTATCCTCTTCGTGCTCGAAAAAATCGGCATCGAATATGCCTATAAGCTGCTCGAAAACGAAGAACTTCCCGGCTGGCTCGTGATGCCGAAAAACGGCGCAACGACCGTCTGGGAGGATTGGGAGGGGGATCGCGCCTCCGATCAGAATGCCGCATCTCTCAACCATTACTCAAAGGGTGCTGTCTGCGAATGGCTGATGAGCGAAATGTGCGGCATCAAAGTCGCGGGCGATAATCAATTTTCCCTCGCACCCAAGCCGGGCGGTTCGCTCACCTATGCAAAGGCGGAATATCAGAGCATCTACGGCAAAGTTTCCTGCGGGTGGGAAAAGACGGACGAGGGATATTCCTACACCGTCTCCGTTCCTGCCAACACGACGGCGCAGCTCCGGCTTCCCGACGGAAGATGTGAGACGCTGCAGGCAGGGACATATTCGTTCTGAACGAAAAAGGAGGATAAAAATGGATCAAAAGACACCGCTTTCTACGCTGTTTTCAGGGGAACTTGAGGGCACGGAACGATTTTTAGACTATAGCGACGTCGACCTTGCCCGCCGCGCTTCCGTACTCACTCTGCGTGATTTCTGCAAAAGGCATCGTGCCTGCCGTCCGGAAGTGATGGAGGAAGGCCTTACCTTTCTGATGGGGACGGCAAAGGAGGGACGATGCGTCTATTCTCTGTACGAGGAGGGAGAGTGCTGCGAGGACGAGACAAGGCGCGATGTGCGCCTCTATGCTTTCCCGGGCGGGGAAGGAGCGGAGAAAAGGCCCGTCGTTCTCATCTGTGCGGGCGGCGGATACGCATACGTCTGCAACATCGTCGAAGGGTTCCCCGTCGCCAAACGCTTTTGTGAGCAAGGATACGATGCGTATGTGCTCAACTACCGCGTGGGAACGGCGCCCGCCCTTCCCCGTGCGAGCGAAGACCTGGAGCGGGCCGTCCGCTTTATATCGGCGCGCTGCGGCGGGCGGGGATATGTCCTTTGCGGGTTTTCCGCGGGCGGGAATCTCATCACGCAATGGGGAACGGACCATTTCGGCTTTTCCGCACGTCGCCTGCCCGCTCCGAGGGCGCTGCTTGCGATCTATCCCGCCATCATCACAAGGGCGCTCTGTTCCGATTTCCGTCATATCGGCTTTTTGAAGAGGATGTTCGGTGCGCTCAGCAAGGAGGATGTCCTTGCCGCTTATGATGTGATGGCGCATTCGGAGTGCTTCCCGCCCACCTATGTCGCGGTCGGAAAGCACGATATCCTCATCGACCGCAAGCCGCTCATGGCGTTTTGTGCAAAGCTGCAGCAGAGGGGCATCCTTTCGCATCTGGATGTGTTCCCGCGCGCGCCGCATGGCTTTGGCGAGGGAACGGGGACAGGCGCAGAGGGCTGGATCTCCCGCGCGGTTGAATTTTTGGGAAAAGTATAAGGCAGCGATTCATTGCCTTGAAGGAAATACAGGAGGTTGTTTTATGAAAGTATTTATGATCGGCGGAACGGGTCTCTTGGGCTCGGAGGCCGCAAAGGAACTCATTGCAAGAGGGCACGAAGTGTCGAGCATTGCCTTGCCGCCACTTCCGCAGGGCGCCGTTCTTCCTAAGGAGATGAAGATCGAATACGGCAACTATCTCGAGATGACGGATGACGAAGTGCGCGCCCACATGAAGGGCTGCGATGGCTTTGTGTTCGCCGCGGGCGTGGACGAACGCGTGGAAGGCCCTGCTCCCATTTACAACCTGTATAAGAAGTACAACATTGATCCCGTCAAGCGGCTTTTGAAACTTGCCAAGGAGTGCGGGGTAAAACACAGCGTCATTCTCGGTTCGTACTTTTCGTACTTTGCAAAAAAGCACCCCGAATGGAAGCTCACCAAGTATCACCCGTATATCCGTTCGCGCATCGATCAGGAAGAGGCGGCAATGAGCTTTGCGGAAAAGGGGTTCGATGTCGCCGTTTTGGAACTTCCCTATATCTTCGGCACGCAGCCGGGGCGCAAGCCCGTCTGGGTGTTCCTCGTCGAGAACATCCGTTCCATGAAAAACGCAACGCTCTGGCCGAAGGGCGGCTCAACGATGGTCACGGTCAAGCAGGTGGGGCAGGCGGTCGCCGGCGCTCTGGAGCGCAACAAGGGCGGTAAGTGCTATCCCATCGGCTACTATAACATGGAATGGAAAGAGATGCTGAAGATCTGCCACAAGTATCTCGGCTGTCCGAATAAACCGATAAAAACCATTCCCAACTGTTTCTATGCCATCGGCGGGATGCAGCTCAGAAAGCAGCAGAAGAAGGAGGGCATCGACGGCGGTCTGCACATGGTCAAGTTCACCAAACTTCAATGCAGCAACTTGTTCATCGACAAAAAGGAAGGCTGCGACTTTTTGGGTGTGCAGCCCGATGATATCGAAGCGGCGATCGGCGATTCCGTGAAACTTTGCGCCGATATTCTCGATAATAAGGCGGGCAAGATCGTCGCCATGAAAGGGGAGTAACATGAAGCAGCGCGTATTTGTGACGGGCGCAACGGGCGGCATGGGCTTTGCATCCCTCAAAGAGATGCTCAAAGATACCGACAAGCAGGATATCGTCATCCTCGCTCGCGACTCCGAAAAGAACAGAAGCCTGCTCGCGCCCTATCGGCAGACGAAGGGGCTTACGATCGAGTGGGGCGACCTCAACGATTACGAAGTTGTTAAAAAGTGCGTGAAGGGGTGCGATCTCGTTCTGCACATTGCCGCCTTTGTTTCGCCCGCCGCCGACTATTATCCCGAGCGGGCGATGAAGGTCAACTACGGCTCGACGAAGAATATCATCGACGCCATCTATGACTGCGGACAGGAAAATACGACCCGTCTCGTGTATATCGGCACGGTGGCGGAAACGGGCGATCGGATGCCGCCCATCCATTGGGGCAGGGTGGGCGACCCCATCAAGCCGAGTATGTTCGACTACTACGCCGTCTCCAAAGTGGCGGCGGAGCGGCTGGTCATCGAAAGCGGTCTCAAATATTGGGTGTCGCTCCGTCGGACGGGCATCATCGGCAAGGCGATGAGCGAGATCAACGACGCCATCATGTTCCACAACTGCTTTGATAACGTCCTCGAGTATTGCTCCGACCGAGATTCGGCAAGGGCAATGAAAAATCTGTGCGCCTTCTATCACGACGGCGATTTGCCCGAAAGTTTTTGGGGGCATATCTATAACATCGGCGGCGGACCTTCTTGCAGGATCGATACCTATTCCATGTTCAAAGTGCTGTACGGCGAGATCGGGCTTACAAAGCTGGACTATATTTTAAGCCCCAAAAAGCAGGCGACGCTCAATTTCCACGGTCACTATTATCTGGACGGCGACAAGCTGGAAAACTATCTGCATTTCCGTCACGATTCCATGCAGTATTATTACGACTGCTATCTGGAAATGCTGGGCGGCCTGCGCACGGCTTCGCGCATCATCTGCAAACTTCCCGGCGGGCAGAAACTGATGGGCGGCATCATGAGAAAGCGCTTCGACAAACTTGCCCGCACCGAGCACGGCACGCTGCACTTCATCGAGGATAACGTCGAAGACCATATTGATGCCTATTGGGGCAGCCGCAAGCGGTGGGAGGCGTTGCCCGAAAAACTCTCGGAGATGAAGCATTTCACCGATTGGGATAAAGTTGTTCCCATCGACCACGGCTACGACGAAGAAAAGCCCGAAAGCGAGCTTTGTTACGACGACATGAAAAAAGCCGCAGAATTCCGCGGCGGTAAACTGTTGAGCGTGACGATGAAAACGGGCGACTGGACGACGCCACTCGAATTTGAGTGCGCGTTCGGGCACAAGTTCAAGGCAAGTCCCCGCCTCGTCCTCGAGGGCGGACATTGGTGCGACGAATGCGAACGCAAGAGTTGGAACTACGGCGCCCGTGCCAAAGTGGATAAATTCTTCGCGCAGGTCTGGGATCCGCTGCACGGCCCCGATGAGATGCGGGAATACCCTAAGATCGTCAGCGAATTGGACGTCAAGTAAGCAAGATAAAAGGAAAGCGGCCTGAGGGCCGCTTTTCCGATCAAGAGGGATGCTGCTAATTTTTTGACTTCCACTGTTTCTGCCAGAGGACGGGCGTTGTGCCCGTGACTTTTTTGAAGGTGTTCTGGAAGTGGCTCTGCGAAGAGAAGGAGAGATAGTTGGAGATCGCAATGAGCGATTTATCTGAAAAGCGCAGAAGGCGCTGCGCCTCCTCGATCTTCTTCTTGTTGATGTATTCCATGATGGAGAGTCCTGTCTCCTGTTTAAACTTGCTTGAAAGATAGGAACGGTTGGCGTGGGCGTACTCCGCAAGATCGTCGATGGAGATCTTCCCGCAGACGTGCTCGTCGATGTAGTGGATGGCGCGGTCGACGATGGGATTGCTGTACACGGGTGTGTTCAGCGAGGAGACGCGCTCGGTGAGGTTGGTCAGCATCCGGTAGACGATGAGATTGACCTCGTTGATCGACGTGCAGGCTTCGATCTTCTGGATGGCGATATCCGAAAGCTGGAAGGCGATCTCCTGGCTCAGTCCGCCTGCGATGGCGGCGCGCACGGACAGCGTGATCGAGACGATGCCCGTATTCTGCGCCTGACGCATGGAAGTGGGTGCGACTTTTCCCACGCGCCCGATGGGAACACGGTTGAAAACTTCTTCAAGTGCCTTTTTATCTCCCATGCGGATGCAGTTAAGCATCTTTTGCTCAAATTCGAGTGTGGTGTGCCGCAAAACTTCGCCATATTCAAGCTGTTCGTTGTGATGGAACATCTCTCGGAACGCTTCCTGCACGAGCTTGTCGGCCCGCTCCGCCTTTGCGAGGGTGAGCTCGCGATGGGTGACAAGCGTACGGTTGACGGAGAGCTGCAGATACATCAAAAGCTGGATGCAGTAGTGGAAATGATAGACGGGCGCATAGAATAAAAATTCGCGAAAGACCTGTTCTTGTTCCTTGGGGATATCGTAGTTGAGGATGAGCTTGGCAACTTCCGACTCGCTGAGCGAGGAGAGGCGCGCGGGGCCCAAAAGGAGGCTGAGATCTTCTTCCTGCATTCGCACGAGCCCGATGAACAGCTTGTCGTCGGCGATCTCATAAGTGACGGGTTCGTTCTTTTCGTACAGTGGCAGAAAGTACCGGTACGCAGGAGAAATGGAAGGCGGCGGGAGCCGAACGACGGAATAATCCCGAACGTGCTCCGTTCCGCGCCAGATGGATACAGGCAGGCCGCTCAGATCGTTCAGCAGTTTTGCCATTTCACACAACAAGTCAAAATTTTCCATAAGACCCCGCCATATTTGTGAAGTTGAAAAAAGATTTGCAATAATTATACAATAAAAACGACAATGATGCAAGACTTTTCCCGAAATTTGTAGTATCATACGGAGAAAAATAAGGAGGACCGATTATGAACCTTTCTGATTTTCGCGTTGTCGAGGCGGCGGGCGGTTTCTGCCGCGTTGAAAAGCCGCATTTTTCCTGGAAGCTGAGATCCGACGAACGCGATACAAAGCAGATCAAATTTGAACTTGCGATCTTAAAAGACGGGAAAACGATCGCCCGTGCTGCCGGGGAGGGGGAGAGTGTCTATGTCCTGCCCGAGGGGGAGGTGCTTGCTCCCCGCACGCAGTACGAGGCACGCCTTACCGTCGAAGATAATCACGGGTGCCGCGCGGGGGAGACGCTCGTCTTTGAAACGGACAAACTCTCCGAGCCCTTTGCGGCAAAGATGATCGCCCCCACAGAAGCCCCTGCGCCCGTCTATGCGCTCAAGGGGAAATTTACGGCGAAAAAGCCCGTCAGAGCGGCGAGACTGTATGCGACGGCGCTCGGACTCTATGAGTGTTATTTCGGCGGAAAGAAGGCTGGGGACAGCTATTTTGCGCCCTTCTGGACGAGTTATTCCCACACGCTTGAATATCAGACCTACGACGTCACTTCCCTTATCAATGAGGGAGAGAACGACTTTTCGATGCTGGTCGGAAAAGGCTGGTATGCGGGAGCTCTCGGGTTTATGAAGCAGCGCGGTATCTACGGCGGCCGCACGGCAGGCATGGCGGAAATACGCCTGACTTACGAGGACGGCACCGGGGACGTGTTCGGAACGGACGAGAGCTTTACGGCCGTCTCCACTTACATTGCAGACAGCGAATTTTACTTCGGCGAAACGCAGGATTTCACGAAAGAAGAGAAATCTTCCCCCGTGGAAGTCATCTCCTTCCCGGCAAAGGTGGTCGGGCAGATCAACGAGCCCGTGCGCTGCACTCAGGTTTTAAAGCCTATCTCTTGCTTCCATACGCCGAAGGGAGAGTATGTCCTTGATTTCGGGCAGAACTTCACGGGCTTTGTCTCTCTGGAAGTGGAGGGCGAGCGCGGAGAGACCATCACGCTGCGTCATGCCGAAGTGCTCGATAAAGAAGGGAACTTCTACACGGAAAATCTGCGCGAGGCGACAAGCGAAGATACGTTCATCCTCGCGGGCGGGAAACAGGTCTTGACGCCGCACTTCACCTTCCACGGCTTCCGCTATCTTCAGATCGTCGGGAAGGAGCTCCCCAAGGAGGCCGTCACGGGACTGGTGCTGCATTCCGATATGAAGCAGACGGGCAAGTTTGAGTGCTCCGATCCCCGCGTTGAACGGCTGTGGCAGAACATCGTCTGGGGGCAGAGGAGCAACTTCGTCGACGTTCCGACCGACTGCCCGCAGCGCGACGAGCGCCTCGGCTGGACAGGCGACGCCAACGTGTTCTTCCGCACGGCGGCGTTCAACTACGACGTCTCGTCCTTCTTCAACAAGTGGCTCTTGGATCTTGCGAGCGAGCAGCGTGCCGACGGCAGCGTGCCGCACGTCATCCCCGATATCCTCAGCGGCAACGACGGCGCGGCGCTCTGGAGCGACTGTGCGACCATGATCCCCTGGAACGAGTATCTCGTCTACGGCGACAAAGACGCGCTTCGTGCGCAGTTCCCCGCCATGAAGAAGTGGGTGGATTTCGTTCATTCCAGATGCAGTGAAAACGGCCTTTGGCAGACGGGGTTTCAGTACGGCGACTGGCTGGCGCTCGACGGTTCCAACCCCGCAACGCGCACGGGTTCGACGGATAAGCACCTCGTTGCCAACGTGTTCTACTATGTTTCGACGGACATTGTCGCAAAGGCCGCACACGTTTTGGGCGAAGAAGCGCTCGCCAAGGAGTATTCTGCCCGCGCGGACGCCATCAAAGCGGCGTTCCAAACGGAATACTTCACGGCGACGGGCCGTCTTGTCTCCGAAACGCAGACAGCGTGCGTCCTGACGCTCTATTTCGGGCTCGTCCCGGATGAGATGAGAGCGCGTGTCATCGGGACGCTCAAGACCAACCTCTCCGAACACAACAACCACCTTGTCACGGGGTTTGCGGGAACGCCCTATCTTCTTTTCGCGCTCTCCGAAAACGGGATGCACGACCTTGCCGAAAAACTTCTCTTCCACGAAGATTTCCCTTCCTGGTTGTATGCGGTCAAGATGGGCGCGACGACCATCTGGGAGCGCTGGGACGGCATCCTGCCCGACGGCTCGCTGCACGAACCTTCGATGAACTCCTTCAACCACTATTCCTACGGTTCGGTGGGGGATTGGCTGTACCGCATCGTTGCGGGCATCCGCGAAACGTCGCCCGGTTACCGCACTTTAAAACTCGCGCCCACGCTCACGAAGGGGCTGGAAAGCGTCCGTGCGCAGTTTGAAAGCGTGTACGGCACCGTCGTCTCGGGCTATGAGTGCAAAGAAGGCAAACTCCGCGTCTTTGTCACCGTTCCCGCAAACTGCACGGCTCAGGTCGTCATCCCCGAACACGAGACCGTCACCGTCGGCAGCGGTTCCTATGAATGGGAATACGAGACTGCGACCGATCTCAAACTCCTCCGCTACACCATGGAGACGAGGTTCGGTTCCATCCTCGATATGCCCGAAGGGCGCGCCATCCTGAACGAACTTTCGCCCGGGATGCTCGACGGGCCGATGGTGGAGCTTGCGCGCGATATGACGCTCGCCGAGATGTGCGCGTATGCCGGAGAACAGGGAACGGCGCTGTATACAGCGGTTTTGAACAAGCTGAACGCGCTTCCTGTCATGAAGAAATGATTTTTGAGTGTTAGTTTTTCACATTCCGTGAAAAAAAGAAAAAATAAGCGACAAATCTGCATAAAAAGCGACGCTCGTGAAATACAAGCGCCGCTTTTTCCATTATAATGGGGTCAAATTCCTAAGGGAGGAAACAAAAATGAAGAAGTGGAAAACCTTTGGCACTGCCGCATTGGCGGCGATGATGGCCGTGGGCGGCGTCGGTATGCTCGCGGGCTGCAACAACACGAGCGATGCAGACACCTTTACCATCTGGATGGCGTCCTCGGTCAACAGTTCGATCTACAACGACTACGGCGAGAACCCGGTCATCCAGTATCTGGAGAAAAGATTCGACATCAACCTCGAATTTTCGACTCCCATGCTCGGCAAGGAGCTCGAGGACTTCAACAAGCTCATCGGCTCCGGGTCCTATCCCGACGTGATGGACCTTACCTTCTACACCGACTCCATCGCGCTTTTGTACGATGACGGCTACGGTGCGGCAATGGATCTCACGCAGTACATCGAAGACTACATGCCCAACTATTCTCAGTTCATGGAGGACAATACTCAGTTCACGCAGTATGCGAAGATCGACGGCATGTATCTTACCCTCAACAACTACAACGAGGCCATTCCCAATCAGTGGGGCGGCTGGATGTATCGCCGTGACTGGATCGTCGACTACGGTGAGTCTCAGACAAAGGGCAGCTATGCCTCCGTCGAAGAGGTAGAGGCGGCACTCTCCCAAGGGAGCTCGGAGCGAACGGGCGGGTTTATCGAACCTGTTGCGGACGACAGCTATGAGGGCGGCTATGCCTATGCGGACGGCATCGTCTTTCCGGACGGCATCCTGACGGCGGACGGTTATGACAACCCCCTCACTCTCCGCGACTGGGAGTGGATGTTCGAGATCTTCATGCAGAACGACTACTGCGAGTACTGCATCTCGCTTCCGAATATCGGCTATCACGGCACGGGCGAACTTCTGAGCGCGTTCGGCGTAGGCCCCCTCTGGAACGCCTATGATGACGGCACGGGCACCTTTTCCGAGATCAAGTTCGGTCCCACCGAGGACGGCTACAGAAGGTACCTCGAGAAGATGAACGAGTGGTACGAAAAGGGCTGGCTCGATCCCAACTTCACCTCGACGAGCGGCGATATGTTCTACGCCATCGACGGCGAGTCCATCACTTCGGGTGTCGTCGGCATGTGGTACGGCACGACCGGTCAGCTCGGCGATCACCTTGCGCAGTCCTCCACGCAGACCATCGCGGCGCTTGAAGGCATTGACGCCTGGGGCGCACGTCAGCCGAGAGAGGGCTACGGCGCAAGGGATGAGGCGTCAGGGATGTACACGGACGATCCATCCGTCTTCTACCTCGACTCGCAGGAGACCTCCCGTCGCTGGATCGTGACGGACGCCGCCGAGGGCAAGAACCTCGAAAAGCTCTTTACGATGCTTGACTGGCTGTATTCGGAAGAGGGAAGCATCATCAAGACCTACGGGCTCTCCTTAAAGGAACTTGAAGAGTACGACATCGACACGTCTCTTCTCGAGGAGTACGATCTTCTCGAGGAAGGCTGCTGGTGGTGGGCTGATGAGGACGGCAACCGCGTGGAAGAGGGGACCCCGGGCGCGAAAGTGTTCTGGAACTCCAAGATCAAGAACGCGACGGGTGACATCGCAGTTGCAACCAACGGCGTCTACTTTTTCGGCCTCGGCTATGATGCCCGCGGCCTCGAGTATGATCAGGAACCCTTCGTCAAGTCCCATGCCTATGACGAATGGGCGGTCTACAACAACAACGGCACGCTCACGGGCAGCTTTACCTCGCAGTTCACCATCGATGAGGGCTCTGCTTACAACGCCACGCAGGAGACCATCCGTGAGTACCTCGGGAAGGAAGTTCCCAACCTCATCAAGAGCGGCGTTACGGATGCAAACTGGAACGCATTCCTCGGCGCGCTCCGTACCCGCAAGTGCGACAGCAACACCGAACTTCTGCAGAGCCTCTACGACAGGCTGCGCTGAACGACGATAAGGAGATGACACAATGAAATTCCGTAAATTTTTGACGATCGGCATCGCGGCGCTCACCGTTGCCGCATTCAGCTTTGGCCTTGCAGCCTGCAAGCCCGATACGGAGGATCCTGGCAAGGATCCCGAAACTCCCGGCGGCGATACGCCCGTGACCCCCGCGGAAGTCACCGTGGAAGGCGGCTACGGCTACTATCCCCCTGATCAGGGCGGTATCGGCCTCGAGCTCAACCTTTACGAGGACGGCACCTACTATTACTCGCAGTTCACCTCCGTCCTCTACAGCGGCACCTACACCGCCGAGGAGGCATCGGGTACGGACGAGGATGGCAACACCATCCACTACACGGTCACGTTCGACGATCAGGTCAACTTTGGCGAGGAGACGCACAACATCGTCTCGGATGCGGACGGCACGGTCTACCTCACGAATATGTACGACGACATGAGCCTTCTGACCTACAACTTCTCCAAACAGGAGGACTACCTCGAGGAAGTCGTGCAGACGGTGGAGCAGTTCTGGAGCACCAACTATGCGGAGGATTTCGTCACGGCGACCTTCTATTCGGATAACTCCTACACCCTCGACGGCATCAACGGCGCCGGCTATGCTGGCTCGTTGGGCACCTATACGTCTGAGACCGCGGAGGACGGCACCGTCACTTACACGATGACGGACGGCGACGACAGCTCCAAGGTCTACACCATCACCGTCGTCGGCGCGTCCATTACTCTGACGGGCACCGAGACGGACTACACGATGACCTCCATCAATCCCAACCTTGTGGTGGAAGTGGAGTTCACGGGCAGCAACAGCTGGGGCGCTGCAGTCGTGCTTACCTGCTACGACGACTCATCCGCAAACCTTCAGATCACGATGGAAGGCGTCATGGACTTCGCCGATGCAACGGGCACCTGGCAGTATATGTCGGACGGCGACTACTACGTCTTCGTGTTTGGCGGCACCGTCTATACGGCCGAGAACACCGACGGGACCTACTCCTTCTCCTACAAGATCAATGCGGCGCAGTTCGGAGGCGAGGAGGTCACGCTCTCCTATACGCTGGAAGAGCCTCTCATCTCCTATTCCTTCACCTACACGCCTGTTCTGAGCTATGCGGCGGGTGAGACGGTGAACATGGTCTGCAACAGCGTCGCGGACGCCGAGGAGTACACCTTCACGGGCAGCATCTGGGGCGGTGCATGCACCTTCACGATCGTCTGCTCGGCAGACGGCACCTGCTCGGGTACCACTTCCTACGCGACCGACGAAGGGGAGGGCACCTGGTCCCAGGCGGACGGCGTCATCACCATTGAGATCAACGGCACGACTTACACGGCGACGGCTGCCGAGTAAGCACCTTTAAGGGAGCGGGCGCGGGGTCTCCCCGCGCCGCCTTTTAAAACTTCATAAGGAGGGAATTATGCAGACAGTAGAAAACGTAGCTGCTGTGGGTGCGGAAGAAGAAGCCGTTGATCCCCGAGAACTGCGCCGGCGCAAGCGTCAGGACAAGCACGAGCGGTGGGTCAAGGACATGAAGCGGGATTATCCCATCTATCTCCTGTTCATTCCCATTGCAGTTTTCTTTATCATCTTCAACTATGTTCCGATGTTCGGTATCATCATCGCCTTCGAGGACTATCGGCCCGGCCGCGGTGTGTTCGGAAGCGAATGGGCGGATTATTGGGGCTGGGGGAACTTCGTTGATCTCTTTTCCAACGAGTCCTTCCCCAAGGTGTTCCGCAATACCTGCGTCATGGCGGCGATGAACCTCACCATCGGTTTTGCGGCACCCGTCCTCCTCGGTCTGCTTCTTTCGCAGGTCCGCATCAAGCCCTTCAAGCGCGTTGCGCAGACGGTGAGCTATATGCCTTATTTCGTTGCGACCGTCGTCGTGTGTTCGCTCATCAAGGACTTCATGAGCGATACGGGCGTCATCACCGACCTCTTTGTGGCGCTGGGCGCAAACCGAGAGGATATGCTTACCAACCCCAAATACTTCTGGTGGATCAACACGCTCGCGGGCGTCTGGCAGGGCGCGGGGTACGGCTCCATCGTATATGTGGCGGCCATCTCCAACATCAATCCCGATTTGCACGAGGCGGCAGCGCTCGACGGCGCGGGCAGATGGCAGCGGCTCATCCACATCACCATCCCCAGCATCATCCCGACCATCATCATGATGTTTACGATGTCCGTCGGCACTGTGTTCATGACGGGCTTTGACAAGGTGCTCCTTCTCTACAACGAGAGCATCTACGACACGGCGGACTGCCTTTCGACGTTCACTTACCGCTGGGGCGTCATCCAGAACAACTACGGTCTTTCCTCGGCTGCAGGTCTCTTCCAGTCCGTCATTTCGACGGCACTCCTGCTCCTGTCCAACAAGCTGACGAAAGTCGCAGCGAAGACTTCGCTCTTCTAAGGAGGGAATATCATGCAAAAAGTGAAAACCAAATACAGAAATGGCGGCATGGTCGAAAAGAACAGCGTGCTCGGCTGGATCGCAGATATCATCATCTACGCGCTCCTCATCGTCATGATGTTCATCTGCGTCATCCCGCTCTGGTATTCCCTTGTCGCCTCTTTCTCGGACGGCTTCACGCTCTACAATTCCGAGGGCATGATCTGGCTTCCGGTCGGCGATCTGACGCTCGCGGGCTATGCACACGTCTTTGCTTCCAACAACGTTTTGCGGGGCTATCTCAATACGATCATCTATGTCGTCGGCGCAACGGCGCTCGGCTTTGTGCTCAACGTCCTTGCGGGCTATGTCTTGAGCCGCAGCACCCGTTACCGTGGCATCATGATCCTGTTCGTCATGTTCACGATGATGTTCAACGGCGGCCTCATCCCGACCTACATCGTCATGCGTTCGCTCGGGTTCGTCAACAGTCCGCTCGCCATCATCATCCCCACCTGCACGAACTCCTACTTCATGATCCTTATGATGAACGCCTATCTCGGCGTGCCGCAGTCTACGGTGGAGGCGGCACAGTTGGACGGCGCGGGACACTTCCGCCTCATGTTCCAGATCTGCTTGCCGCAGTGCATGAGCATCGCGACGGTCGTTCTTCTCTACAGCGTCGTCTTTCAGTGGAACTCCTGGTTCCAGGCGTATGTCTACCTGTCCACGGCGCGTGACTGGTGGCCTCTGCAGCTCGTCGTCAACAACATGATCAGCGAAAACGCCAACTTCATGCAGTCGGGCAACATCGACTATTCGCGCTTCCTCATCCAATACGGACTTGTCGTTGTTGCGACCATCCCCATCCTCTGCGTATTCCCGTTCTTCCAGAAGTATATCGAAAAGGGCGCGGTGCTCGGAGGCGTCAAGGAATAAGGAAAAAATATGGATATCAAAAAACTGCTTCAAGAACTTACACCCGAAGAAAAGGCGTATCTCGTCGCGGGGCAGAACTTCATGTACACTGCGTCCGTCGAGCGCCTGAACATCCCGGCTCTCTCCATGTCGGACGGCCCCCACGGCCTGCGCAAGCAGGCTGCGGGCGGAGACAACGGCGTCATGGGCAGCGAACTTGCGACTTCCTTCCCGACGGCCGCGACGGTCGCTTCGGGATGGGATCCCGAAAACGCCAGAAAGGTGGGGGAGGGCATTGCCGCCGAGTGCAGACACTACGGCGTACACGTCATCCTCGGCCCCGGCGTCAACATCAAGCGCAACCCCCTGTGCGGCCGCAACTTTGAGTACTACTCCGAAGATCCCTTGCTCGCATCCGAAATGGGCATTGGCGAAGTCGAAGGCGTGCAGGCGCAGGGCGTGGGCGTTTCTCTCAAGCACTTTGCGCTCAACAACGCCGAGGATCACCGCTTTGCCGGCAACAGCGTCTGCGACGAACGCGCCGCGCGTGAGATCTATCTTCGTGCGTTCGAGCGCGTCGTAAAGGAGGCAAAACCTGCGACCCTCATGTGTGCGTATAACGCCATCAACGGCACTTTCTGTTCGGAGAACGAGTGGCTGCTCACCGACGTCCTCCGCAAAGAGTGGGGTTTTGACGGCCTCGTCATGACCGATTGGGGCGCAACGCACGACCGCGTTGCTTCCCTGAAGGCAGGGCTCGATCTCGAAATGCCCGGCAATACTGCCTACTGCCGCGATGTCATCCTCAAGGCGCTCGAAGACGGCTCGCTCGATATGCAGACGCTCGATAAGGCTGTCGAAAATGTGCTTCGTCTCGTCGAACGGTATGCCGTCGGAGCCGAACAGAAGGACGCCGATTTCGAGGCCCATCACGCGCTTGCCGCCGAGATCGCGGCCGACTGCGCCGTGCTCCTCAAAAACGACGGCACGCTGCCTCTCAAAGCGGACGGCGGAAAGCTGCTCGTCGTCGGCGAGATGTTCGCAAAGATGCGCTATCAGGGTGCGGGCAGCTCGATGATCAACCCCACGAAGCTCACGTCTTCCAAGCAGGCGTTTGACGAAAAGGGCATCGCCTACACCTATCTCTGCGGCTATCGCGAGGATGGAGAAAACGCACTCGAACTGCGTCAGGCGGCGCTCGAGGCGGCGAAAGATCACGACCGTATCCTCATCTTTGCCGGTCTTGACGACATGACGGAAGGGGAGGGCTACGACCGCGAAAATATGCGCCTTCCACAGACGCAGCTCGACCTCATCGACGTTCTCACGGCAGCGGGAAAACCTGTCGCCGTGGTGCTCTTCGGCGGCTCTCCGATGGAGCTTCCCTTCGCGGACAAGGTGAACGCCATTCTCGATATGTATCTGCCCGGGCAGAACGGCGGCACGGCGTGCTGTGAGCTGCTGTTCGGCGAGAAAAACCCCGCAGGCCGCCTTGCCGAGACCTGGCCCATGACCTATACCGATGTTCCCTTCGGAGACGTGTTCTCCAAAAAGATCAACGAAGTGTACAAGGAGAGCGTCTTTGTCGGTTACCGCTATTACACGTCGGCGGAAAAGCAAGTGCGCTATCCCTTCGGATACGGGCTCTCCTATACGAACTTTGCCTATACCGCATCTCCCGCAGTGGTGAATGAGGGCGTTGTCTCCGTCACCTGCGGCGTCACGAACACAGGGGACAGAGCGGGCTCTGCCGTCCTTCAACTGTATGTTTCCTCCCCGGAAGGCGGCATCCCGCGTCCCAAGAAGGAGCTGCGCGCCTTTCAGAAGGTGCGGCTTGCGGCGGGGGAGAGCAAAGAGATCGCGCTCTCCTTCCCGGTCGAAGATCTCAAAGATTTTATCCCCGGAAAGGGCTGGAAGCTCTTCGGCGGCACCTATACGGTGCACGTTGCGACGGATGTGCTCACCGACATCGCCGCCTTCCCCGTTGCGATCGAGGGCGAAGCTCCCGCAGACGACAAGCGCTTCTACGGCGCAAAGGAAGTTCCCTTCGTCACGGATGAGCGCTTTGAAGCGATGAGCGGCCTCACCATCCCGAAGGAGCCCGAGGCAACGCCCTTCACCTTCCTCACGCGGTTCATCGATATGCAGGTCACGCCGTCGGGCAAGGCCATCTACGACCAGATGCAGACGCCCTCCACGCAGTTGCTTGCGGCTGCCAAACAGATGCCGGAAGGGGAAGAAAAGCTCAGCAAGCTCAAGGGCGCCGTGTTTTTAAAGCGCATCATCGATACGAGCTCCCTCCTTTCCCTCGTGATGAACTCGGGCGGCGCGTTCCCTTATGAGGCTGCACAGTATATGCTTGGTGTCGCCAACGGGGAGATCGACCCGAGTGCTCCACCCGCTTAATCCTGACTCCGAAGAGGAGATCCTTACTTTGATCGCCTTGCCGTGCTCCCTTGTGGAGCGCGGCAAGGTTTTTTTAGAAGAGATTTGGAAGGGACACGAGATAGGTAGAGGGGAGCGTTTCGCACAGGCGCAGGACGATCTCGAGCTTTGTAAGCGCCAGCGTCGGCTGTTCTTCTTCAAAACAGCGGATGCTCTCCGAAAGGTAGTCGTCGATGCGCGAGATGTCGTTGTGAGGGATCCAGATATGCAGCTCGTCCCGCCGCTTTTCCCACGAGGCATAGACGGCCTCGGCATCGCCCGCTGCGGCCTGTTCTCCTTCCGCTTTCTGTATGAGTGCCGAAACTTCCTCCCCGAATGCAGAAAACTGTTGCTTCACATAGATTCCTTCAAAGACGGCTGCGCTTAACAGCAGCAGGCCTGCGACCAGAATGCTTACGAGTGATTTTACCACGTTTTGCCTCCCGGATAGGAGACCTGCATCGTCTGATAGCGTCTGCCGTTCTCCTGAAGATACAGCTTTCCCGTGCCGTCCGCGGTGAGGACGAGCACCTCCTTTTCCTTGACGCCTCTCTCGCGCAGGAGCTCACGGAAGTACGCTTCACTGAGCCCGGAAAATTCCAGGTTCTTTTTGTCAAATTTCCCCGAGGAGAGGATGACGAGGGGAAGCGACGTTTGTTTTTCCTCGTAATTCTCCTTGGGCAGAGCCGAGAACGTGCCGTTGGATTCGTACAGGGCATAGTCGATGCTGTCAAGGGAAAAGTAGCCCGCCGTGCGGAGGGATTCGATGAGGTCGCTCACATCGAGGCGGTTGCGTTTTAACTCGTAGGCATCGATCCCGTTCTTGTTGACGACGACGCTGGGTTTGCCCGAAAGGAGTGCTTTGAAGGGCTTGCCCTTGAGGTCGATGAGCGTGACGATCTCATGCAGGACAAAGATGGTGACGACAGAGATAACGCCGTAAAGAAGGGGAACGGACGCATCTGCCATCGGGATGCAGGCGAGCTCGGAAATGAGGAGGGTGATGACGAGCTCAAAGGGCTGCATCTCTCCGATCTGCCTCTTTCCCATCAGCCGCATGATGACAAGGAGCACGAAAAAGACGATGGCCGTGCGGACCATGATGAGTGCCATACCGATAGTTTTGGTCTCGCCCGGAAAAATATGCCCAAAATGCTTGCGGTACGCCCGGGATGGTGATATAATAGTCGGGAAGAGTAGCCAAGGTGCGTCAAGTGCTGCGAAACGGGACGTTGTTCGCAGACGAAAGGGGCAAAAATCTCAGCATTGCCTCTGCGGTGCCGCGGCGCGTCCGCTCGATCTGCGCTGTGCCCGCTGCGGCCCAAGCGCCCGTTTTGCGGACCTCCTCAAAGGGAGGTTTTTTTTATGTCTGAAGCAATTAGTTCCGCCGCAAGAAATGCGGCAGCAGGCCCCGAACGCCCCGAAAAGCACTTTCCGCTCTGGCAGAGGCTGTGCTTTTCCCAGGTGCTCCTCACGCGCTCCGCGGCGCATAAAGTCGCCTACATCGGCATCATGGCGGCTCTGTGCATCGTCGTCAACACGTTCGAGATCAAGTTTGCCGATACGCAGTTCAGTTTCAGTCTGTTTACGGCGCTTCTCTCGGGCGTCCTTCTGGGGGCTCTGCCCGGTGCCGCCGCCGTCATGGTGGGCGATCTCTTCGGGTATCTTCTCAACAGCGCGGGATTGGCCTATTATTGGTGGGTGTCACTCTCATTGATGCTCATGGCGGTCATTGCGGGGCTCGTGATGCGCATCCCGCTGCATTGCAAGGGGAGTCTTCTTATAAAACTTGCGATCACGACCCTTCTCACGTTCACGCTCTGCACGGTGCTTGTCAATTCGCTGGGGATGTACTACATCGGCAACAAGATCTTCCTGTCGCAGAACCTCATCGACGCCATCAACGAGCGCTTCGGCGGGGTATGGACGTTCGGCAACTACGTCTTTGTGCGGCTCTTTGTGCTGGGGCAGATCTTCAACAGCCTTTTAAACTATGTTCTTGCCTTTCTCGCCATCCCGCTGCTCAACAGCGTGCGTCCGCTGCGGCTGGGGCTCGTATAAGGGAAAATTGTGTGAAAGTCAACCCGATGCGGTTGACTTTCTTGCGTATGAAATGCTATAATAGTCAAAAACTTGACTTCTCTTCTTTCGGGAGGCTTTCTTGCAAACATTGCTTCTTGCGAAGGACGGGCCGCTCTTCGGCATCAACGAGCGCGGCATCATCCTGTTCGGATTTGAAATTTACTTTTACGCCATCTGCATCGTAACGGGGATGCTGCTTGCGGCCTATCTTTCCTCTCTCCTCATGCGGAGGAGGAACATCAATCCGGAGCTTATTTTAACGCTCTTCATCGTCTGCATCCCTTCGGCGCTCATCTGCGCGCGGCTTTACTACTGCATCACGGACGGCATGGCCATCTCACAGTGGTTCGATTGGGACAGCATCCGCAAAGGGGGATTGAGCATCCTCGGCGGCGTCATGGGCGGCGTCCTTGCGGGGCTTGTCGTCTGTCTCATCAAGAAGATCGAATTTCTTCGCGTTGCGGACTGCGTCGTTTTGAACATCCTCGTGGCACAGGCGCTGGGGCGGTGGGGCAACTTCTTCAATGCCGAAGTGTACGGCGCGGAGGTTGAGAATCCCGCTTTCCATTGGTTTCCCTTCGCCGTTCCCATCAGCAGCCTTCCCGATGTGTTCGGAATCGGTTCCTTTTCCGATCCGAATGCCGATTGGCACTATGCCTTCTTCTTCTATGAGAGCTGCATCAACCTCATCGGCTGGGCGCTGCTCTTTTATGCGGCGTGGAAGTGGGATAAAAAGCCCAACGGCCTGTTTGTCTGCGCCTACTTCTTCTGGTACGGTCTTGTGCGCTCCATCATGGAGCCGCTGCGCGATCCCGACTATATCCTCTCGGGAGGCGGCATCCGCTGGTCGTTCGTGACCTCGCTCATCCTCATGGTGCTGGGGCTCATCGGTGCGGGCGTGCTGCTCTTTCTCAATTATCGGAAAGAGGGAGCGGTCATCGGCAGCAAGACGGGTGATCCCTGCGGCATCACGGCCTACATCAAGGCGTATAAGGACGACGTTCCGTACTTCGACAAGGTAAATCTTTTGGGCGCAAACTATCCGCCCGCACCCCCGAAAGAGAAGGAAAAAAAGGAAGAGGAGGTGTACCTCGATCCTGCCGCCCACGAGCTTCCGCTGACAGACGATCGGGAGCAGGATGACAATGACTGCGGCTCCGATGACAGCAACGGCGATGACGGCGGCGACAGCAGTGACGGTTGTGACGGCGGAGATATGGGCGATTTTGATGTGCCCGGAGGGGAATGAGATGAGAAATTTAACGCTTTTGACCGACCTCTATCAGATCACGATGGGGCAGGGGTATTTCAATGAGGGCAGGCATGAGGAGATGGCGGCATTCGATATCTTCTTCCGCCCCAACAAGCTCATCACCTATTCGGTCGCGGCCGGCATGGAACAGGCCGCCGACTGGCTCATGAGCCTGCATTTCAACGAGGACGACATCGCCTATCTTCGCTCTCTCGGCATCTTCACGGAGGACTATCTTGAGTATCTCTCCGGCCTTCGCTTCTCGGGCGATATGATCGCCGTCCACGAGGGGGAGATCGTATTCCCGTACGAGCCCATCCTCACCATCAAGGCGCCCATGATCGAGGCGCAGCTCGCAGAGACCGCGCTTCTGACGTTCGTCAATCATCAGACGCTCATCGCGAGCAAGTCCGCTAAAATTTGCGCGGCTGCCGGCGGTGGCGTGATGGAGTTCGGTCTGCGCCGCGCGCAGGGCCCGGATGCGGGCATCTACGGCGCACGCGCCGCCATCATCGGCGGCTGCGTCGGAACTTCCAACGTCTATGCGGGCAAGGCATTCGATGTGCCCGTCTCAGGTACGATGGCGCACAGTTGGGTGATGAATTTCCCGAGCGAGCTCGAAGCCTTTCGCGCCTATGCCAAGAGTTTCCCGACGGGGTGCCTGCTCCTTGTCGATACCTACGATACTTTAAAGAGCGGCGTTCCCAATGCCATTCAGGTATTCAGGGAACTGCGCGCTTCGGGGCAGGAACCCGTCGGCATCCGCCTCGACTCGGGCGATTTGGCCTACCTTTCCAAAGAGGCGCGCAAGATGCTCGATGCGGCTGGTTTTGAAAAGACCATCATCTGCGCTTCGGGCGATCTCGATGAGTACTCCATCCGTTCCCTCAAGGAGCAGGGGGCGCGCATCGATTCGTGGGGCGTCGGCACGAAGCTCATCACGAGCGCCGATATGCCCGCGCTCGGAGGCGTGTATAAGCTCGCCGCCGTCTTTGAAAACGGCGAGGAGATCCCCAAGATCAAGCTCTCCGATACATCGGAAAAGGTCACCAACCCCGGCATGAAGGATGTCTACCGCATCTACGACAACGCCTCGGGCAAGGCGGTCGCCGACTACATCGTGCGCGCCGGGGAAGAGGTGGATGCGACGCAGCCTCTTGAACTCTTCCACCCGGTGGAGACATGGAAGCGCATGACGGTCACCAACTTCTCCGTGCGCAACATCCGCGCGATGTGGATCAAGTCGGGGGAGCGCCTTTTATGGCACAAGCCGCTCAAGGAGATCAACGCTTATTTCAATTCCGAGTACGCACGTTTCTGGGAGGAATACACCCGTCTCGATATGCCGCACATCTACAAAGTCGACTTATCGCCCCGGCTTCATTCCTTAAAGACGGAAATGATGCACCGCTACGGCAAGGGAGTCTGATATGTTCAAATTGTATTCCGCAAAGGAAGTGCGCGCGCTCGTCCAACGCCTCAAAGAGGAGTATGACGGCGTATTGAAGCGCCAGCGGGAACTCACCGAAGAGATCCGCGAGGACAACCGCCGTCTCCGCGCCCGTCTCTCCGTGCTCGAAGGACAGCGCGGGGAAGTTTCGGAGGCGCTCATGCGTGCCGTTGCGGAAGGCGAACGCATCAAAAAGGAGGGGAGCGAACAGGCTGAAAATGACCGGAAGGAGCTGAAACTGCTGTGCGACAAGTGCCGACTGCTCTCCGACCGCCTCTCCGCTCAATACCCCGACGAGGAGGATGTGCGCGATTTTCAGGCGTTCACGCATTCGCTCCGCGTGTATCTCGGCGAAGAGGAGGATGAGGAGCCTGCCTTCGATATGGAGGAGGTGCTCAATCCCAAACAGCCCCTCGATCTTTCCAAGCTGTGCCGGGAACTCGGTCTGATGGAAGAGGAGTCCTGAAAAAACACCCGGTCGTATCATTTATCCATGAAGCAAAAACTCATCGCATTTTTTAAAAAGAAAGAGAACGTCATCGCGCTCATCTCGCTCGGCATCTTCGCGGTGCTGCTTGCCGTCGATCTTGCGACCAAGGCATGGGCGGAGGAGACGAACATCCGTCAGAGTGCGTTCTTCCTCGGCATCGTCCGCTTTTACTTTACAAAGAACACGGGCATGGCCTTCAGTTGGTTTGACGACAACGAGCTCGCCATGACCCTTGTCACGATCTTTACGGCCATCCTCATCGTAGGACTTGCCGTCCTCTTTTTCACGATCTTCCGCCGCAATACGCCCGCCCGCATCACGCTTGCCGTCATCGAGGCGGGAGCGATCGGCAATCTCATCGACCGCCTCTTTTTGGGTTATGTCCGCGATATGGTGGACGTCTCGCCCCTCGGTTTCGGGGTATGCAACTTTGCCGATTTCTTTATCACGTTCGGCGGCGTCGTCCTTCTTTTCATCATCATCTTCATCGGCAAGGATGCGCTCTATCCCCTGAAAAAGGAGTGGCGCGACGAGGCGAAACGAGAAGAGGAGGAAAAAGAGGCGCTCAAAGCCGCTCAGGCGGCACAGAAAACCTCGGACGGATCGGCTTCCGAAGGGAAGAAGTCTCCCGATGAAAGCTCCGATCGGGAGCCGCAAGACGTGTCCAAACACGATGAATAGGCAGCAGTATGTCGCGGAGGGTGGCCTCCGCGTCGACGTGTTTCTGAGCGAAAAGACGGGCCTCACGCGGAGTGCCGTCAAAAAGCTCATCGATGAGGGTCATGTGCTCGTTTCGGGCAGGTCTGTGAAGGCGGGCGCCGTTCTGAAGGACGGGGAGGAGATCCAAGTTGAGATCCCCGATCCCAGGCCCATCGCTGCCCGCCCCGAGGACATCCCGCTCGATATCGTTTATGAGGACGAGGACATCGCCGTCATCAACAAGCCACAGGGCATGACGGTACACGCCGGAAGCGGCAATTACGAGGGAACGCTCGTCAATGCGCTTCTGTTTCGCCTCGACCATCTGAGTGGCATCAACGGGGAGCTTCGTCCCGGCATCGTGCACCGCATCGATAAGGATACCTCGGGACTGCTCGTCGTTGCCAAAAACGATCGGGCGCATCTTTCTCTGAGCGAGCAGATCCGGGAAAAGACCTGTCACCGCGAATACCTTGCCCTTTTGGAGGGCGTTTTAAAGGAGGACAGCGGCAAGATCGTGACCGACATCGGCCGTGATCCGAAGGACCGCCTCAAAATGGCTGTCCTCCCCGCGGGCAGGGGACGCCGTGCCGAGACGGACTGGGAGGTCGCAGAGCGCTTCGCCCACAATACACTCGTGCATTTTACACTGCATACGGGGCGCACGCACCAGATCCGCGTGCACGCCAAATATATGGGACATCCCGTGGTGGGTGATCCCATCTATGGCTTTCAGAGACAGCGCTTTGCCCTCAACGGTCAGCTTCTGCACGCCTTCCGTCTGACGCTGACGCACCCCGTGAGCGGGGAGCGCATGACGTTCACGGCTCCGCTTCCCGACTGCTTTGAACAAATACTCACCATTGTAAGAGGTGAAAAATGAAGAACATCATCGACGCAGATACCCTTGCCCGCATCATCCGCCGTCTTTCCGCGGAAGCAGTTGAGCTCGAGAAGGGAACGGAGAACGTTGTCCTCATCGGCATCCGCACGCGCGGGGTCATTTTGGCGCGCAGGATGCAGGCCGAGATCGAACGGCTCGAAGGGGTCAGACTTCCCCTCGGCATCCTCGATATCGCGCTCTATCGCGACGACCTTCTCTCGGGCGGCTGCGATGCCGTCTTTAAGGGGAGCGAGATCGATTTCGACATCGAGGGCAAGCGGGTCATCCTCTGTGATGACGTTCTTTATACGGGAAGAACGGTGCGGGCAGCGCTTTCGGCGCTCTCGGCGCTCGGCAGGGCGGAGAGCGTCCGTCTCTTTTGCCTCGTCGACCGTGGGCACAGAGAGCTTCCCTTCCGTGCGGACGGCATCGGGAAGAACGTTCCCACCAGCCGCAAGGAGCGTGTCATCGTCCGCTTTACCGAGACGGACGGCGAGGACGGCGCCTACATCACGACGTAAAATCCACACTCAAACACCCCTTCTAAGGAGGTATTTATGCAGCATCTCATCGCCATTGTCGGCAGACCGAACGTCGGCAAGAGCACATTTTTTAATAAGGTCATCGGGCGCAAGCTCTCCATCACGGAAAACCGCCCCGGCGTCACGCGCGACCGCATCTACGCCTCGGCCGAGTGGCGGGGCAAAACGTTTACGCTTGTCGATACGGGCGGCATCGAGCTCAAGAGCGAGGACGTCATGTGGAAGCAGATCGCGACACAGGCGAAGCTCGCCGTCGAGACGGCCGACGTCATCCTCTTTTTCGTGGACGGAAGAGAGGGATTGACGAGTTCGGACTATGACGTTGCCGACTATCTCCGCCGCAGCCGCAAGCCCGTCGTCCTTGTCGTCAACAAACTCGACGACTATTCCGAGGACAAGCTCTTTGAGTTTTACTCGCTCGGCCTCGGAGAGCCCTTCGGTATCTCGGCCGAACACTCCCGCGGCATCGGCGATGTCCTCGATCAGGCCGTCGGATCCTTTTCGGAAGGGGAGGAAGAGACGGGGGACGCTCTGCGCATCGCCGTCGTCGGCAAGCCAAATGCAGGCAAGAGTTCGCTTGTCAACCGCATCTTAGGCGAGGAGCGCACCATCGTCACCGATATTGCGGGGACGACGCGCGACGCCATCGATTCTCCCTTTGAACGGGACGGCGAAAAGTACGTCATTATCGATACGGCTGGCATCCGCCGCAAGCGTTCTGTCGAGGACAACGTGGAGTACTATTCCGTGCTCCGCGCTTTCGATGCGGTGAGAAGGGCAGATGTCGCCGTGCTCGTCGTCGACGCGACGGAAGGGCTGACCGAGCAGGACGTCCGCATCATCGGCATGGTACATGAAGAGGGCAAGCCCTCCGTCATCGTCATGAACAAGTGGGATCTCGTCGAAAAGGACACCCATACCATCGAGACGTTTGAGGCAAAGCTCAAAGAGGATCTCAAATTCATGGACTACTTCAAGTCCGTCTATATTTCCGCTAAGACGGGTCAGCGCGCGGAAAAGGTGATCAAACTCGCCCGTGAGGCGTACGATCACGCCCATTTCCGCATCCCGACGGGGGCACTCAACGACCTTCTGATGGACGCCATGCGCATCTCCGAACCGCCTTCCTATCAGGGCAGGAGATTAAAGCTCTACTACGCTTCGCAGGTCTCCGTTGCGCCGCCGCTCTTTGTGCTCATGGTCAACGACGAGACGCTCCTGCACTTTTCCTATGCGCGCTATCTCGAGAATGTCATTCGTCAGGCCTATGATTTCTCGGGTACGCCCATCCGCATCCAGGTGCGCAACAAGAAGGACGACTGATCGGTTCGAGGGGCCTCATGAAAGAGCTGTACTTTTCTCAGAGTTGGTATTGGTTTTTGCTGATGGCGGTCGTCTGCTATCTGCTTGGCTGCGTCAATTTCGCCATGATCATCGCGCGTACCAAACACAAGGATGCGCACAAGATCGGAAGCGGCAACCCCGGCACCATGAATATGAGCCGCGAGTTCGGCCTCAAGGTGGGGCTCGTCAATTTCCTCCTCGATGTCTCCAAGGGCGGCATCCCGGCGCTCATCAGCTATTTTGTGTTTCGGGACTACGTCTTTGCCGGAACGGACGTCGTCGTCTCCGACGTTACCCGCTATGTTTGCGGCGTGTTTGTCATCATCGGGCACATCTGGCCCGTGACCATGCGCTTCCGGGGCGGAAAGGGCATCGCCTCGACCTTGGGCCTCTTTTGGTTTGCACTTGGATGCGAGCAGGGCTGGTATGCGGCGGTCGCCTTCCTGTGGCTCGTCTGCGTGCTCACGTTCATTGCCGTTACCGAATGGGGCTCGATGGGTTCCTTGCTCGGCGTCACGGGCTTTTCGCTGTGGCAGGGGATCATCTTCTATCTTCGCTATTCGCCCGAGCTCATGAACGTCTGGGTCATCGTGCTCTTCATGCTCCTGCTCCTTCTCAACTTTCTCACCTGGTTCGCACACCGCAAGAACCTTGTGCGTCTGTTTGCGGGCGAGGAGCACCGTACTTCCGTCAAAAAGCTCTCCAAGGGCAAGCGCGGTATGCAGAATATGTAACTCTTTCCCCGCAGCGGCGGGGAATTGCTTTTGCAGGGATGGGACGTCGTTTCCAAGTATTTCATAATTTTTCACGGCGTTTTCATTGTAACTTGCAGAAAGGTTTGCTATAATATTAGGAAATCGGGCGCACCGATGGATTTTGCGCGCCGATACCAATGAGGGATATGAAAGCGATCGAATTTGAAAACGTCAGTTTTTCCTATGAGGAAGGCGGCTCGTTTGCGATCAAAAACTTAAATTTTTCCGTAGAGGAAGGGGAATTCGTTGCCGTTCTTGGACACAACGGGAGCGGCAAGAGCA
Source organism: Bacillota bacterium (assembly GCA_003343805.1). Taxonomy (GTDB): domain Bacteria; phylum Bacillota; class Clostridia; order Christensenellales; family Borkfalkiaceae; genus Gallimonas; species Gallimonas intestinavium. The sequence goes on along the minus strand of QAKM01000073.1, from coordinate 13,373 downwards.
CGCTTGCCCGCCTCACGAACGGGCTTTTGCAAGCGGACGGCGGCACCATCCGCGTGTTCGGGGAGGTGCTTACCGATAAGAATCTCTTCGACATCCGAAAGCAGGTGGGGATCGTGTTCCAGAATCCCGACAATCAGACAGTCGCTTCCATCGTGGAGGATGACATCGCATTCGGTGCGGAGAACATTGCCCTTCCCCGCGAGGAGATCGGAAAACGGATCGATTTTGCCCTTTCCGCCGTCGGGATGGAGGAGTTCCGTCATGCGACGGTCTCCCGTCTTTCGGGCGGACAGAAGCAGCGCATCGCGATCGCAGGCGTTCTTGCCGTCATGCCTAAAGTGCTCATCCTGGATGAATCGACGGCCATGCTCGACCCGAGAGGGCGGCGTGAGATCATCGACGTCGTCACACACCTCAACCGTGAGCAGGGCATCACGGTGCTCCTCATCACGCACTTCATGGAGGAGGCGCTTCGGGCATCCCGTGCCATCGTCATGAACCGCGGGGAGATCGTCATGCAGGGTACGCCGCAGGACATCTTCGAGCGCCATGAAGAGCTCATTACCTACAACCTCACCCTGCCCCTCATCGGGCGCATCTGCAGGGATCTGCGCGCGGGTGGTCTGCCCGTTGCCGACACGCTGGACGCCGGGCGTCTGGCAGAGGAGATCGCATCATGCGTATCGTCGCAGAACACCTGAACTATACCTACAACCCGGGTTCGCCCTTTGCTTCGGCTGCCCTGAAGGATGTCTCCCTCACCGTGGAGGAAGGGGAGTTCTTCGGGATCATCGGCCATACGGGCAGCGGAAAGAGCACGTTTGTGCAGCACCTCAACGCCCTCCTGCGCGTGCCGACTTCCCTGAAGAAGTATCGGAAAAAGCGCAAGAGCCCGCCCTCTGATACCGTTCTCAAAGTGGGAGATTTCGATCTTACCGACAAAAAGACGGATTTCAACGCGCTTCGGAGCAAGGTGGGCATGGTGATGCAGTATCCCGAATACCAGCTCTTTGCCGAGACGGTATTCGAGGACGTGGCCTTCGGCTATAAGAACTTTGCACCCGAAAAGCCGACGAAGGAGCAGGTGGAAGGCGCCGTCCGCGACGCGCTCACCATCGTCGGGCTCAACTACGACGAAGTAAAGGAGGTGTCTCCCTTCGATCTTTCGGGCGGGCAGAAGCGCCGCGTCGCCATTGCGGGCGTCATCGTCACGAAACCGGAGATCTTGGTGCTCGACGAGCCGGCCGCGGGCCTCGATCCGTTGGGGAAACAGGACGTGATGGATCTTCTCCACCGCCTGCATTCCTCCTGGTGCAGGACCATCATCATCGTCTCGCATGACATGGACGAGATCGCCGAGAACTGCACGCGCGTCGCCGTCTTTTCGGACGGAGAAGTAAAATACGTCCTTCCGCCCAAGGAATTGTTTACGCATTCCGAGGAGCTTCTTTCGCTCGGGCTGGATGTGCCGCTGACGGCGAAGATCTGCATGGCGCTCAAGGAGCGCGGGATCTCGCTTGAATGCGACTTCACGACGGAGGACTTCCTTCGAAAAGCGCTTGCCCTCAGAGAAAAGGAGGGCTGCGTATGATGAAAGATGTCGCCTTCGGGCAGTACTATCCGACGAAGTCCTTCGTCCATGACCTCGATCCCCGGCTTAAGATCGTCTTTCTCATTGCGTATATCGTGGCGATCTTCCTTGCGAAAAACTTTGCAGGGCTTGCGTGCTGTCTGGTCGTTCTCATGCTTGCCATCGGCTTTTCGCGCATCCCGGTCCTTCGGGTATTCAAGGCGATCAAGGGCATCCTCTTTCTCATCATCTTTACGACCGTACTCAATCTGCTCTTTTATAACGGCGAGACGGTGTATGCCGAGTGGTGGATCTTTACGATCACGAAAGAGGGCATCATCTTCAGCATCTTCCTCGTCATCCGCCTCGTGCTTCTCATCACCTGTTCGTCGCTACTCACCTACACGACGACGCCCGTAGCGCTGACGGACGGCATCGAGAGCCTTCTATTCCCGCTCACGCTCATCCGTTTCCCCGTCCGCGAGCTTGCGCAGATCATGAGCATTGCCCTGCGCTATATCCCCATCCTCATCGACGAAACGGAGCGCATCATGAATGCGCAGAAGGCGAGGGGGGCAAACTTTGAGACGGGCGGGCTCGCGAGCCGCGTCAGAGCGGTCATCCCCGTGCTCATCCCGCTGCTGCTCTCTTCCTTCCGCCGGGCGGAGGAATTGGGTGATGCGATGGAGGCGCGCTGCTATACGGGCGGCAAAAAGCGTACCAAGTACAAAAAACTGCACTTCACCTGGCGCGACCTCATTGCCTTTCTTCTGGGGGCGGCGCTCATCACGGGCGTGGTGCTCCTCAAAGTCTATCTCGGAGCGACGATATGAAGGCGCTGCTCCTTGTCAGCTACGACGGTACCGATTTTTCGGGTTGGCAGCGTCAGCCGGGCGTCCGCACCGTACAGCAGGTGATGGAGGAGGCCGCAGAACGGGCGTTCGCGCGGCACATTGCGCTCACCGCAAGCGGCAGGACGGACGCAGGCGTCCACGCTTTGGGGCAGGTCGTCGAAGGGGAGTTCCCCGATACGATCCCGCCCGAGAAGCTGCGGGAATGTTTCAATGTGCAGCTTCCGTCCGATGTCAAAGTGATAAGAAGTTGCTCTGCGCCCGATGGTTTCGACGTCACGCGCGATGCCAAGCGCAAGACATATTGCTACAACGCCTATTATGCAGAAAGCGAACTTCCGCTCTTTTCACGCTATGCGGCGCGCCTCAAGTGGAGGCCGGACACAGAGAAGATGCGTTTGGCTGCACAGCTCCTTGTCGGAGAGCATGACTTTGCCGCCTTTCGTGCGGCGGGTTATACTTCCAAAACGAGTGTAAGGACGCTCTTTGCTGTCACGATCGTAGAAAAGCCCATCCCGGGCGGCACGCTCTTTTCGGTGCGCGTCACGGGAAACGGTTTTTTGTATAACATGGTGCGCATCCTCGCGGGCGAATTATTCGCGATCGGCTGCGGAAAGCCGGAGGGGATCACGCGCGCGTTCAAAACGGGGGAGAGGAGTGCTCTCTCGGTGACGATGCCCGCACAGGGGCTCGTGCTTGAGAGTGCCGACTACGGAATAGCGGAGCTGCTCCCGTAAGGAGGACCTATGGAATTTTTTGATTTGTTTAATGTCCCCATGATGTTCATGGAGGAGATCATCAATTTTGTCGTCAAACCGGACATTCAGGACGTCTACGACTTTTCCAACGTTGTTTTAAGCTACTATCTGTTTGCGGCGCTCGGGGCGCTGGGCGTCTATGTCATCCTGCTCATTTTCGGCGGGATCGGCCTTTCCAAACTCGCCAAAAAGCAGGGCTTAAAGCACCGCTGGATGGGATTTCTTCCCTTCTTCAATACCTACTATGCCGGTAAACTTGCAGGCGAGACGCAGTTCTTCGGGCAAAAGATGAAGCGCATCGGGCTGTATGCGATGCTTACGGAGATCCTTTACGTCGTCCTGCAGCTCTTTTTGATGATCGCTACCGTCATCTCCTACTTCCCGCAGTACCGCACCTTGGAAGTGGACGAGGGCGTCATGACGGGGATCGCCAACAGCAATATGCCCGCCTGGTTGGAGCCCACCATTTTATACGGCAATCTCGTTGCCTATCTCATCTGGTTCTTTGTCATCATCTTCTTCTGCGTGCTGTTCATCGCCTTCTTCCGCAAGTACTATGCGCGCGGGCCCATCCTGCTCGCCTTCCTTTCGGCGGTGCTTCCCTTCCGCGGGATCACCATCTTTGCGGTGCGCAACAATGCTCCCGTTGATTATAACGACTACATCCGCCGCCGCACGCAGGCCTATATGCGCAGCAACGGGTACAGCCAGCCGCCCTATGGCCCCTACGGCCCTCAGAGCGGACCGCAGAGCGGACCGCAGAACGGACCCGATCCCTTTGAGGGCTTCGGCAGTCCGAACAGCGGCAATTCCGGAAAATCGAGTTCCGATGACGATCCGTTCTCTGAATTTGACGATCCTTCCAAAAAATCATAACAATGCACGCGGCCTCCTTTTGGCGGGAGGCCGTTTTTCATGCGCAAAACATTTTACATTGTGGCGCATCGGTGCTATAATTATAAACGAAGATTATAGCAGAGCGCATTTTCATGCTCAGATGTCCTCTGCATATAGGAGAAAATTATGGAACTCATTTCAGCGATCGCAACGGCGCAGGGAGCGGGCGGCGTCGCGATCGTGCGCGTGAGCGGCGATGGGGCTCTTTCGCTTGCAAAAAAGATGTTCTCCCGCAAGGGAGAGTTTGAGCCGAACTTTCTCTATCCCGGGCGCATCGACGGAGGGGCGATCTCCGACTACGGGATGTGCGTCTACTTTCGTGCGCCCCGCTCGTTCACAGGAGAGGATACGGTGGAATTCCACTGCCACGGCGGCATCGGGATCGCCCGGGCCGTATTGCAGCACACGCTCGATCTCGGCGCTCGTCCTGCCGAAGCGGGCGAGTTCACGCGGAGGGCATTCCTCAACGGCAAACTCTCCCTCTCGGCGGCAGAAGGCCTCGGCGACATGATCTCCGCCCGTTCGGAGGCGCAGGTCAAGGCGGGATATCTGCTCTATGGCGAAAAACTCACGGCTGAGGGGAAGCGCCTGCAGGGGCTCATCAAGGAGTGCCTTGCCATGGTCGATGCCGATGTCGATTATCCCGAGGAGGATCTCTCTGCCGTCACGGGAGAGGAGGTCGACGAACGGCTCAGTACCGTGGAAGAGGCGCTTGCCGCCCTGTTGAAGCAGTACCGCGCGGGCAGGCGCATCCGCGAAGGGGTCAACGTCGCGCTCTGCGGCAAGCCCAATGTGGGGAAGAGTTCGCTTTTAAACGCCCTTTTGGGCTATGATCGCGCCATCGTTTCGGCGGAGGCCGGCACGACGCGCGATGCGGTGGAAGGAACGCTCGAACTGCACGGCGTCCTGTTTCTCCTCACCGATACGGCCGGCCTGCGCGAAGGCGCGGGTGAGATCGAAAAGGAGGGCATCCGCCGCGCACGGGCCGCGATGGAGCGTGCCGATGTCGTTGTCTGGGTGCGGGAGGAGGAAGAACAGCCGCCCGTTCTCCCCGAAGGAGCTGCGCTCATCGTCGTGGGCAGCAAGAGCGACGTCAGGCGCGACGCGAACTGCGACGTCAACGTTTCGGCCGTGACGGGCGAGGGGATCGAAGCGCTCAAAGAGCTCATCTATGAGCGGGGCTTCGGACGGCAGAACGACGGCGTGTTCCTCCTGGAGGAACGGCACTACCGCGCCGTGGGAGAGGCCTTAAATTGCGTCCGTGACGCCCGCCGTGCCATTTCCATGTCGTTGCCCGCCGAGCTGTACGCCGAGGACCTCAAGCGTTCCTACGAGGCGCTGGGGCTTTTGAGCGGAGAGACGGCGACGGAGGAGATCATTTCGGAGATCTTCTCGAAATTCTGTGTGGGGAAGTGAGGGAGAAATATGGTCAATCTGGAACTTTATCGCGTCTTTTACACAGTCGCGCGGTGCGGGAGTCTCACCAAAGCGGCGCAGGAGCTGTATATCTCGCAGCCAGCGGTATCGCAGTCCATCCGCCAGCTCGAAAACCAGCTCGGCACCACGCTCTTTAACCGCGTCCACAAGGGGATGGAGCTCACCAAGCAGGGTGGCGAACTCGTCTTTGAAGACGTGTCGCGCGCGCTGCAGCTTCTGGACGGGGTGGAAAGCCGCCTTTCCGAACTCAGGAAGAGCGCGACGGGAACGCTGCGCATCGGCGCCTCCGAGACCATCTTCCAATACATTCTTGCCGATAAGCTCGTCGAATATCACAAGCTCTATCCCGATGTCAAGTTCGAGCTCCTGTCCGACGTCTCGCCCATCACCATCGAACAGCTCAAGACAGACCGCTGCGATGTTGGCTTCCTAAATTTCCCCATTCCCGAGGATGAGGGCGTCGTCGTGCGGCAGACCATCACGCTCCTCAACGACGTATTCATCGGCGGAAAGGGATTCGAGCGCTTCCGAGGGCGCGTGGTGCCGCTCTGGGAGCTGCAGAACGAGCCGCTTCTTCTGATGGAGCCGCACACCGTCGCGCGCAGCGCCGTCGATCACTTCTGCACGAGCCTCGGCATCCGGTTCCGTCCCGCGATCGAAGTGGATAGCTGGGGGTTCATGAAGAAGCTCGTCGCCGAGGGGATGGGCATCGGGTGCATTCCGCGCGAGTATATGCAGCCGGAGGCGGGAGACGGGAGTGTTTTTGAGATCAAAGTGACGCCTTCCATGCCCTCACGGTCGGTGGGGGTGGCGCTTCCCAAGAATGTAAGCCTTTCGTATGCCCTCCGCGCCTTTCTCGATCTGTTTCAGGAATGATCTCATACAAAACGAGCGCAGCCACTACGGCTGCGCTCTTCGCATAAGATCAATTTTGAATTTATGATTGGCAAAGATTATTTCTTGTTCGATTCGTCTTTGTTCTTTTCTTCATTCAACTTTTCCTGCATCTCTCGCTGATGCTCTAAAAGCTGCTGCTTCTTCTTTTGCTTGTATTCCAGATATCGCTCGGGGAAGAAAAATCCAAGCGCGGCAAAATAGATGGAAAAAATAGCAAAAATGGGGCCGAGGACGTCCGGCACGACAAAAACAACATCCCACCCTCTTCGGAAAGAAACATCGGCATAGGGGGAGAAGAAAGCATAATAAAATACGACGAGGAAGATCGCGATCAGGATCATTTTTGTCGAAAAACCTTTGGTCGGCTTCAACTGCACCTGAAGAACAGGGGGGATGAGGGCGAGCGCCAGCAATCCGATGCAGATCAAAAACGTGCAAAAGACGAACATCCCATACGATTCAAACACTATAATACCTCACTTTGAAATAGTCTATTTGAGCAGGACTGATTTTAGCTGAAAGAATAAAATTGCACTCTGCAATCCTCACTAGGGAACAAAAACTCACTTTCCTCAGAAGAAATATCAATACTTATGCCGCCAAGAGAAATATTGAGAGAAAAATCAATTTCTCTTTCTTCTGTATACCGATAATAATTTCCTATAGCAGTATGAATATTGTCGTAAGATGTATCAAAATATCGCTCTATGGTTATTGAATATGTCCCATTATATTTCCGCAAGTCGAGTTCATATAACCCCCATGATCTCCCGTAATATATTTTTTTTCTATTTACAAGCGGGAAATTGAACTTATATGCGACACCTTCTTCAATGTTATAATCTGAAATACATGAATTTCCCATTCTAGTTATAAAAAGTTGATTTTCAAGAACCTTTGGTGGTGTCGGATCACTTCCATATTGTTCGTACTCAACTCGCTCTGATCTTCCAAATATGGAAAAAATAGGGCTACTTAAAATAACCTCATAGTCGCCACCCCAACGTAAGGATAGGGCATCGGAGTATATTCTTATCCAGCCTCGCGAAGAGTTCATTGTATCCCATGACCAGTTATAAATAATACTTTTCCTTGATTGATTCTCTTCAGCTCTTAGATTACTTACTGTAATTTTATGTGTAAAATATTGCCAATCATACGTTGTTGACATCATAGTTGCGGTAGGAATAATAATATCATTTTCAAATACGCCACCATCTACATATAGTTGGCGCTTTGTCGGTTCAGCGGTTGATTCAATAAACTCTTCCGAAAACCCATTCTCAAGAAGATATTCATTTACAACATCCATAGAAACATCTTCCGAATTGGGCAGAGAAGGTTCGGCAGCATTTCCCAAAGCGAGAACGGCGGATAAAGTGATGAGCACAGCGATTGAGCAACAAAGTAGTTTTCGTTTCATAGAGTCTCTCCTATTTTGGTGTCAATGAAAGCAGGCCTGTGTTTCATCTATCATTATTCTATCACACATTTTTGCATTGTCAATAGCTAAAATAAAAATATTTATTTTGCAAATGTGAAATTTTTGTAAAATGATTAGACAATAAACAAAAATACGGCGAGCGATGCAGTTCGCTCTGCACCGCTCGCCTTGCAAGAAACCGTTTTATTTGCGCGCCGTTTCGTGGGTTTGCCGATCGCGTTCAAAGATGCGTTTCACCGTCTCGTAACAGAGCTTGGGCCGGCGGTATTCATCCACCACGCCCTTGTTGTTCATGGTGCGGGGGCGCGTTCCCCACCATTCCTCGCTGATGCGGATGTCCGAGAACTGCCAGATGTACACCCCCGAACAGGCGGGATGGCTCAGAACACCGGTGAGCTGCTCTTCGAGTGCTTTCTGCTGATACTCCTCGCTCCACTTGGAGGCGTAGGGGGTGCGGTAGCCGTACAGCCCGCCCGCTCCGATCTCGGTGACGAGGAAGGGTTTTCTTCTGCCGTCCGTCTCGTCCTGCACCCAGGTATAGAGATCGTTGAGATATTCCTTGACGGGCGTATCGTGATACCACTTGGGATAGATGTTGTAGGAGACAACGTCCGGAAGTCCAAAGCAGAGATCGGTCTTGAACTTGCAGCTCGCAAAGGAGGTGGGCCTCGTCTTGTCAAGCGAGCGGATGATCTCAAACTGGGCGCGATAGCATTCTTTTCCGTACTCGCTGTCGCTTGCGCACTCATTGAGGATCCCCCAGATATAGATGGAGGGGTGGTTGTAGTGATCCAGGATCATATCCCGCGTGACTTCCTCCGCCTGCCGCTCAAAGTTGGGGTTCTGCATCTGTTCGAGGCTGAGCCCCCGCGCGTGGTTCTCCTCCCAGACGAGGATGCCCAGCTCGTCGCAAAGGTCGAGGAAGCGTTCATCGTTTGGATTATGAGCGGTGCGCACGGAATTGGCTCCGAGGTCCTTGATCTGCAGCAGATCGTGCATCATCGCCTCATAAGGGAGGGCGCAACCGAAGTGGGGGTGGTCCTCGTGGCGGCACAAGCCGCGGATGCGCAGGGGCCTGCCGTTGAGCAGGATGTGGCCATCCCGGATGGTGATCTCGCGGAACCCGAAGCGGTCGATGAGATCGTCGAATGCTTCGCCGTCGCACTCGAGCTGTGCCTCTGCCGTATAGAGCGCGGGTGTCTCGGGCGACCACGTCTTTACGTCGAAAAAAGACAGTTCCAGAGCAAGCTCGCTCTCTCCCTCGGGCGGCGTTTGGGTGAGGGCGGCCTCCTCGCCTGCAATGCGCACGCGAAGGGTGACGGGCGCGTCTCACGGAGATTGCAGACCGTCGCTTCGATGTGGGCGCGCCATCTTCCGTTCTCCGGAACAGGCGTTATATGGATGCGCTCCAGATAGCAGCCGTTCACTTCCTCGACTGCCACCGGGCGCGTGATGCCGCCATAGGACATATAGTCGTTGGGAACGTGCAGTGCGCTCTCGGGCGAAAAACAGTTATCAGCCACAATGGAGAGGGTATGTTCCCCCTTCGGAACGTCCTTTACGAGGACGGAAAAGGGCGTATAGGCGTTGTAGTGTTCACGGATGAGCACACCGTCGAGATACACGTTTGCGGTATGGCTCACGCCCTTGCATTCGATGCGAAGATCCCCGCCGGCACAAAAGATCGTCTCGTATTTGCCTTCACCGCGGTAGAGGCCGAAGCCGGGATAGGTTTCCCAGCAGCTCGGCGTTGCATCGGGAAAACTCTTTCCTGCGATCTCCCCCGAAAGGGCGGTGAACTGCCAGAGCCTTTCTGTCAGTTCCTGTTGCCTGCGGATGCGATGCGTCTGAAATGTGCGAATCATATTGTCCCCCTGTTGATGTAAATGAGTACCGTCATGACCGTGACGGCGACGAGCGAGAGGATGCTGCCGATGAGTTTGGCTTTTCCCAGCTTTTCCCGGCGGATGAGCGCCGTTGCAAAGAGGATGAGGAGCTGCATGGGCTGCACGAGCGAATAGAGCGGCAAATTCTGCTGTGCAGCGATGGCCTCCGTCTAGAGCCCCGCAGCATTGGGAAGGCGGGTCAGTGCACCGAGGAGCAGGCCCTTCTTGTGGAAAAAGGTCTTAAAGCGCACGAACGGGAGCTGCAGAAGTGCGACGCCCACCATCACGAGGAGCAGGACGGAGACGCGGGAGGCCTCGCTGGTTAAGTTGAGCTCGTTGATCGCAAGTCCGTACAGGAATTTGGAGGCGATGTAGGCAAGGCTGATGAGGATGTACAGAAAACCCGCCTTTTTCACGTCCTCTCCCTCCGAACGATGTGCAAAGGCGATCATACCGATGCCGACAAGGAGCGCGGCTGCACAGGGGATGAACGCCCAGAAGAAGGTCTCTTTCCCTCGTCCGAGATCGACGAGAAAGGAGAGGATGACGTTGATGCTCAGCCATGCCTTGAGTTCATAGGCAGAGACGGTTTTGAGAAGATACGCGCTCGTGTAAAATTCCCCGATCTTGAAAGCGATCAGCAGGAGCAGGATGACGAGCGCCCTCCATGAGAAGGCGAAGCTCCAGCCGAGAAAGGGGAGCATGAGCGCAAGGAAGAGCGCCGTGGCAGCAGAGACCAGAAAGGAGAACTCGCGGGCATTGCAGTCGAGCTTTGCCGAAATGAATTTGTCTCCGAGCGACGACGCCGCATAAAACACGACGGTGAGAAGGGAACAGAGCATTTCATTACCTCTGAAAACGCTGTCCATTTTACCATCCTGGCAAATGTCTTTCAAGGGTGTATGATAAGGAAAAATTGATCTTTCGTAAGATTTGGGAGGGAAACGCATGAATGTCCTGCGCATCGGGGAAATGACCCACGGGAGCGATTTTCAAGTTTTTCGCAAAAACGGATATTTTCACTATCTTTTACTCATCGTAGAAACGCCCATGCTCTTGGAAACGGAGGGGGAATGGCAGGAAGTTCCGCCGCTTTCGGCCATTCTCTTTCTTCCCGGGCAGCGGCACAGCTACCATGCTTTCGGGGAAAGTTACATCGACTGTTGGATGCACATCGAAAGCGATACTCCGCTCCTCTTTGAGGGATTTCCCTTCGGAAAACCCATCCCGCTCGGTGCGGGCGAGCGCTTTTTGTCGCTCTTCCGCATCATGATCGGAGAATTTTATTCGGCGCGCCGCAATCGGGTAAGTGTGCTCGATTCGCTTCTTTCGGCTCTCCTCGAAATGCTCTCCTCGGAGATCGGCGTCAGCGGGACGCAGTTCTATCCCTTTCTCTCGCTCCGCGAGGAGGTGTTCCGTTTTCCTGAAAATCCGTCAGTTCCGGAAGATGACGGGAACGACGCCGCACCGTTTCCGAATGAATGCGGGGGAGCGGAAATAGCACGATCTGAACGAGCAAATCGAGGGCTTTTCGCATTTTGTTAAAAGAAAAGGGGATTTCATTGGCTTTGGGTTTGACAGAACGCAGACAAAGGCGTATAATGAAATTTGCTGTTGAATAATCAACGAAGGAGGATCCCATGCAGGATACGTTCGCGCAGTTTACCCTCGTCATCCTGAAAATGAGCAAACTCGTCCAGAAGATCAAAGCGCAGGAGATGAACAAGTTTGATTTGAAGGCAGTGCACGTCATGTGCCTGTATCTGCTCCGTGTGCACCCGGAAGGCTTCTCGATCAGCGAACTCTGCCGTCAGACGTTAGACGATAAGGCGGCCATGTCGCGTGCCGTTGCGCAGCTTCGGGAACGCGGTTTTGTCACTTCCAGGCCGTCGGGCCACAGCTTTACGGTGCAGCTCACGGAGGAAGGGGAGCGCTTTGCCGATTACATCGCCTCCCGCGTGGGATGTGCGGTCGCCGCGGGCAGCGTGGAGATGACCGATGAAGAGCGATCCCGCTTCTTTTCCGTCCTCGAGGAGATCTGCAGCAAATTGGAGCAGTACTATGAGCAACTGCTCCGGGAAGGAGATGTTGAATTATGATCAAACTGATGGCAGATTCTGCCTGCGATCTGGAGCAAGCGGAGGCGGATGCACTCGGCATTGCGCTGATGCCGCTCGCCATTCGTTTCGGCAGTGAAGAGTATTGGGATGGAGTGACGCTCTCGCATCGGGAATTCTTTGAAAAGCTCATCGAAACAGATGAGATCCCGCAGACCAGCCAGATCAGCGATTACCGATTTGAAGAGGCGTTTGCCTCTCTGACGGCGGACGGGAGCGAGGTGATCGCTGTTACCCTGTCCTCCAAACTTTCAGGTACACACGCCTGCGCGGTGCGCGCGGCGAAGAAATTCCCGGGCAAGGTGTATGTCGTAGACAGCATGAACGCCTGCCTCGGCGAGCGCATCCTCGTGGACTATGCGCTTCGGCTCATTCGGGAAGGGAAGCTCTCCGCCCCCGAGATCGCAGCCGAGCTGGACGAAAAGAAGAATAAGATCCAGCTTCTCGCGGTGCTCGATACCCTCAAGTTCCTGCGCAAGGGCGGCCGTATTTCCACCGTTACGGCCTTTGCGGGGGAGATGCTCTCCATCAAGCCCGTCATTTCCGTTGTCAAGGGGGAGCCCAAACTCATCGGGAAGGCGATGGGCTCCAAGAAGGGGAACAACCTTCTCAACCGTCTCGTCGATGAGTGCGGCGGCATAGACTTTACAATGCCCTATGTCTTGGGATATTCGGGGCTTTCCGAGGACTTCCTCATGAAGTACCTCCACGACAGCGAACACTTGTGGAAGGATTACACCGACCATGTCCCGTACTATTTGATCGGCAGTACGATCGGCACGCACGTCGGCCCCAATGCGATCGCCGTTGCGTTCTTTGCAAAGTAAAAATCAGCCCGTCGGATCAAGAGTGAACCGGCGGGTTTTTTATTGCGCATTTTGGATGAATAGAAAGGAGGCCAAAGAGGAAAGATAGAGGAGCGAAGTACATAGGAGGTGCGTATGCTGCAAAAGGTCGTCATCTGCGGAGTGGATACGTCCGGGCTCCCGAAACTTTCGGCGGAGGAGAACGACCGCCTGATGAAGGCGCTCAAAGGGGGAGATCGGGCGGCACGCGAGAAATTCATCGTCGGCAATATGAGGCTCGTCCTCTCCCTGGTCAAACGCTTCTGGGCGAAGAATGCCAATGCCGACGACGTCTTTCAGGCGGGCTGTGTGGGGCTCATCAAGGCTATCGATCACTTCGATCTCAAATTCAACGTCAAGTTTTCGACGTACGCCGTTCCCATGATCCTGGGCGAGATCAAACGCTATCTGCGCGATGGAAATTCCCTTCGCGTGTCCCGCTCCATCCGGGATACCGCATATCGCATTCTAAAGGCGCGGGAAAAGATCGAAGCGCAGGATGAGGAGGCGACCATTGCCCGCATTGCCCAAGAGCTGGAGCTCAAGGAGCGGGAAGTCGTGTATGCGCTCGATGCGATCTCCGACCCCGTCTCGCTGTACGATCCCGTGTATAACAAATCGGGGGATGCACTCGAACTGATGGATCAGATCTGCGACGAAACGCAGAGCGA
>QAKM01000078.1 GCA_003343805.1 Bacillota bacterium | reverse complement strand
TATAATTATAACATCATTTTGAGAGAAAGTCAATGCCTCGGCTAAAGATTTTTGGAAGAATTTTCCTGCCTCTTCGCGCGCGCCACAAGCACGATGTACGAGGCAGCCATGCGGAGGGCAATGGCAAGGCAGAAGCCGATGGCATCCACGCCGACATCTTGGAGCTGCGCCGCACGACCGGGCACGAAGGACTGGTGAACCTCATCGAGACAGGCGTAGAGCAAAGAGATGACGAGGGCGATACCGCCGCTGACGGCGGGCTTGGCTTTCGCGGCGAACGAGCGGGCCGGAACAGGCAAAACGATGACAACTTTTTTACAACCGTAAAAAATTATTCATTCCCAAAATTTTTTTGAATGCTTCGCTTGACTTTCTTTCAGTTCTCTGCTAAAATGGTTAGGCAAAGGTTAGGAAAAAAATAAAAAGCGACCGCCTAATACATTATTAGGCGGTCGTTTTTTGATATGTTTTCGGCATGAAAAAGCGCTCCCGCAGGAGCGCTTTTTCATTCCTTGTTTTGTTCGGATTCGTCCTCTTTCCGCTTCAAAAACTTGGGCGGCTTGTTGGGAATGAGTGCCGTGATCACCATGCCCAAAAATCCCGCAATCATGCACCCGACGGAAACATAATAAAGGCTCAGGAAATACCCATCCTCATCCAGATGATAAGATTTTCCGATCGCATCCGCGAGCTGATATGAAAAATGAAACGTGCAAAAAATAAGGCACGCACAAACAAACAGCGCTAAAAATAAGATAAAAAACATCGTTTTACGCTTCATTTCATAGACCCTCCGTGAAAAATAAATTTCTTGTATTATATCATCACTTTCGTGAATTGTCAATATTAAAAAATAAAAATTATTCATAAACTTTGTAAACGATATGTAATCAAGCCTTATATGGTTATAATCTTGTTTTCACACAGCAAAAGAGCGCTCCCCGATCAAAGGGAGCGCTCTTTTTTGCGTGAGATTTACTTTAAGTGCCAGATGAGCTTGGCGTAGTCCGTGACCGAGCGGTCGGCGGAGAACTTGCCCGCCGCCATCATGTTGCGGAGGCACTTGCGGTCGAACTCCTCGGTGCCGTAGTCGTGCAGAAGCTCGAGCTTGGCGCGGACGTAATCGGCGAAGTCGAAGAGGACGAGGTAGCGGTCGGCGCCGTAGTCGGTGACGATGCTCTCGTAGAGTTTCTTGAGCATCCCCTTGTCGTCGGAGAAGGTGCCGTCTCGCAGCGTCTCGACCACACGGCGGAGCTTGGGGTCGTTCCCGAGCATCTCGGTCGGGCAGTAGTACTGCTTGACGGCCGCCACTTCCTCGACCGTTGCGCCGAAGATGTAGTTGTTCTCACGGCCGGCTTCCTCGCAGATCTCGACGTTGGCGCCGTCCATCGTGCCGAGCGTCACCGTGCCGTTGAGCATGAACTTCATGTTGCTCGTGCCCGAGGCCTCCATGCCCGCCATCGAGATCTGCTCGCTGACGTCCGCCGCGCAGACGATCTTTTCTGCATAGGAGACGTTGTAGTTCTGCACGAACACCACTTTCATCACCCGGTTGATGTCGGGGTCGTTATTGACGAGCTTTGCGATCTCGTTGATGTACTTGATGATGGCCTTTGCGTTGTAGTAGCCGGGAGCCGCCTTGGCGCCGAAGATGAACGCCGTGGGCGGGAAGTCGGTGATCTCGCCATCCTTGATCGCGTAGTAAAAATAGAGGATCGCGAAGGCGTTCAAAAGCTGGCGCTTGTACTCGTGAAGGCGCTTGACCTGCACGTCGAAGATGAAGTCGGGCGAGAGATCGATGCCCTCGTGCTTTGCGATGTATCCGGCGAGCTTTTCCTTGTTGGCGCGCTTGATGGAGCGGAAGGCGGGAAGGAGCGCCTCGATGTGCGGCTCTGCCTTTCTGAGCTGTGCAAGATCGGTGTGCCAGCCGGTGCCGATGTACTTGTCGATCTCCTTCGCCATCGCGGGATTGTTGAGGAGCATCCAGCGGCGGGGCGTGATGCCGTTCGTGACGTTGACGAACTTTTCGGGGAAGCGCTCGTACCAGTTCTTGAAGGTATCCGTCTTTAAGATGTTGGTGTGGATCTCCGCAACGCCGTTGACGTGCGAGGAGACATAGATGGCAAGATGTGCCATGTGGATGACGTTGTCGCGGATGATGTAGAACTTGCTCCCGTCGAGGCCGTCCGCTTCGAGGCGGCGCTGGCAGTTGACGATCTCCTGATAGACGTCGGGAAGGAGATCGGAGAGGGCGAGGACGTCCCACTTTTCGAGCGCCTCTGCCATGATGGTGTGGTTGGTGAAGTTGAACGTCTCCGCGCAGACTTTGAACGCCTCGTCAAAGGAGAAGCCCTCTTTCCGGAGAAGGCGGAGAAGTTCGGGGATGGCGATGACGGGGTGGGTATCGTTGAGCTGGAAGCAGTAGTAACGGGAGAGCTCGTGAAGGTCGTGTCCCGCCGCCTTCTGCTTGGCGATGAGATCCTGCAGCGAGGCGCTGACGAGGAAGTACTGCTGGCGGAGGCGCAGGATCTTACCCACCATCGTGTTGTCGTTGGGATAGAGAACGTCGGTGATCTTGGTCGCGTTGAAGTTGGCGGTCGCCGTGTGCTCGCCCTTCATGTCGTTGAAGGTTGCAAAGTCGAACGCCTGCACGGGCTCTGCCTGCCAGAGGCGCAGCGTGTTGACGACGCCGTTCTTGTAGCCGAAGATGGGCATATCGTAGGGAACGGCGCGCACGTCCTGATCGGCAAAGTGCACGGTGACGGCGTCGCGCTCCACGCGCACGCTCCACGGATCCCCCCACTTGAGCCAGTCGTCGCCCTCTTCGTGCTGATAGCCGTCCACAAAGGTCTGGGCAAAGAGGCCGTAGCGGTAGCGGATGCCGTAGCCGTCGAGGGGGATGTCCATCGTGGCGGCGCTTTCGAGATAGCAGGCAGCAAGACGGCCGAGACCGCCGTTGCCGAGCGCGGCGTCCTCCACTTCCTCGAACTTGCCGAGGTCGTCGCCGATGCTCTTCAGGGCTTCGTCCGCCTCCTCGAGGATGCCGAGGTTGAGAAGGTTGGAGAAGATGGCGCGGCCCATCAGGAACTCTGCCGAGAAATAGCCGCAGCGCTTCTTGTCTGCCTCTTTCTGTTCCTTCCAGGCGGGGTAGATCTCGCTCATGACCGCGCGGGAGAGCGCGTTATACAGTTCCTTCCTGTTTGCCGAGGCGAGGTCCGTGCCGTAATCGGCGTGCAGGACCGCGTCCGTTTCCGATAAAAACTTTTTCTTGTCAAATTTCATGTTGTCCTCTTTATGCCGTGCAGAATGCGCACGCATTTGTATGAATGTGTTTTGGCTGACTTTTTTATTCTACACAAACACGTTGCAAAAGTCAATGCAAAATTCTTAGGTATCGCAATTTTTTTCTCTGCTTTTTTGCGCAAAAGACTGCTCTGTTTTACGCTCCCCCGCCGCCGGGCGCTTTTTTCAAAATTTCGGCGGGAATTTTTCGGAAGTCCTTGAAATATTCTTTTCTGTATGCTATAATGTATGTAATTATGCGCTATTTTGCCCCTTTTTTGTCGAACGGTGTCAAAAGAGGCGCTTTCAGGAGGTAACGGATGGAAAATTGTGAAGCGTGCGGAACGCCCGAACAGGCCGAAAAGCTGAAGGCCGTCATCGAGGAGTCCAAGAGCACGCCGGGCTGCCTGATGCACATCCTGCAGGAGGCACAGGGGATCTACGGGTTCCTGCCCATGAGCGTTCAGAAGACGATCGCGGAAGGTTTGGGGATCTCGCTCTCCGAAGTGTACGGCGTCGTCACGTTCTACTCGCAGTTCTCGCTCAAACCCAAGGGCAAGCACCGCATCAGTGTATGCCTGGGAACTGCGTGCTATGTGAAGGGATCGGACAAGATCCTTTCGGAGATCGAAACAGAGCTCGGCATCAAGTGCGGCGAATGCACCGAGGACGGGCTCTTCTCGGTGGACAGCTGCCGGTGCGTCGGCGCGTGCGGCCTCGCGCCCGTCATGATGATCGGCGACGAGGTGTACGGTAAGCTCACACCCGAATCGGTGAAGGACATCCTCGACAAATACCGCAAGGAGGAAAACGTATGAGCAAGCACGAGCATATCACCACCGCGCAGCTCGATGAGATCCGCGCGCGCAAGCACGACCTCATCGCCATCCGCCGCGCCGTACAGGAACAGGCGGAAAAGATCGCAGAGCATACGAAGTACCGCAAGCAGGTGCTCGTCTGCGGCGGTACGGGCTGCACCTCCTCGCACTCGATGAAGGTCATCGAGCAGCTCGAGACCTCCCTCAAAGAGAACCACATCGACGACGTCATCGTCGTCAAGACGGGCTGCTTCGGCCTCTGCGCCCTCGGCCCCATCATGATCGTCTATCCCGAGGGCGCCTTCTATGCCCAGATGACGCCCGAGCACGCCAAGACCGTCGTCGAACAGCACCTTGTAAAAGGCGGACACATCGTCAAGGAGCTCCTCTATCAGGGCACCGTGCACGAGGACGGCAGCATCATCCCCTTCGGCGAGACGCCCTTCTATAAGAAGCAGATGCGTATCGCCCTCCGCAACTGCGGCCTCATTGCGGCGGAGGACATCGAAGAAGCCATTGCAGCGGGCGACTATGCCGCACTCGAAAAGGTCCTCACCTCCATGACGCCCGACGACGTCATCAACGAAATGCTCGCCTCCGGCCTGCGCGGCAGGGGCGGCGCGGGCTTCCCCACCGGCAGAAAGTGGGCGTTTGCCAAGGCCTCGCAGGGCGACATCAAGTACGTCTGCTGCAACGCCGACGAGGGCGACCCCGGCGCGTTCATGGACCGTTCCGTCCTCGAAGGCGACCCCCACTGCGTGCTCGAAGCCATGACCATCGCGGGCTATGCCATCGGCGCGCACCAGGGCTACATCTATGTGCGTGCGGAATACCCCGTCGCCGTCCAGCGCCTTCGCATCGCCATCGATCAGGCGCACGAATACGGCCTCCTCGGCAAGAACATCTTAGGCCTCGGCTTTGACTTTGACATCGAGATCCGTCTCGGCGCGGGCGCATTCGTCTGCGGCGAGGAGACGGCGCTCATGACGAGCATCGAGGGACACCGCGGCGAACCCCGCCCCCGTCCTCCCTTCCCCGCCGTCAAGGGCCTCTTCGGAAAGCCCACCATCCTCAATAACGTCGAGACGTGGGCGAACGTCAACCCCATCATTCTGAAGGGTGCCAAGTGGTTCTCCTCCATCGGGACGGAGACCTCGCCCGGCACCAAGGTGTTCGCGCTCGGCGGCAAGATCACCAACGTCGGCCTGGTGGAAGTGCCCATGGGCACGACGCTCCGCGAGATCGTCGAAGAGATCGGCGGAGGCATCCCCGGCGGCAAGAAGTTCAAGGCGGCCCAGACGGGCGGTCCTTCGGGCGGCTGCATTCCCGCAGAGTGCATCGACACCCCCATCGACTACGATTCCCTGCTCGCCATCGGCTCCATGATGGGCAGCGGCGGTATGATCATCCTCGATGAGGACACCTGCATGGTGGATATCGCGAAGTTCTACCTCGAATTTACCGCGGACGAGAGCTGCGGCAAGTGCACCCCCTGCCGCATCGGCACCAAGCGCCTTCTGCAGCTCCTCACCAAGATCACGGAGGGCAAGGGCGAGCCCGAGGACCTCGACAAGATCGAAGAACTTGCCTCGCACATGAAGCAGTCCTCCCTCTGCGCCCTCGGCCAGAGCGCGCCCAACCCCGTCCTTTCGACGCTCCGCTACTTCCGCAGCGAGTACGAGGAACACATCAACGAGAAGCGGTGTGCGGCGGGCGTGTGCAAGGCGCTGATGACCTACTACGTCATCCCCGAGAAGTGCAAGGGCTGCACGCTGTGCGCGCGCAACTGCCCCGTCAAGGCGATCACGGGCTCCGTCAAGCAGCCGCACGTCATCGATACCGCCAAGTGCGTCAAGTGCGGGCTGTGCATGGCCAACTGTAAGTTCGGCGCCATCGTGAGAAAGTGAGGTGCAAGATGCAAGCTAAAATGGTAAATTTAAAGATCAATAACATTTCCGTCTCCGTGCCCGAGGGAACGACCATCCTCGAGGCCGCACGCAAGGCACACATCGAGATCCCCACTCTCTGCTACCTCAAGGATGTAAGCTGCGTGGGCTCCTGCCGTATGTGCCTCGTCGAGGCAACGGGCGCGCGAGGCCTCGTCGCCGCCTGCGTCTATCC
Source organism: Bacillota bacterium (assembly GCA_003343805.1). Lineage (GTDB taxonomy): Bacteria > Bacillota > Clostridia > Christensenellales > Borkfalkiaceae > Gallimonas > Gallimonas intestinavium. The sequence goes on along the minus strand of QAKM01000078.1, from coordinate 2,360 downwards.
CGTCTCCGAAGGTATGGAGGTGCGCACCAACACCGAAAAGTGCCGCCAGAGCCGCAAGATGACGCTCGAACTCATCCTGAGCAAGCACAAGAAGAAGTGCCTCTCCTGCGAGCGCAACCACAACTGCGAGCTGCAGAAGCTCTCTTTGGGTTACAGCGTCGATGAGGACCGCTTCAAAGGCGAGGACTTCGTGCTCCCCATCGATACCTCCACCCCTTATGTCGTGCGCGACAACGACAAGTGCATCAACTGTATGCGCTGCGTCGCCGCCTGCCGCAAGCAGAACGTCAACGCCATCGGCCCCATCGGCAGAGGCTTCCACGTTCACATCGGTTCGGCGTTCGATATGCCCCTTTCCGAGTCCGTCTGCGTGGGCTGTGGCCAGTGCATCGTCGCCTGCCCCGTCGGCGCCCTCTCGGAAAACTCCACCATCGAGAACGTCTGGAAGGCGCTCTCCGACCCCACCAAGCAGGTCGTGTTCTTCACGGCTCCCTCCGTCCGCGCGACGCTGGGCGAGGCGTTCGATATGCCCGTCGGCACCAACGTCGAGGGCAAGATGGTGGCAGCCATCCGCCGCCTCGGCCCCGAGCACGTCTTTAACATGGATGTGACCGCCGACCTCACCATCATGGAGGAGGCGAGCGAGCTCATCAACCGCATCAAGACGGGCAAGCCCATGCCCATGTTCACCTCGTGCTGCCCCGCGTGGATCAAGTTCGTCGAGCAGCGCCATCCCGAGATGATCCCCCACCTCTCCTCCTGCAAGTCGCCCCAGCAGATGTTCGGCGCGCTCTTAAAGAGCTATTGGTGCGAGAAGAACGGCATCGATCCCAAGAATCTGTATGTCGTCAGCGTCATCCCCTGCACCGCCAAGAAGTATGAGTGCACGCGCGAGGAGATGAAGGACGACGTGGATGCAGCCATCACCACGCGCGAATTGGCGCGCATGATCAAGACGGCGGGCATCAAGTTCACCGAACTTCCCGATGAGGAATTTGACAATCCCTTCGCAACGGCAACGGGCGGCGGCGCCATCTTCGGCGCGACGGGCGGCGTCATGGAGGCGGCCCTCCGCACGGCGGCGCACATGATGGACGGCAGCTTTGAAGTGCTCGACTTCTTCGCGGTGCGCGGCACCAACCCCATCAAGGAGGCGACCTACCTCGTGGCGGGCAACACCATCCGCGTGGCGGTGGCGAGCGGCCTTGCAAACGCCGAGACCATCATCCGGCAGATCGAGTCGGGCGAGAAGAAGTACGACTTCATCGAGATCATGGCCTGCCCCGGCGGCTGCGTCAACGGCGGCGGTCAGCCCACCCTTTCGGACAGCGTCCGCAACAACACGGAGCTCAAGGAGTCGCGTGCCAAGGCGCTCTATACCTCGGACACCAAGAACGAGCTGCGCCGCAGTTCGGATTCGCCCGTGATGGACGTCATCTACAACGACTACTTCGGCTTCCCCAACAGCCACAAGGCGCACGAGATCCTGCATACCACCTACCACGCAGACAAGCGCATTTGAGGCGGGGCTCACAAAAACAGCAAAAGAGCACGGAATGTTCCGTGCTCTTTTCATTTGCCCGCCGCGGCGCGGCTTTACCCGGATGCCGCACCGCGCAGGCAGAGGATGATCGTCAGATGACCGTTTTCCAGCTCCCCCACGAGGACCCCGCCTTGTTGCGGATGCGGACGGCGCAGTCGCTCATCAGCGAGAAGGCGACCTGCGTGACGTACTGCCCGGCGTCGTTGTGTGAGAAAGTCATGAGGAACCAACGGCAGTTGGAAAGCGAATTGGAGGAGGACGTCGGCCCGTTGGTGCAGGGAAGATCGGCCGTCCCCTGCACATAGTAGCAGCCCGTGTCGTCGAGCGAGTTGAAGTTCGCCCCGAAGCGCACCGAGTCCCCGAGAGGCATCTGGCGCGCGTTTTCGACGGCTCCCAGGCCGAGGTCGAATTTGTCGATGGTGACGGCACCCGTCAGGCCGTTGACCGACGTGACCGCACCGCCTCCGCCCGTGGAGGTCGGCTTATCAAGAAGGTCGTTGTAGGAACCCGTGAGGGCGACCTGCGGGAGGCCTAAATCGAACTTGTCGATGGTGACGGCGCCCGTGAGCCCGTTGACCGATGTCACGGCGGCAGCCGCCGGCAGATCTTCAAGATCGTTGTAGGAGCCCGTGAGCGCGACCTGCGGGAGGCCGAGATCGAACTTGTCGATGGTGACGGCGCCCGTGAGGCCGTTGACCGATGTGACCGCGGCAGCCGCCGGCAGATCCTCAAGGTCGTTGTAGGAGCCCGTGAGCGCGACCTGCGGGAGGCCGAGATCGAATTTGTCGATGGTGACGGCGCCCGTGAGCCCGTTGAC
>QAKM01000056.1 GCA_003343805.1 Bacillota bacterium | reverse complement strand
AGGGAGAAGTCGGTAAAGGAATAGGGATCGCCCTCGGCTGCCTGCATCATGCCTGCTTCCACCCAGCTGTCCTCCATCGGGTCGTCGCCCTCGCAGATGAGTGCGTAGGGGCGGATCTCCCAGATGCCGGGCAGTTCGCCGGCGGCAAAGTAGATGACCCACTTGCCCATGATGTAGTGGATCTCGGGCGCCCAGATATGCGATGCCATCTTGCCCGTGTTGTGGCGCACCCAGATCGTGCGGGGCGTAGCCGTGGCGATGCCGTTGATCGTATCCGCACAGCGGAGTTCGATGTGGTCGTACTCGGGGCAGGTCGCCGTAAAGTAATATTTCTTGTTGAACTTATAAAGATAGGGGTCGGCGCGCTGAGGCACCAGAGGGGAGAGATATTGCATAAATTATCCACCATCCTATTTTGATCGTTTCTATTTTACTACCTTTTTTCGGCAAAGTCAATAGGGTATTGTCAATTTTTTGTTTTCTTTGGCACAAGAAGCACATATACCGCGCCGATGCCCACGGCGATGACGCAGAGAATGATGATGACGCTGATGCGCAAAGCGTTCTCGCCGCCCGCCTCCAGCATATCCGCCGTCACCTGTGCGGTATAAAGCGTGCCCGTCGTGTCGGTAAAACATACGTCGAAGGCGCCGTTTTCCGCCTCATAGATCTTGACGAGGGTGCGTTCGGTCACGCGGATGGTCTGACTGCGGTCCTCGGCGGCGTAGAAGGTGATGCCGTCCGATGCCTTGAGATAGCCGATGCGGTAGCTGTCGTCGGCGGGGGGAACGGGGACCGCCTGCGTGAGATAGGAGAGGGGAACATAGCCGCGGCCGCCCTCGTATTCCACTTCGGCAAACGCCTCGCCCTCCTGCGGGATGACTTCGTTGAGGACGTTCACCTCCGTGCCGCGGGGGAGCGTTTCCAGCGTGAGTGCCGCCGAGAAGAGGGGATAGCTCGTGAGGGAGGCGTCGCTCGAGAGATAGCGCGTGCCGCCGCCCGGCTGCCGCGTGACGAGGAGCGGGGAGCAGTCCGACGTGGGCACGAGCATCGCGGTGTAGGCATGATCGCGGCAGAGTGCGATGAGGGTGAACTGCTCGGTCTCGCCGAGGACGAGCCCCGTGCCGCCCTCCTCCATGCGCCCGTGTGCCGTATAGGTGAGCGTCGGGCTGTTTGTGTCGAGGGCGGAGAGGTCGACTTCCACGCCCACGGCGCCGTTTGCGACGTGGACATAGGAGAGCCCGGAGACGGCCGCCGGCGTCCGAAGCTCTTCGTACAGCCCGTCTGCGGGAAGGGATCCGAGGTTGGGGAAGGAGAGCGAGGCGGTGAGCAGGAAGTCTCCGTAGCTGACATAGACGGTGCCGTCCTCAAAGGAGAGGGAGAAGGAGGCGGGGGGGGGGACGCTGCCGCCGTGATAGAGCACGGACGAGGCGTCAAAGGTCTCCAGCCGCACGCCGTTCTGATAGAGAACGTTGCCCGAGAGATAGTAGAGATTGCCCGTATAGTCGGCGCGGAGGGAGCGGAAGTTGGTCGGGAGCGACCAGCCGTCCGTGACGGGGATGCCCGCTGCAGTATAGTCGAGGAACTCTTCCTCGGTGAAGCGGTTGACCTGTCCCGCCGAGCTTGCGACATAGAGATTGCCCGCAAGGTCGCTCGCAATGGCAACGGGCATGGCCGTACCCGAACGGGTAAATTCGCGCGCGTCCTCTTCGGCGACGCCGTAATAGCTGTGCTCGGTCACATAGTAGTACGTCCCGTACACGCAGGCGAGCCCCGAGACGGTGCTCTCCGCCGTGTGGATGTAGCGGGCTTCCTCCGAGCCGCCGTCAAAGACATAGATGTTGTTCCCCACGCTGACGGCAAAGCCCTCGCCGTCCGTCGCGACGCAGGAGGGGGTGCCGTTGAGGGAGACGGAGGAATAGCTCTCCGTTGAACCGTCGTAGAGGAGCACCCGGCGGTTGCCGCGGTCGGCAATGACGAGGAGGTCGCCTGCGCGCACCGTTTCGCCCGCATCCGAGATGCGGTTGGGGGCATCCGAGCCCGCACCGATCTCATAGCCTGTCAGAGAGGCCGTGCTCCCCTCCACGGAGAAGTCGCGCACCGAGCCGTTCTGCACGGCGTAGAGGATGCCGTCATAGGAGAAGAGGGAGGAAAATCCGCTGCCCGCATAGAGGAGCTCGCTCCCCTGGTCGAGCACGGTGCGGTACAGTCCGTCCCGGTCGAGCGTGCCGTTGACGGCATAATAGAACTCTCCCTCGTGCGCCGTGAAAGCGGCGAGCCCGGAGACGTCCGTCGTGGGACCTGCGAGCAGGTGTGAGGAGCGTGCGTAGCCCGATTCGGAGAGGGAGAAGGAATAGACGAGGTGGTTGAAGGCGCAGTAGAGGACGCCCTCGCGATAGGCGAGCCGGGGGGAGGCCCCTGCGAGCGAGGAGACTTCGCCCACCGTCTCGGCGCGGTCGAAGGAGATGGTGGCGCTGTCTGCCGGGATGGCGTAGAGCGTGGTCGCGCTGCCGACGACGGAGGCCGTATAGAGGGTGTTCCCCGCGAAGAGGAAGGTCGCCGCCGTCACGTTGGATTGGATGACGGCCGTCCCCGAAGCAAGATCGAAGCGGTAGAGATGGGCGTTCTGGTCGTTGAAGAACAGCCTTCCGTCCTCCGTGAACATGAGCTCGGAGAGCGTGCTCCGGTGCGTATAGGAGGAGTAGATGCCCTCTTCCCGGTCGTAGAGATAGAGGGTACTGCCGTCGGCAACGGCGATGGTCTCCCCGTTCATGGCGGCGTCGGAGGGATCCTCCAACGGAAGATATTCTTCATAGCTGCCCGGAAGGAACAGCGAAGGTTCGGCAACGGCCGAGGCCGTAAGGCCTCCCTGGACGGCAAAGATCCCCCCCAAAAGTGCAGCGGAGAGAGCCGCCCCCAGCCCGAAGATGGTTTTCGTGCGAGTATTCATAGAACAATTATAACACGCGCGCGCGTAAAAGACAAGGAAATCCCGCAAAAAAAGGGGAGCGTCGGAAAAAAACGCTCCTCTTTTTTCATGCCGAACGCGGCTGTGAGGGAAGGGATACGCCCTTCTCAAAAAAAATTTTTCCAAAATGCAAAAAAATTTGGCATATTGGCACCCGGGTGTCATATTTCCGTGCTATCATAGAAATACAAACAAATGTTCGCGTTTGAAGAAACGCGGAGGACGGAGAAAGAAATGAACGGATATGACTATGTGCGGGCGCTCTTGTATGCGTACCCGAAGATGGAAATGCTTGCCGAGGCGGTGCGCACGGGCGCACGGGTGCGGGCGGGGCTCTCCTTCCGGGCTCCGAGAGATACGCTCTCCGTGATGGAGAGCATCGCAGCGGATATGCAGTATGCGGACAGGCTGCTCGTGTGGAAGGAACAGCTCGAGCGCGTGCTCAGGCTGCTGGGCGAGGAGGAGCTCTTCCTTCTCGAATACAAGTACTTCCGCCGCCGCAGGAAACTGATCGGGATGGAGGAGGCCGCCTTCCCGCTCTCCGAGCGCAGCTACTTCCGTCGGCAGCGGGAATTGCTCGAAAAGCTCTCGGTCGAGTTGAACAAGCGCGGGTACGGGCGGGAGGAGTTCTTCTGCGACTTCGAGGGCTTCTCTCCCCTCATGCGCATCTGCAGCGCGCTCGGGCAGGGGCTGGAGCGCCGCCTCGTGGAGCGCAGGAACGGCGGGCGGATGCGCTTTAAGGACGATCAGAACTCGTCCGCTTCGGGCGGGGAGGGGGAACGCTTCCCGCGGAGGATGAAGAACGCGATGGCGGCGACGGCGGCGATGCCGACCGAGAGCGCGGCGATCTGCCAGCCCGAGGGACTGTCCGACTCGGCAGGTTCGGTCGAGGGCGTCTCGTCCGCGGGGCCGGAGGTCTCGGTCAGATAGTCGGTGTTGAGCTCGTAGTTGACGTCGCGGGCGGCGGGGATGTAGTCGAATACCCCGTCCGAGAGCACATAGAAATAGCGCTGCGTGCCGAGATAGCTCGTTCCGTAGTAGTGGAAGGTGCGTTCGATCTCGTCGAACGTCCCGTTCCCCATCTCGGAGGAGGTCCCCGGCACGGTGTAGGTGACGGTGACTTCGAGCTTTAAAAAGGGACGCTCGGGGATGAAGTCCACAAAGGTGAGCATCTCCGTTTTGCAGTAGCCCTCCACGGTGCGGTAGGGGGCGGCGTCCTCGCCGTACACGACGGCGCAGTATTCCTCCCCGCGTTCGAGAACGCGCACATAGTAGGTGTAGGGGAGCAGGAAGAGGCCCGTCTTTTCGTCCTCTTCGGCATACAGCCACACGTCGTTGCGGGCGGCGACGGCGTACTCTTCTTTGGCGGGCGGCGGAGAGGTCTCTTCGGCAGAGGCGGAAAGGACGGGAGCGGGGAAGAGAAGAAGGAGCGCGGCGATCAGGATGAGCACTTTCATAGCCGCTATCTTAAAGCAAGATCGGGGAGCGGGATAAGGAAGGTTTTGACGAATATGAACGAAATCATCAATATGATCGCCGCCATCGAGGCGGAACAGAAGCGGCGGGCGGCGGGGGATAAGCTCGCGCACTACAACAAGGGGCGCCGCATCCATAAGAAGCAGATGGCCTTTCATAAGTGCAAAAAGCGCAACCGCTGGGTGTTCGGGGGGAACCGCTCGGGCAAGACGGAGTGCGGCGCAGTGGAGACGGTGTGGATGGCGCGCGGCGTGCATCCCTACCGCAAGAACCGGAAGGACGTGTTCGGCTGGGTGGTGTCTCTCTCACAGCAGGTGCAGCGCGACGTCGCGCAGAAGAAGGTGCTCTCCTATCTCCGCCCCGATCAGATCGTCGACATTTGTATGCTCAGCGGACGCAAGGACAGCCCCGCCTCGGGCGTCATCGATCAGATCGTCGTGCGCAACGAGCTGGGCGGCACGAGCGTCATCGGCTTCAAGAGCTGCGACCAGGGTCGGGAAAAGTTTCAGGGAAGTTCGCTCGACTTCGTGTGGTTCGACGAGGAGCCCCCCAAGGACATCTACGAGGAGTGTCTCATGCGCGTCCTCGACCGGAAGGGGGATATCTTCGGGACGATGACGCCCCTGAAGGGGCTCACCTTTCTCTACGATGAGATCTACCTCAACCGCCGCAACAATCCCGAGGTCTGGTACGAGTTCATGGAGTGGGCGGACAATCCGTATCTTTCCAAGAAGGAGGTCGCGCTCCTTGAACGCACGCTGGACGAGACGGCCCTGCAGTCGCGTAAGTTTGGCCGCTTTGCGGCAAGGGAGGGGCTCGTCTACCCCGAGTTCGACGAGAGCGTCCACGTCATCGAGCCGTTCGACGTGCCGAAGGACTGGCAGGATATGATCTCCATCGACCCCGGGCTCAAGAACCCGCTCTCCGCGCACTGGTATGCCGCCGACTACGACGGGAACGTCTACGTCGTTGCCGAGCACTATCGGGCGGGGGAGGATGTTGACTATCATGCCGCGCGCATCCGCGAGATCAGCGCCGCGCTCGGCTGGAAGCGGGACGCGCAGGGCAGGGTACGGGCGCTCATCGATCCCGCCGCAGGACAGCGGACGCTTGCCTCCTCGAAGAGCGTTTCCGAACTCTTCTACGAGCGCGGTATCCTCGTCGATCCGCGCGTGGACAAGGAGATGTTTTCGGGCATCGCCCGGGTCAAGAGCTATCTGAAGCGCGGCAACGGGATGCCCGATCTCTACATCTTCTCCTCCTGCCCCAACCTCATCCGGGAGATGAAGGGGTACTTCTGGGGGAAAGGGGATCACCCCGAAAAGAGGGACGATCACGCCCTCGATGAGCTTCGATATTACCTCATGAGCCGTTCCATGCCCGCCGCGGAGCGGAACGTGAGCGACGTGCAGCGCGAAAAGGAGCGGCTCCTGCGCGCCCTTCGGAGAAAGCCGCGGTTGAAGTGAGTGCTCTGAATATTTCCGCGAGCAGGGTTTCCCTGCGCTGCGGGACACAATTTGCCTTTTGCTAAAGGCTTACTGTCGAAGCAAGGCGGCGGAGCTCGCGGCCGAAAACGCAACTGAAAACAACCGATCATGGTCCTCGCCGCGAAGATTTTGCGCAGCAAAAGATTTGCGGCGAAAAAGGAGCGGCTCCTGCGCGCCCTTCGGAGAAAGCCGCGGTTGAAGTAAGTGGTCAAAAGACATCCGCGCTTTCAGTGAAAACGCATATTGGGGGTAACGTTTTTGGATGAAGAAGTAAGGAATGCCATTTTAAAGGTCGCGCTGGGCTGTTCCGTCGAGGAAGTGACGGAGGAATACGGCGTGACGGACGGAGAACTGACGCTCGTCAAGCGGCGGGAGACGAGAAAGGACATCCCGCCCGATCTCAAGGCCGCGCGCCTTCTGATGGAGGGGCAGGACTTTGCAGGGATGAGCGACCGGGAATTGGAAGCGGAGAAGCAGCGCCTTTTGGCCCGCTTGAAGGAGGAAAAGGATGAAGGATGAAGAACTGAGAACGCGGGAGCGGATGGAAGCGGCGCGTCGGGAGGCGCTCGCCCGCGACATCACCGCGGACTTTCTGCGGCGGCAGGAGGAGCGCAAGCTCCTCGAACGCGGCTGGCAGATCGACATGAACTTTGTGCGCGGCGAGCAATACTGCGACATTTCGCCGCTCGGGGAGATCGAGGACGAGGGGGCGGCTTACTTCTGGCAGTCGCGCGGGTGCTATAACCACATCGCGCCCACCGTCGATGCCCGCCTTGCCCGGCTTTCCAAGGTGCGGCCCGCACTCACCGTGCGCGCCTTTTCGGACAGCCCCGAGGACTTGAAGACGGCGCGCCTCTGTTCCAACATCTTAAAGGCGGTCAAGGGGCGCGTCGATCTCGACCGCGTCATCGCGCGGGCGACGCTGTGGTCGGAGGTGTGCGGCACCGCCTTTTACAAGATCGTATGGAACTTTGACGAGGGGCGTCTCATCGGTGCGGCGGGCGATCGGCCTCTTCGTGAGGGCGACGTGAACATCGCGGCGCTCTCGCCCTTCGAGGTGTATCCCGACTCTTTGACGGCGGAGAGCCTGGAGGAGGTGCGCAGCCTCATCCACGCCAAGGCGATGCCCGTTTCGGAGATCCGCGAGCGCTACGGCGTCGAGCTTGCGGGCCGCCGGGTGGACGGCTTTGCCGCGGCTCCCTGTGCGGCGGGCATGGGCCCGACGGTGCTGGAGGACGCGGAGATCGTCATCGAGCGCTACACCCGCCCCGACCGTGCGCATCCCGAGGGCAGGCTCGAGATCGCGGCGGGCGGCGTGCTCCTCTATGAAGGGCCGCTCCCCTACGAGAACGGCGAGCGGGGAGAGCGCACCTTTCCCTTCGTGCGGCAGACGTGCACCGAGCTCCCGGGGAGCTTCTACGGCGTGAGCATCGTTGACCGCATGGTGCCGCTGCAGCGCGCCTACAACGCCGTGCGCAACCGCAAGCATGAATTTTTAAACCGTCTCTCGATGGGCGTGCTCGCCGTGGAGGACGGTTCGCTGGATGCCGAGGAGCTCGCGGAGGAGGGCCTCGCACCGGGCAGGGTGCTCGTCTACCGGCAGGGTGCGAACGAGCCGCACTTCCTGGACTTCGGCTCCCTTCCCTCCGACTTCCGCGAGGAAGAGGAACGCCTTGCCAACGAGTTCATCCTCGTCTCGGGCGTGAGCGAGCTCTCCCGCTCGTCCTCCTCGTCCTACCGCGTGACGTCGGCTTCGGGGCTGCAGCTCCTTCTCGAACAGGACACCAACCGGATGCAGACGAGTGCCGAGAGCGTGGAGCGCGCCGTCCGGGCGGCGGGGAAGCAGATCCTGCACCTTTACAAGCAGTTCGCGACGGGCAGACGCCTTTTGCGCATGACGGGGGAGGGCGGCGAGACCGAGCTTTACTACTTCGACCGCAGCGATATCTCGGCGGACGACGTGGAATTTCTGACGGAGTACGACCGCACGCCCGCCGAGGTCAAGGAGGAGATCCTCTCCCTCTTCCGCGCGGGGCTTTTGCAGGACGGCGCGGGAAACTTGTCGGACGAGACGCGCAACAAGATCCTCGATGCCTTCGGCTACGGCTCCTTCGAGAACGCACGGGACATCACCCATCTCCATCTGCGCAAGGCGGAGCGGGAGAACATCGTCCTTCGCGAACAGACCGTCCTGCCCGAGGCGTACGACGATCATCCTCTGCACATCCGCGAACACACCCGTGCGCTCCTGTCGGGCGGGGAGAACGACGGGGCGGTGAAGGAGCGCATCGCCGCGCATATCGCCGCCCACAGAGAATTGCAGGGAAAATGACCCGTTCCTTCTCCCGGGAAACCGGAGTATGGACGGGCAGAAGTAAAATAACGATCTTTAGGAGGAAACCATGAAAGAGGAGAACACGATGACGACGGAAGAGAGAGCGGCCGTTCAGGCCGCCGAAGAGCAGGTCGCGGCGCAAGCAAAGGCAGAGGCGGCGTCGGAAGAGGCCGCGCCCGCATCGGTGCAAGCCACCGAAGAGCAGGTCGCCGAGACGCAGCCGTCTCAGGCCGCACTGCCTGCAAAATTCCGTTCCGTCGCTGCCCTCGTACAGGCTTATGAGGCGCTCGAAGCAGAATTTACCCGCCGCAGCCAGCGGCTTCGGGCGCTCGAACAGGCGAAAAAGGCGGCCCCTCTGCAGGGAACGGCAGAAGAGCGGCCCTCGCCCGGGAAACAGGGGAACGGCGCCGACAGCGGCGCGGAGAAAACTTGCAGCGACACGGTCATGAACGTGCCCGGGGCAGAGGAAGGGGCGGAAAAGCCCGGGCCTCTTTCCGGGGAGCAGAGCTGTGAGTATTCCTTCCGCGTGCCGCTGATGACGCACAAGGGCGCGGGGGTTACGGCTCCCGCGGTGCGGCCGAACAATTTCGAGGAGGCGGGCAGGCTGGCGCTCGGCTACCTCAGATCCAGACAAAAAGGAGAAACAGTATGATCACGACTCAGACGGCAGACAGCGTATTGAAGTCCTATTACCTCAATGCGGTGAGCGAACAGCTCGACAAGACGGCAAACCCCCTCCTTGCGGAGATCAGAAAGACGACCTCCGACGTGTGGGGCAGGGATGTGAGAAAGGCGGTGCGCTTCGGCGTCAGCGGCGGCGTGGGCGCCGGGACGGAGGACGGCGAGCTCCCCAAGGCGCTCTCGACGGGCTATGCCCAGTTCGTCGCGCCCCTCAAGAACCTCTACGGCACCATCGAGATCAGCGATAAGGCCATCCGCGCTTCCGAGAGCAACGACGGCGCCTTCGTCGATCTGCTCAACGACGAGATGGCGAGCCTCGTCCGTTCGAGTGCCTTCAACTTCTCGCGTATGCTCTTCGGCGACGGCACGGGCGCGCTCGCCAAGATCACGGCGGTGCCCTCCTCGGGGGATACCGAGTACACCGTCGATTCCACGATCAACCTTGCCGAGGGCATGGTGGTGGACATCTACACCGGGGATACGCGCGACACGGCGGGCGCCGTCATCGCCTCCGTGGACCGTGCGGCGAACAAGATCGCCTTCGAGGGGACGGTCTCGGGCGCGGCAAACAACGACGTCATCTATCTTCAGAATTCCAAGGACCTCGAGATCACCGGCCTCAAGGCCATCTTCGAGGCGGATGAGCTCTACGGCATCGAGCGTACGGGCAAGAGCTGGCTCACGCCCTATACGAAGTCGAGCTTCGGCGCCATGAGCGAGGAGGCGCTGCAGGAGGCCATCGACGGCGTCGAGGAATACGGCGGCGGCAAGGTCAACTTCATCGTCTGCTCGCGCGGGGTAAGGCGCAAGCTCATCTCGGAGCTCTCCGCCTACCGCAAGACGGATTCCGTCGACCTTGCGGGCGGCTACCGTGCGCTCTCTTTCAACGGCATCCCCGTGGTCGCCGACCGCTTCTGCCCTTCGGGGACGATGTACCTTCTCAACACCAATGACTTCGGCCTCCATCAGCTCTGCGACTGGCAGTGGCTGGAGGGCGAGGACGGCAAGATCTTAAAGCAGATCCCCGGCAAGCCCGTCTATACGGCGACGCTCGTCAAGTATGCCGAGCTCATGTGCTACCGCCCCGTGGGGCAGGGGATGCTGACGGGCATCACCGAGTAAAGAGAGGAGGCGGAGATGACGGTAAAAGAAGTTTTGGCGCTTGCCGCAGAGCATCTTCAACGGCCCGACCTTTTAAAGGAACTCGAAGAGTACGACGGCAAGCGCACGCTCTCGGGGGAGCTTGCATCCCTTCTTCGCTGCTATAACCTGACGGAGAACGAGCTTGCGCTCGATTACATCCCCGTCCGTGCGGAGGAGGAGCTTGCAGCCGAGGACCACCTCATCCCGTGGAGCCGCTTTTCCCATGCCCCCGCCGGCGTGCGTGCCGTGCTCCGTGCGGGGCGGGAGATCGCCTTTGAACCGCGCAAGGAGGGGCTCTTTCTGCCCACGGCGGGGAGCGGGAGGGTATGCGTGCGCTATTGCTATTCTCCCGAACCCAAGGAGCCGGGGGACGAGGGGGAGTTCGGCGGTCCCGTCTCGGCGCGCCTTCTCTCCTTCGGCGTCGCGCGGGAGTTCTGTCTCTCCCGCGGGATGTTCGAGGAGGCAAAGCTCTGGGACAGCCGCTACCGCGCCGCCGTGCGCGCTGCCGATCTTCCCCGCCGTGCCCTCTCCGTGCGTCCGAGGAGGTGGGTATGACGGCAGAGTCGCTTGTATTTCCCGCTCTCACCCGCAGGCGCGTGCGCGTGAAGCCCTCCCTCTTCCGCGAAAAGAGCGGCCGGACGGCGGCATTCGGGCTGGGCCTTGCCGAGCACGGGAACGTTCTCGTCGCCGCGGGCGGGAAGAAGCTCCTCGAGGAGCTCCCCGGGGGAGAGGCGCTCTTCCGGGCGGAGGACGGCACGCTCTTTGTCCGGATCGACACCTCCCTGCAGCGGGGAGAGGACGTCTTTGCGCTCTCTTCGGCGCCCCTTGCGGTGCTCTCCTTTTCGGGGGAGACGGAACGGGAATATTACGCCCTCACTTCCTCCGGGCTGTATGTGCTCGGGGCGGAGGGCGCGGAGAAGATCCTGGGCGCTCCCGGCGGCGTGGCTGCGGCCTTCTTCGGGGAGCGGCTGTTCGTCGCGTCGGGGGAGACGCTCTCCTATTCCGCGCCGCTTGCTCCCTCCGATTGGGAGAGGAGGGCGGACGGGGCGGGAAGCATCGTCCTTCCCTCGGCGGGCGGGAACATCGGAACGCTCGTCCCGTACCGCGGCAGGCTGCTGCTCTTCCGCGAGCGCGGCATCACGGCGCTTGCGGCGCCCGGCGACTTCCTCGACTTTGAGGCAGAGGAGATCCCCTATGCCTGCGGGAAGCTCATCCCTTCCTCCGTCGCCGCCTGCGGGAGCCGCGTCCTCTTCTGCACGGAGGAAGGGTTCTTCTCGCTCAAGGGGAGTGCGGTCTCTCCCGCCGAGGGGTGCGGCGCGGAGCGCATCGACTTTGCAGCGGGTGTGCTTTCGGCTGCCGTGGGGGAGGAATATTTCGCCGCCGTCACCCTCGTTTCGGGCGAAAAGTGCCTCCTCTTCCTCGGAGAGGAACGCGCGTACTTCCTGCGGCTGGAGGCCGAGAGCCTTGCGGGCGGACAGGAACTTTGCTTCCTGCAGGGCGGCAGACGGTACGCCCTCGACCGCGGAGCGGCGGGGGAGCGCGCGGCCGTTCTGGAACTTCCGCTCTCCGACTTCGGCCTCTCGGAGGCGCGCTATCTGGACGCCGTCCGGGTGGAGGGAGAGGGGAACTTCCGCATCGAGGCCCGTCCGCAGCGGGGGCTTCCCCGCTTTGTCCGCGGGCGAGCCGGGGAGGAACTGCGCTTTTCGCCCCCGCTCCGCGGCAGCAGTTTTTCGCTGAAGCTGCGCTCTGACAGCGCCGGGGCGAAGATCGCGGGCATTCTTCTGAGCCTGCGGGAGGGGAGGCCATGATCATCGACATCATCGATCTGACGGACGAGCAGTTTGCCGACCTCAACGCGGTGCAGATGGCGATGGTACGCGCCGCCCAGACGGAGAAGAACGACATCCTCGCCGAAGCGGAGGAGCAGAAGGGGGAGATCTTCCGCCGGCTGCTCACGAACGGCACGGCGCGCTCGAGCTACTACGACGACCGCGCGGAGGCCATCGACGAGGAGGCTGCCGCCAAAGTGGCGGCGGTCAAGGACGATCTTCTCTATCAGATCGCCTACGACCTCGACGCGGGCGACGGCAACGAGGACGGGCCGTACCGCTATCCCGAGAACCCCAACTACAACCTCTCGGCGTCGCAGCGCTTCCTCGTCGTGCGTTCCTACTACATGGAGATCACCTCGGATGCCGAAGCGCGCCTCGAGGCTTATGCGATGGACACGCTCGCGCGGAGCTATCTCGGGGAGTACTACGCAACGCTCTACGATCTGCTCGCATCCTACATCTGACGGCAGGATTTTGCGCCGGCAGGTATGAAGGAGCGCAAACTGTCCCAAATTAGGGGTATGAAGGCAAGAAAAGAGCAAGTTCCCGGCAGGACACGGGAGGAGCGGGAGAGCTGCATCCCCGCCTTCGGGCGGGAGGAGGGGCGCACGGCGCTCCCCGGGGAGAGGCGATGACGGAGAAGGAGATCGCACGGCGCAACCGGAACTATCTGAAGTACGTCAATTCCTTCGCTCCGCCCACCAAGCACTTTGCAACGTGCGGCAGGGCGTTCCTCGTGGGCGGCTTCATCTGCTGCATCGGGCAGTTCTTCCGCTTTCTCCTCGAGATCGCGGGGCTTACGGGCGATGTGCTTGCGGGAACGGTCTCCGTCCTCCTCATCTTTCTGGGGACGCTTCTAACGGGCCTCGGCGTGTACGACCGCATCGGGAAACAGGCGGGCGCGGGGAGCATCGTTCCCATCACGGGCTTTGCCAATTCCGTCGCTTCTCCCGCCATCGAGTTCAAGACGGAGGGCTACGTCTACGGCATGGCGGCCAAGATGTTCCTCGTCGCGGGGCCCATCCTGGTGTTCGGGGTCTCGGCGGGCGCCGCAGTGGGGCTTGTTTATTACCTGTTGAGCCTTTGAGCGAAAAATCGCAAAAATGAGTTGTAAAACCGCGGCTCCTGTGGTATAATAAACATACAAGAAATCAAAGGAGTACGATCATGGCGAAAATCACGGCGGATACGCTCATTTCCGAAGTGCTCGAGCTCAATCCCGATGCCCCCGAGATCCTGCTTTCGGCGGGGATGCACTGCTTCGGCTGTGCGTTGGCGCACGGGGAGACGGTCGCCGAGGCCGTCGCCGTTCACGGTGAGGATCTCGACGCCCTTCTTGCAAAGCTCAACGAAGGCATCAACTGAATCTCCCGAGGAGGGAGGGGGATCCCCGCGGATGTGTTCCGCGGGGATTTTCACAATTCTTTCACAATAATTCAACGCATTTGATATACTCCCGTGGTATAATATAAAATGAAAGGATGCGGGCGTGCGGGAACGCCGCCCGAAGCGATGGTTGCGGGCGCAAGGGCGGCCCGCAGGAGGTCCGCGTTATGAGTTTTCTCACGCTGGATGGGGTCGGCAAGACCTATCATTCCGGTTCGGTCGATGTGCAGGCGTTAAAGGATGTCACGTTTTCCCTCAACGACGGCGAATTTGTCGTCGTTCTGGGCAGTTCCGGCGCGGGCAAGACGACGCTTTTGAACCTCCTCGGCGGCATGGACGACGCCACGGAGGGCAAAATCGTCCTCGGCGACCGCGAAGTCACCGGGCTCGACAAGAAGGGCCTCTGCCGCTACCGCCGCGAGGACGTGGGCTTTGTCTTTCAGTTCTACAACCTCATGCCCAATCTGACCGCGCTCGAAAACGTCGAGATCGCCGTGGAGATCTGCAGGGATCATCTCGATCCCGCCGAAACGCTCCGGGAAGTGGGGCTCGGGGAGCGCATGAACAACTTCCCCGCCCAGCTCTCGGGCGGCGAGCAGCAGCGCGTCTCCATCGCGCGCGCCATCGCCAAAAATCCCCGTCTGCTCCTCTGCGACGAGCCGACGGGCGCGCTCGACTATATGACGGGCAAACGCATTTTAAAGGTGCTCTACGACGTCGCCCGCGAGCGGAGAAAGCTCGTCGTGGTCGTCACGCACAACGCGGCGCTCAAGGAGATGGCCGACCGCGTCATCTACATCAAGAGCGGCCGCATCGAGCACATCGATGTGAACGCACATCCCACGTCCGTCGAGGAGATCGAGTGGTGATATGAGGACGTATTTAAAGACGCTCATCCGGATGTTCCAAAAGCATCTGATGCGCTTTTTATCCATCATCTTCATCGTGGTGGTCAGTGTGGGGCTCATCTCGGGCGTGGGCTCTTCGGGCGAGGTCATCGAGCGCTCCCTTGCGGAATCTTACCGCGATCAGAACATCTCCGATCTCATCGTCAAGAGCACGGCGCAGACGGGCTTTACGGAGGAACAGATCGCCGCTGTCCGCGCCCGCTACGGAAAAGAGAACGTCAATACGGGCAACTCGCTCGACGTCACCGTTTCGATCGGCGGCAGCGAGCGCACGGTGCGCCTCTACTTTCTGGAGGAGATCCCCACCGTCAACGTGCCGTGGGCGCGCTCGGGCAAGGACTTCTCCGCGCTTGACAAAGAGAGCGAATTTCTCTCGCTGCACGTCGAATCGAGCAAGACGCTGCAGACGGTGGAGGAGGGGACTTCCTTCACGCTCGACTTCAAGGACATTATGGAGCAGCTCGCCGAACAGGGCGGCAGCGCGATCACGGGGCTGACGGAGACCTTCCTCGGCTACGTCGGCTCGGTGGAGGTGACGTCCGCGGGAACGCTTTTAAGCCCCATCATCTTCGGCGTGGAGGGCGAACCCAGCTACATCCAGGAGGAGGGAGCGGAGATCCCCGACGTCGCCAACGCGCTCTCCTCGCTCAACACCATCTCGACGGCGCTCTACTTTTCCTATGACATCGTGCCCACCTTCGGCGAGGTGCTGGAAGGGCAGGGCTTTGAGGAGAACGTCATCAAGCTCATGCTCTCGCTCGCCGGCATGGACTATGACGAAAAGCTCGTACCGCTCGGCGATCTTTACATCGCCTTTCCCGAGCGCGGCCTCTTCGAGCCGTACGGGGGAGGCTATGAGGAACTCGTCGAAGCGGAGAAGGAGGCGCTCTACGATCTCCTCGGCGACGACATCGAGTTCATCTCCCTCAAGGAGAATTTTTCGATCAACTCGCTGCACTCCTACGCGGGCAAGGTGACGGCCATCAGCGCCGTCCTCATGGTGGCGTTCATCTTCGTGACGGCGCTCGTTGTGCTCTCCAACATGACCCGACTCATGGAGGAGGAGCGGCCGCAGATCGCGTGCCTGCGGACGCTCGGCTACGGGGGCTTTGCCATCCTCTTCAAATACCTCCTGTTCGCGGCGATCGGCACAGGCATCGGCGGTACGGGCGCCTACTTCGTGGGCGTGGGCCTGACGGCGTTCGTCTACTATGTGTTCAACTACAACTATGTGATGCCGCCCATGACGAGCGTGGCGACCTCGCTCTATTTCCTCATCACCTTCTCCTGCATCGTCATCGCGACGCTCACGGCGACGCTCATCGCCGGCGGAAGGATGGTGCGCGAAAAGCCGGCGGATCTGCTGCGCGCCAAGCCGCCCAAGGCGGGCAGAAAGGTGTTCCTGGAGCGCATCCCCATCCTCTGGAACCGCCTCTCCTTCAAATACAAATCGACGATGCGCAATGTCCTGCGCTATCATTACCGCTTTTCCATGACGGTCATCTCGGTGGCGTGCTCGATGGGCATCGCCCTTGCGGGGCTGGCGCTCCTCGATCTGTGCCTCTTCCATGAGGGATTCGGTTCGGCGGCGCTCATCGGCCTTGCGGCGGTCATCGTCATCTTTGCGGGGCTTCTGACGATGGTGGTCATCTATACGCTCACCAACATCAACATCAGCGAACGCAACCGCGAGATCGCAACGCTCATGGTGCTGGGCTATTATGACCGCGAGGTGGCGGGCTATATCTACCGCGAGGTGTACATCAACACGATCGTGGGCATCCTCTTCGGCTTCCCGATGGGCATCTTCCTCATCATCATCCTCTTCAAGGTCATCAACATCGGCTCGCTTGCGGGCGTCTCCTGGTTCGTCTGGCCGGTGGCGGCGGTCATCGTGCTCCTCTTCACGGCGCTCGTCACGCTCATTTTGCGGCGCAAGATCGTTGGCATCGACATGAACGAGAGCCTGAAGGCGAACGAATAACAACGCATCGTGCGGGGCGCCCGCGGCAGAAGCCGCGGGCGCCCGTTTCTTGCCGCCCCGCCGCGGCTTTTGCCGCGGCGGGGCGGCCCGTACATCGGACGCCGCACTTTTCCTCCCGCATATCTTTCCGCGTTCCCCCATACAATAGCGGTATGAGGTTCTTCTACCGTCATCGCGTGGCGCTCTCCGCGCTCGGGGTCGTCCTTCTGGTGCTGTTTGCCTTCGGCACCTGCTTCTTTGCGCTCAGCCGCACGGCATCGGGGGCGAGCCGTCCCGTCGTCGTCCTCGATGCGGGCCACGGCGGCATCGACGCGGGTGTCACGGGTGCGCTCACGGGCGTCAGGGAGAGCGATCTCAACCTCGCCGTCGTGCGCATCCTGCAGGAGAAGTTCGAGGGAGCGGGCTTCGAGACGGTGCTCACGCGGCGGAGCGAAGCGGGCCTCTACGGCACCACCGCGCCGGGACACAAGAAGCGCGACATGGCAAAGCGGGCCGAGATCATCCAAAAGGCTTCGCCCGTGCTCGTCCTCTCCATCCACATGAACGCCTTTTCCTCCTCGGCGCGGCGGGGCGCACAGGCGTTTTACCGCCTCGGGCTTTCTTCCTCCAAGGAGCTCGCCTGCGCCCTTCAGTCGGCGCTCAATGCAATGCCCGAGTGCGTCAAAAAGACCTCTCCCGTCGCGGGCGATTACTTCATCCTCAACTGCTGCGACTGTCCCTCCGCCATCGTGGAGTGCGGCTTTTTGTCCAATCCCGCGGACGAGGAGCTGCTCGTCACGCACGAGTACCGCGAAAAGCTCGCCTCCGCCATCCTCGCGGGCGCACTCACCTATCTCTCCTCCGCGACGTGAGGGGAGGGGAAAAGTGCGCCTCTTCCCCGCAAAAGATTGACGCTTCGCGGCCGAAGTGCTATAATAAACGCATGAGTGCCTATTGCTACCGGCAGCGGTTCCCGCTGCGCTACACCGATTTTGATTTCAAGGACGAGCTATCCCTGTCCTCCCTGCTCGCGATCATCCAGGAGTCTGCGACGGGCAGCGCGGACGAGCTCGGTTTCGGCTACGAGGACTTAAAGCCGCACAACTTCGGTTTCCTCGTCGTCAATACCTATGGCGAGATCTTTCGTCAGCCCTCCTTTGGCGAGACGCTGACCGTGGAGACCTGGCCGCTCCCGCCCCGCCACGTCTTTTTCGAGCGCGACTACCGCGTTCTGGGCGGCGACGGCACCCCTGTCGCGGCGGCGGCATCCCGCTGGTGCCTCGTCGATCTTGCCTCCTTCTCTCTGCTCACAGGGGAGGCGTTGGGGGAGGCTGACCGTAACTGCCCCTACAATCCCGAAAAGAGCATCACGGTGCCCAACTGGAAGGTGCCGCGCATGGAGCAGCCCGCCGAGGTCTACCGCATGACCGCCCGCCAGAGCCTGTGCGATCACTACCTCCACGTCAACAACACGCGCTATGCCGATCTCTTTTTGGACTGCCTGCCCATGCAGGCACTCGAGGGCCGCACGTTAAAGACCTTCCACATCTCCTATGCCAGACAGGCGAAGGAGGGGAGCGAACTTTCGCTCTTTGCCGAGGACAGGGGGGAGAAGCTCCTCGCCGAAGTGAGGATGGGGGAGGAGACGCTCACGCAGGCGGAACTCACCTTCGCGCCAAAACAGGTGTGAACGCGCCGCCCGGAAACGGTTGCGGCATATGTCTGACCGGAGATTTCATATGAAAAAACAACAGCCTTTTTTCTATAAGGACGGCCCCGTCAAGTACGTCCGCCGCATCAAGGCGGCCTATACGCTCTTCAGCGCACTCTTCATCGTCGCCTTCATGGTGCTGCTCGTGTTCGCCTTCAACGGCAGCGCGGTGGGCAAGCCCGTGTTCTTCTCCGTGGCGGCGGTACTGCTCATCGGCTACTTCATCTCGTATGGCTTCTACACCTCCCGCGTCACGCTGGGCACGGTGCTCGGCATCGAGACGACCGACCTCGTCGTTCACCTCCACACGCCGCGCAAGACCTATACCTACGACGTCCGCATGGGCTGTGTGGGGGTCAGGGAGTACAAAAACCGCTTTGTGGCGGTGTTCGAGACGCAGGACTCGCGCGACAGCTTCATCTTCTACAAGCACGCGCCTCTCTCCTCGTACTCGGACGGGCAGTTTACCCTCTCCGATATCGCCCGTTTTGCCTCCGGCTCTCCCGAGTCGTCCGGATAATATACATTTATGCGCGAATATTTGCATATAGACAGTTCAATATGCAAAATTAGGCAAAAATAAAAGTAAAATATGCAGAAAAAGAGGTGCAAAACGCTTGACTTGCATCTCTTTTGTGTTTATAATATGCGGGAAATCTGAAAGAAAAATCGCAAAGGAAGGTCATTCATCATGGCAAAGCAGATCAAAAAAGTCGTGCTCGCATACTCGGGCGGGCTCGATACCTCCATCATCATCCCCTGGCTCAAGGAAAATTACGACGGCTGCGAGGTCATCGCGGTCTCGGGCGACGTCGGGCAGGGCACCGAGCTCGACGGCCTCGAAGAGAAGGCAAAGAAGACGGGCGCTTCCAAGCTCTACGTCCTCGACCTCAAAAAGGACTTCGTCGAAAACTACATCTTCCCCACCATGCAGGCGGGCGCGGTGTATGAGGACAAGTATCTTCTCGGCACGTCGTTCGCGCGTCCCGTCATCGCCAAGGCGATCGTCGACATCGCCAAGAAGGAAGGGGCAGACGCCATCTGCCACGGCTGCACGGGCAAGGGCAACGACCAGGTGCGCTTCGAGCTCACCATCAAGGCGTTCGCGCCCGAAATGACCATCATCGCCCCCTGGCGTATCTGGAACATCAAGAGCCGCGAAGAGGAGATCGAGTACGCCGAAGCGCACAACATCCCCCTCAAGATCAACCGCGAGACCAACTATTCCAAGGATAAGAACCTGTGGCACCTCTCGCACGAGGGCCTCGACCTCGAGGATCCCGCGAACGAGCCGCAGTATGAAAAAGAGGGCTTCCTCGAACTCGGCGTCTCTCCCTTAAAGGCGCCCGATAAGCCCACCTACATCACCCTGCACTTTGAAAAGGGCATCCCCACGGCGCTCAACGGCGAGGAGATCGACTCCGTTTCCCTCATCGAAACGCTCAACAAGATCGGCGGCGAAAACGGCGTGGGACTTGCCGACCTTGTCGAAAACCGCCTTGTGGGCATGAAGTCGCGCGGCGTGTACGAGACGCCCGGCGGCACCATCCTCTATGAAGCGCACCGCCTCCTCGAGACCATCACGCTCGACAAGGCGACCCAGCACTACAAGCAGCTCGTCGCCGTCAAGTTCGGCGAGATGGTGTACGACGGCCAGTGGTTCACCCCCTTGCGCGAAGCGCTCTCCGCGTTCGTTTCCAAGACGCAGGAGACGGTCACGGGTGACGTCAAGCTCCGCATCTACAAGGGCAACGTCACGAGTGCGGGCATTACCTCCCCTTATTCGCTGTACAGCGAGGACATCGCGACCTTCGACGACGACGGCGGCGCCTACTCCCAGAAGGATTCCGAGGGCTTCATCAACCTCTTCGGCCTGCCCCTCAAGGTCAAGGCAATGCTCGACAAGAAGCTCGGAAAATGATCAGGGTATTCATCGACGGCGGTGCTGGGACCACGGGCCTTAAGATCGTGGAACGGATGCAGGCGCGCGGGGACGTCGAGCTCATCACGCTCGACGAGGCGCACCGCAAGGATCCCGCCTCCCGCAAAGAAGCGATCCACGCGGCGGATGCCGTCTTTCTGTGCCTGCCCGACGACGCGGCGAAGGAAGCGGCGGTACTTGCGGAAGGATCGAAGGCGGTCGTCATCGACGCCTCGACGGCGCACCGCACGGCAGAGGGCTGGGCGTACGGCTTCCCCGAGCTCTCTCCTTCTCATCGCGCCGCCATTGCAGGCTCCAAGCGCATCGCCAACCCCGGCTGTTATGCGAGCGGCTTCATCTCCCTCGTCTATCCGCTCATCGCGCACGGCATCGCGGCGAAGGACTATCCCTTCGTCTGCCACGCGGTCAGCGGCTACACGGGCGCGGGCAAGAAGGGCATCGCCCAGTACGAGGCGGAAGAAAGGGATCCTGCGCTCGATTCGCCCCGCCTCTATGCGCTCGGGCTCAAACACAAGCACCTTCCAGAGATGCAGAAAGTCTGCTCGCTTGCGCATCCGCCCGTCTTTACGCCGTACATCTGCGACTTCCCTTGCGGCATGACGGTCCACGTCCCGCTCTACCGTTCGATGCTGCAAAAGCAGCTCACGGTGGGGGAGCTCGAAGAGGTGTTTTCCGAACACTACGCGGGCTGCCGCTTCGTACAGGTCGCCAAGGAGGAGTCGGGCTTCCTCGCTGCCAACACGCTCGAGGGCACCAACCTTCTTCAGGTGTTCGTGAACGGCAACGACGAGCAGATCCTGCTCTCGGCGCGGCTCGATAATCTGGGCAAGGGCGCCTCGGGTGCCGCCGTTCAGAATATGAACATTGCCTTGGGGCTGGACGAAGGCGTTTCTTTATAAACGGCGTCATCTTTTGAGCGCTCTGCCGTTCATCGTCTTCGCAATACGTTCGGTATTGCTTCCTCCTCTTCGCGGCAGATCATCCCAAAATCTTTCCGCCGAGATAGTGCGAAGCCCCGACTTCGCTTGACGAAGCACAACTTTTATGATAAAATAGATAGGATAAGCAGGATCAGGGTCGTTTCGGGCCCTGTTCGGCTGTCCTCGGAGAATTACCATGTTGCAATTTATTTCGGGCGGCGTGTGTGCACCCAAGGGATTCGCGGCGAACGGCGTTCACTGCGGCATCCGCAAGAATAAGATCAAGAAGGACCTTGCCCTCATCACGAGCGAGGTGCGCTGCACGGCGGCGTGCGTCTATACGCAGAACCTCGTCAAGGGCGCGCCCATCCTCGTGACGAAAGAGCACGTCAAGGACGGCTATGCGCGGGCGGTCATCGTCAACAGCGGCAACGCCAATACCTGCAATGCAAACGGTGTGGAGATCGCCGAGAAGATGTGCTCCCTCGTCGAAGAGTACACGGGCATCCCCGCAGGCGACGTCGTCGTCGCCTCCACGGGCGTCATCGGACAGGAGCTCAAGATCGATCCCATCGCGGGCGGCATGGAAGAGCTTGTAAAGGGGCTTGCCTCCGACGAAGCGCACAGCTCGTTTGCGGCTGAGGCCATCATGACGACGGACACCGTCAAAAAGGAGGCGGCCGTCTCCTTCACGCTCGGCGGCAAAGAGGTCAAGCTCGGCGTCATCTGCAAGGGCGTCGGGATGATCTGCCCCAACATGGCGACCATGCTCATGTTCCTCACGACGGATGCCGCCATCACGCACGAGATGCTGCAAAAGGCGATCTCGGAGGACGTGAAGGACTCCCTCAATATGCTCTCCGTCGACCGTGATACCTCCACCAACGATACGCTGTGCATCCTCGCCTCCGGACTTGCGGGCAATCCCGTGATCGATGCGGAAGGGGAGGACTTCGGTCTCTTCTGCAAGGCGCTCCATACCGTCACCACCGAGATGTGCAAAAAGCTCGCTTCGGACGGCGAAGGGGCGACCCGCCTCATCGAATGCCGCGTGCGCGGAGCCAAGACCAAAGAGGACGCGCGGCTCGCTGCCAAGTCCGTCGTCAATTCCAATCTTGTCAAGGCGATGATCTTCGGCGCGGATGCCAACGGCGGCCGCGTGATGTGCGCCCTCGGCTATGCGGGGGCAGATCTCGATCCCATGAAGATCGACGTTGACTTCCGCTCGGAAGCCGGCACCCTTCCCGCCTACAAGCAGGGCAGCGCTCTTCCCTTCTCGGAAGACTTTGCAAAGCGCGTGCTCTCCGAAAAGGAGATCGTCATCGATGTCGACCTGAACGGCGGCGATTTCGAGGCAACGGCCTGGGGCTGCGACCTCACCTATGACTACGTCAAGATCAACGGAGATTACAGAACGTGACGCAGAAGGAAGTACAGGCAGAGTTCCTCTTAGAGGCGATGCCCTACATCGAAAAATACCAGAATAAGGTCCTTGTCATCAAGTACGGCGGCAACGCCATGATCAGCGAGGAACTCAAAAAGTCGGTCATGCGCGATCTGACGCTTCTGCGCTTTGTCGGCATCAACGTCGTGCTCGTGCACGGCGGGGGGCCGGAGATCTCTGAAACGCTCAGAAGAATGGGCGTGGAGTCCCGCTTTGTGAACGGCCTCCGCTATACGGATGAAGAGACGGCGGAAGTCGTGCGCATGGTGCTCGCGGGCAAGGTGAATAAAGAGCTCGTGCACCGCCTTCAGATGCTGGGCGCCAAGTCCGTCGGGATGTGCGGCATCGACGGCGGGATGCTCCTGTGCGAAAAGGAGAGCGACGAGCTCGGCTATGTCGGCAAGATCGTCTCCGTCAACACGGGCGTCATCACCGATTCCCTTGCAAACGGGTATCTTCCCGTCATTTCCACCGTCGGGTACGACAACGAGGGCCACATCTACAACGTCAACGCCGATACGGCCGCTTCTGCCATTGCGGGGGCTTTGGGGGCGGAGAGCCTCATTTTGATGACGGATATCCGCGGGCTGCTTCGCAACAAGGAGGACGAGGACAGCCTCATCCGCAAGGTCTATGTATCCGATATTCCCTCCCTCATCAACGAGGGCGTCATTTCCGGGGGCATGATCCCCAAGATCAACTGCTGTAAAGAGGCCATCCGCCGGGGCGTGGACCGCGTGTTCATCACCGACGGACGGGTCAAGCATTCCATTTTGCTCGAATTGCTCTCCGACGAGGGCATGGGCACCATGTTTGTAAAGGGCGACTGAACACGGGGTTCGATCGCCTTTTTCAAAATCATTTCAGGCTGCGCGCAGACGCGCCTGCATCTCAACACCGCTATGGATCTTTCAACGATAAAGGAATTGGATCAAACGTACATGGCCGAAACGTTCTCGCGCTTCCCCGTCGCCATCGACCGCGGCGAAGGGGCGACTCTCTATGATACGGAGGGAAAGCGCTACGTCGACTTCGGTTCGGGCATCGCCGTCAACATCTTCGGCGCGAACGACGAAAAGTGGAAGGAGGCCGTCATCGGCCAGCTCTCGCGCATCCAGCACGTCAGCAACTACTACTATTCCGAACCGCAGCTCGACCTTGCCGAGCTCCTATGCTTCCGCACGGGGGCAAAGCGCGTCTTTTTCGCGAACTCGGGGGCGGAGGCCAACGAGTGCGCCTTGAAGGCTGCCCGCAAGTACTCCTTCGAGAAGTACGGCGAGGGAAGAAAGAAGATCATCTCTTTGAACGGCAGCTTCCACGGCAGGACGCTCTTCACCCTCACCGCGACGGGGCAGGAGGCGTTCCACCGCTACTTCGGCCCCTTCGTTCCGGAGGTCGTCTCCGTCGATGCGAACATGAAGGCGGTCGAGAAGGAGAGCGAAAACGCCTGCGCCGTCATCATCGAGTGTGTGCAGGGCGAAAGCGGCGTCGAAGCGCTCGATAAAGGCTTCGTGCGTGCGCTCCGTACCTTCTGCGACGAGCATGACATCCTCCTCATCTGCGACGAAGTGCAGAGCGGCAACGGCCGAACGGGCAAGCTCTATGCCTATGAACACTACGGCATCCTGCCCGACATCATGACGACCGCCAAGGGCCTCGGCGGCGGGCTTCCCATCGGGGCGTGCCTCTTCTTTGAAAAGACGGAGCACACTCTTAAGCCCGGCGATCACGGCTCCACCTTCGGCGGCAATCCCGTGTGCTGCGCGGGCGCCGTCAGCATCGTGAGCCGCCTCACCGAGGACTTCCTCCTCGAAGTGCAGGGCAAGAGCGAATATATGCGGGCAAAACTCAGGGGCTTCGACGGCGTGAAGCGTGTTTCGGGGCTCGGGCTCATGATCGGGCTGGAAGTGGAAAAGCCCGCCAAAGAAATTGCGAAACAGTGCCTTGACAGGGGACTTTTAGTGCTCACCGCACACGAAAAGGTGCGCCTCGTGCCTCCCCTCAACATCACCAAGACGGAAATGGACGAAGGTCTGACTATATTACGAGAGGTATTAGCAAAATGAAACATCTTTTGAAACTCGGCGATCTGTCCCGTGAGGAGATCCTCACGATCTTAAACCTTGCCGACCAGCTCAAGTACGAGCGTCAGAACGGCATCTTTCATCCCTATCTCAAGGGCAAGAAGCTGGGCATGATCTTCCAGAAGTCCTCCACGCGCACGCGCGTCTCCTTCGAGACGGGCATCTACGAGTTGGGCGGCTACGGGCTCTTCCTCTCCAACCACGATCTGCAGATCGGCCGCGGCGAACCCGTCGAGGATACTGCCCGCGTCCTTTCGCGCTATCTCGACGGCGTCATGATCCGCACCTTCGAGCAGAAGGAGGTCGAGGACTTTGCAAAATACGGCTCCATCCCCGTCATCAACGGGCTCACGGACTACTGCCATCCCTGCCAGGTGCTTGCCGACCTCATGACCATCCGCGAGCGCAAGGGCTCCTTCAAGGGGCTCAAGATGTGCTTCGTGGGCGACGGAAACAACATGGCGAACTCTTTGATGGTGGGCGCCGTCAAGACGGGCATGGCGTTCTCCATCGCCTGCCCCAAGGGGTATGAGCCCGACGCGGAACTTGTGAAGTGGGCAAAGGAGAACGGCGAATTTACGATGACGGAGGATGTCATCGAAGCAGCCCGCGGCGCGGACGTTATTTACACCGATGTGTGGGCGTCCATGGGCCAGGAGGGCGAAAAAGAAAAGCGCGAGAAGGCGTTCAAGGGCTATCAGGTCAACGCCGAGGTGATGAAGGCGGCCAACGAGGGGGCGATGGTGCTCCACTGCCTGCCCGCCCACCGCGGGGAGGAGATCACGGCAGACGTCTTTGAGGCGCACGCCGACGAAATTTTCGACGAAGCGGAAAACCGCCTGCACGCACAGAAGGCGGTCATGTGCAAACTGATGAAATGAGCGGGAGATACGCATGGATAAGAAAGTATATGTAACGCTGGAAAACGGAAAGGTGTTTGAAGGGTATTCCTTCGGCGCCGAGCGCGAGGTCGTGGGTGAGCTCGTCTTTACGACGGGCATGACGGGGTACATCGAGACCCTCACCGACCCGAGCTACTACGGGCAGATCGTCACGCAGACCTTCCCCCTCATCGGCAACTACGGCATGATCCCCGAGGACTGCGAGAGCGGCAAGTGCTGGGTGACGGCCTACATCGTGCGCGAGAAGTGTGACGATCCCTCCAACTTCCGCTGCAAGGGGACGCTTGAGGACTACCTCAAGGCGCAGAACATCCCCGCGGTGTACGGCGTCGACACGCGCGAACTCACCAAGATCGTGCGCGAGGCGGGCGTCATGCCTGCCGCCATCACCTTCGAGCCCCTCAAAGATCTCTCCGTTCTCAAGGGCTACAAGGTGAAGGATGCCGTCAGGTCCGTCACGGGACACGAGATCCGCGAGAGCGGCCCGGAGGACGGCAAGCGCGTCGTCCTGTATGACTTCGGTGCCAAGGGCAACATCGTCAAAGAGCTCAAAAAGCGCGGCTGCCATGTCATCGAGGTGCCCGCCGATACGACGGCGGAGGCGGCTCTTGCCCTCCGTCCCGACGGCATCATGCTCGCCAACGGCCCCGGCGACCCCAAGGAAAACACCGCCGTCATCGAAGAGATCAAAAAGTTCGCGGGCAAACTTCCCGTGTTCGGCATCTGCCTCGGCCATCAGCTCTTTGCCCTCGCAATGGGCGGCAAGACGCACAAGATGAAGTACGGCCACCGAGGCGCCAACCAGCCCGTGCGGCAGGTCTCCACGGGCAAGGTGTTCATCTCCTCGCAGAACCACGGCTATGAAGTCGTCTCCGACTCTTTAAAGGGCGTGGGGGAGGTCACCTTCGTCAACGCCAACGACAACACCTGCGAAGGCGTCAATTATCCCGGGCTGCGCGCCTTCACCGTGCAGTTCCACCCCGAAGCGTGCGGCGGCCCGCACGACGCGAACTACCTCTTCGACGAGTTCCTCGCCGAAATGAACAAGGAGGCGCACCATGCCTAAGAGAAGCGACATCAAGAAGGTACTTGTCATCGGATCGGGACCCATCGTCATCGGTCAGGCGGCGGAATTTGACTATGCGGGCGCGCAGGCGTGCCGCGTTCTGAAGGATGCGGGCGTCAACGTCGTCCTGTGCAACTCCAATCCTGCGACCATCATGACGGACAAGATGCTCGCAGACGAGATCTACCTTGAACCCCTCACCGAGGACAGCTTAAAGCGCATCATCATCAAGGAGCGCCCCGACTCCCTCCTTGCCTCCCTCGGCGGCCAGACCGGCCTTACGATGGGCTGCAAGCTTGCAAAGTCGGGCTTCCTCGATGAATGGGGCGTCAAGCTCATCGGCACCAAGCTCGATGCGATCGACCGCGCGGAGGACCGCGAACTCTTCAAGGAGACGATGGAAAAGATCCATCAGCCCGTCGTTCCGTCCGACATCGCCTATACGGTGGACGAATGCGTCGCGATCGCAGAAAAACTCGGTTATCCCGTCATTGTGCGTCCCGCGTTCACGCTGGGCGGCGCGGGCGGCGGCGTCGCGCACGACGAGGAAGAGCTCCGCCTCATCTCCCACAACGGCCTCATGCTCTCGCCCATCACGCAGGTGCTCATCGAAAAGTACATCGGCGGCTGGAAGGAGATCGAGTTCGAGGTGCTGCGCGACAGCGCGGGCAACGTGCTCACCGTCTGCTCGATGGAGAACTTCGACCCCGTCGGCGTGCACACGGGCGACTCCATCGTCGTCGCACCCGCTTTGACCCTCTCCGATAAGGACTATCAGATGCTGAGGACGGCCGCGCTCGAGATCATCACCGAGCTCGGCATCGAGGGCGGCTGCAACTGCCAGTTCGCGCT
>QAKM01000049.1 GCA_003343805.1 Bacillota bacterium | reverse complement strand
GTCAGGCGTCCCGTGGAGGATACTGTACTCCGGAACCTCCAGCTTGAAACTCTGCGGAAAGCCGTCTATGGCCTGGGAGACCGGGGCTGGGATCTTGTAGAGCTCCGATATGGCAGGGGATTGATCATGGAGGAGATCGGGACGATCTACGGCGTATCCAAGGCGGCAGTATCACTGGATGGCTCTTGGCGGCTATGCCGCTTAGAGCCATCGCGTCCCCCTTGCGGGGAAAGCGGCTGAAAAAGCTCCACGAACAGTTGAGGGGCTCTGTCAAATGACAGAGCCCCTCAATTTTTTGTTTTTCTGGTTTACAAACCGCCTGTGAGTGTCCTGATAAGTAGAGGGCAAAATTTCCGGACCTCGGAAACCCCGGCTCTGGCCGTGGCCGGGCGGCTCTGAATGAAACCTACAGAGGAGTACAAGATCATGAACGTATTTGGAAACAGTTCAAAACAGCTGCTGCAAGCACTGACTGCCAATGCAGAAAAGGAAACTATGGACTACGTCCTTCAGGAGATGCAGGCAGTCCTGGGGGAAGAGATGCCGGAAGAGGATGCGCTGCGAACCTATCTGCAAAATCCGGACAAGCCCACGGAACTCAGTACAACGCAGCAGATCGTGGCCATGGACAAGCTGCTGGAGTGTACGGAGGTCAATCTCCGAACGCTCTGTGACCTGATCCGTTATCAACAGCTGAAGGAGGCCGGGGTGGTCAATTCCGTGGAGGAGTTCCTGCAGCTGGTTCGCCCAGATGATGTCCGTGATATTTCAAAGGAGGATGCTGATTGAAAAAATCTGAATACAAGTCCTACGATGACCTGCCGCTGTTTCTCAATTCAGAAACAGTGGCGAAAGTCCTTGGCGTGTCACCATCCAGCGGCTACGAACTCATGCACGAACCGGGTTTCCCAGTGCTGCGCATCGGTAGCAAGATGGTGGTACCCAAGGAGCAGTTCATCCAGTGGGTGAACGAGCACACAGGAGGTGGCACATGAGATACAGCAAGCACAGCGGACGAGGAAATTTTTTCTCTCTGCCCAACGAAGTGTTTCTCTTGGGCCTGAGCGCCGGAGAGTTATCTGTGTACAGTTTCCTGAAACGGTGTGAGAATCGCAAGACGCATCAGTGCTGGCCCAGCATCCGAACCATCGGCGAAGCAGTGCGCATGAGTGAAAATACTGTCCGCAAGTACATCCGGCAGCTGGAGGAGCGTGGACTTATCACCACAGAACCTACAGAGGTGATTACCAAGACAGGAGAAAAGCGCAACGGCAATCTGCTGTTCACCCTCCGTCCAATCCAGGAGGTGATTGACCAGTATTACGACTACCAGCTGGAGGAATTGGAGTTGGCCACGGAGCGCCAGCGTGTGGCGAAACTCCTGTGCAAGCAGGAAAGCCCCGCATGACCGCCTGTGAGCCGCTGTGCGGCCCCCTTCGGGGCAGGCAGAGTCCCTGCTCCTCCCAAAGGATACAGGCCGGATTTGGCCCATTGTTCCGCCGTTGCGAAGGAGCGCCTATCCGAGGTATCTGCCCGCTCTCTAACCGATTTACGAGGGACGAAAAGAAAAGCAGGATAAACGCCGGGGTCGCAAGCGCCCCGCGTCGGCTCACAACTGCCCGCAGTGCGGGCAGTTTCAGGGACCGTAGAACGGGGTCAAACGCAGAGGTGAACGCTGAGGTTGCAGTCGTTCTGCCGGAGGCCCTACGGACACAAGGAAAAAACGGGGGTCAGCCCCGGGAAAGGAGTCTGTTTATGAGTAAGAAGGAGAAATTCGCCCTCTATCTGACGCCGGAGAAGAAAGCCCTTCTGGAGCGGCGTTTTCGAGAGGATGGGAGCCGGAGCCTCACCGGCTTCATCGAGCGTGCCGTGGACTTCTACCTGGACTACCTCAGCGCCGGCGACGCCGGGCTGTTCCTGCCCGCCTCCATCAAGTCCTGTCTGGACGGGCGGCTGGATCAGCTGGAGGACCGCCTGGCCGCGCTGACCTTCCGCCTGGCAGTGGAGACGGACATGATGGCCGGCATCCTGGTGGACACCTGTCAGCTCAGCCGGGAGGAACTGCGCCGCCGGCGGGCGGAGAGCGTGCGCAACGTGAAGGCCACCAACGGCCGCGTATCCCTGGAGGGTCGGGCCAGGGAGGCGTGGGAGGATGAGCAGTGGCCGGACTGATCGTCAAAAGCCCCTACATCAAGGGCGGCGCCGCCGGCGGCTATCTGAAGTACATCGGAACCCGGGAGCGGGTGGAGCTCCTGCCGGATGGCCGTCCGCCCACCCGCAAGCAGGAGCAACTGATTACCAAACTGGTGAAGGACTTCTCCAATGTGAAGACGCTTCCGGAGTACGCCGACTACACAGAGTGCCCCACCAAAGCCAACGCCTCTGCGCTGGTTACCATGGCGATGGAGGGACACTGGGACGAAGTCCGTACCTCTGACGGCTACGCCAGGTACATCGCCACCCGGCCCCGGGCGGAGCGATTGGGCAGCCACGGTCTCTTTGGTGATGAAGATGTTGTGGATCTGAACGCCGCCATGGCGGAGGTGTCCGCCTACCAAGGCAACATCTGGACGCATATCATCTCCCTGAAGCGGGAGGATGCCGCACGGCTGGGGTTCGATAATGCCAGAGCGTGGCGTACTTTACTCCGGGTCAACCGTCACGAGATAGCCGCCGCGATGAACATCCCGCCAAACCACTTTCGCTGGTACGCCGCCTTCCACGATGAGGGGGAGCACCCCCATGTCCACATGATGGCGTGGTCAACCGTACCAGGCGAAGCCTATCTGACCCGGGAGGGCATCCGGCGGATCAAGTCCGTGCTCACCAACCAGATTTTCCGGCAGGAGATACTCCACACCTACGAGCAGAAGTCACAATCACGGGACGAGCTGGTGCGGCAGGCGCGGCGGGCCATGGCACAGCTTACCCAGGAGATGTCCTGCGGGATCTGTAATTGCCCGGCGGCGGAAGCGTTGGTACAGAAATTGGTGATGCAGTTGGAACCCGTCAAGGGTAAAAAGTCCTACGGCTACCTGCCAAAGCCGGCGAAGAAAACGGTGGACGAGATTGTGGATGAACTGGAGAAGCTGCCCATAGTAAAGCAGTGCTATGACCAGTGGCTGGAGCTCCAAAACCAGGTAGACAGCTACTATCACGACAGCCCCAGGGCACGGAAGAAACTGTCCCAGGAAAAGGAGTTCCGGCAGATTAAAAATGCGGCCATCCATGAGGCAGAACGGCTCCGGCTTGGGGAGCCCACCTTTGAAGATCAGGAGATAGAGGGGATGGATGAACATCCGGATGAACAGGGAATGTCCTTCGAGTGCTGGGAGCTCTGGCAGTTCATCCAGGATAAGCGGTATCCCCTGGAGCTCCGGGATCAGTGGGTAGAGCGTCTGGAACAGATGGCGGAGCAGGGTGATACCCATGCGCAGTTCGCCATGGGCCAGTTCTGCCGGGACGGCCCGCTGCTGATTCCAGACAGCCAAAAGGCAAAGCGGTGGTTCACCCTGGCGGCGGAGCAGGGAATGCCAGAGGCACAATATGCCCTGGGTAAGCTGCTCCTGTCCGAGGACCCGGAGGTGCACGACCCGGAGGAGGGACTCCGGTGGCTGCGGCGGGCGGCGCAAAGTGGGAACACATACGCCGCCTATCGGCTGGGCAAAGAGTACCTGACGGGTGAGCATGTCCCCAAAAGTACCGATAAAGCCGCGGGCTGCTTCCGGTCGTCCGCCGAGCAAGGCAATCCCTTCGCCCAATACATGCTGGGCAAGCTGTACCCGGAGGGAAAGTGCGTTCCCCGTGACCAGGAGCAGGCGGTGCAGTGGTTCTGGCGGTCAGCCGCACAGGGAAACCGGTATGCCCAGTTCTTCCTGAACCGGCAGAACAACCTCCGGCCGCCCGGGGTAATGCTCTCCGTTACCCGGCTGCTCCACCACCTGGGCCGGATCTTCCGGGAGAACTCCCTGCCTATAACCGGCTCTGGCATTACTCAGATCGACCGCAAACGCCTGCGACAACTCCGGGAGAAGCGCATCGCTCTGGGCCACAAGCCGGACGACCACCCGGAGCAGGGCTGGGGCGGTATGAGTATGGGGTGGTGAGAGTATCAAAGCCTGCGCCATAAATCAAAGAGAAAACCCTCCCGCAAAAAACGGGAGGGCTGGCTTCGGTCCGGCGACGAAAACGTTCAGAATGACTGCTGCATGGTTGGGCCGGTTTGTCTCTGCGCCAGTTCCATTGATGGCTGCAGGATCCGTTCAAACCGTGCAGTAACGTACCGCCGGTAGAACTCCTTCTGGAGTTCTGAAATATAAGGTGTGTCATCAATAAGTGCGCTGATCTCATCCAAATCGACACGGGATCCGATGCGCTCTACCGCCCTGCGGCAATCGGCATTCTCCGTAGTGGTCAGGAAATCATAATAGTTGATCTTTCGCCCGGACACTTTGATGGCAGAGGTGGGAAACTGATAGACTCTGGCGGCCAGGGCCTCCTCATTAGAGAGGACCTCCCTCATGACCCGCTCGTCGGCCTGAGGCAGCAGACAGCTCCCACAGTCATAAACGGGCGCCAGAGAAATATCTCTGCCGCCGGAAGAGACCAGGAACCCCCAATTCCCGTTGTGCCGGTCAAAATTTCCAAGCAATGCGTCCGCCACGAATACATTCCAGAAGTGGTCAAGCAGCATCGTGGGTGAAAGGAACTGCTGCTTCTCGATGGTCTCCAGAATGTCCGGCAGCTCTGTCCCGCTCCCGTTGGAGTCAGAGTCCAAAATTGTGTTCTTAATGGAACAGAAGTCCAGCAGACGACTGCCGTCCGCGGTAAAATCCCTGCAGGCACAGACCACTTTGGATTTACCGCTCACTTCATAGGTCCCCAGCAGGGTTTCCTGGGCCGTGATACCCAACAAATTGAAGATACTGCTGCCCAAATACTCGCTGATACAACTGTTGGTATATGACAGCGTCGTCTGCTTGTTCTCCCCGGAGGGTGGAAACTTCAGCATATACTGCTGACCCAGGTACTCCACTGCTATCTTTTTCCCGTTGGCGCCGTTGTATGCCTGTCCCGGGATGACCGGGCAGTTGGAAAAGTCAATCAGGCGTGCCATACAGCCTCCTTACAAATACCGCTGTCGCAGATATTGGGCGTGCTCATGGGTGATGGCTCCGTCCGTGATCTCGGCGGCGTTGATACTGCCGTATAGTTCGCCCCATAGGCAATCCATGAGAGGAGATCCGCTCTTCAAGCCCTCCTTGTACGCGTCGAGATCATGCTGCAGATATGCAGGCAGGCCATATTCGTAGGCCCGCTCCCGCTCTGTCTGGCGGATGCCGCTGCCGGTGAGCAGTTCCATGGATACCCCCAGGGCTTTTGCCAGTTTATAAACGGTCTCCGCCGAGCACTTTTCCAGCCGTGTTTTTCCACTGCAGATATCGTTTAATGTGGCATGCGGGATGCCGGCTGTGACCGCCAGCCGGTACCTGGTCATATTCCGCTCCCTCAGAAGATCGTCAATCATCATGACGCTCACCTCGTGCCATCATTATATCGGTATACCGAAATAGTGTCAAGTACATATCATCATCCGTTGGTGAAATGCCCCTGCGGAGCTATGGTACAAATTCTGCGCCGCAGGTCAAAAAGAACAGCCTCCCCGCAAACTATGGGATCCATGCGGAGATTGAGACGCTGTTAACAAGGAATACGGCAGAGGATCAAGCCACCCAAATGATAACAATTTGATAATAATGCGCCGTGCCTCTGGCTATTTCCTGTTTTTGTGGTATGTTGTGTTGCTGCAAGGAGGGATGACCATGACGACCAATCAACCCCCAGTCCAGCGGTGCCAATACTGCGGGAGTGACGATCTGGGCCTCGGCTGGCAGCATGGCGAGGCCATCGTCACCTTCAAGAAGCATGGGCTTTGGGGCAGCCGGCTTCGGTATCTGATCTGCCGCCACTGCGGGGCCGTGGTTTATCAATGGGTGGCAGAACCCCACAAGTTCCCGTCCATTAAGTGAGCCACTCAGAAATTACACCGCAAATCAAAGATAAACTCTGGAGGTGAGAAACATGGCAAAGCGAAGACCATCTGGGGACGGCATGGTACGAAAACGGGAGGACGGCCGTTGGGAGGGCCGCATCGTAGTGGGCCACAAGGAAAACGGCGACTCCATCTTCCGGTATGTCTATGCCGATACCCAAAAGGAACTGACCGCCAAACTCCGGCAGAACATCGACGCCTATCAGGGAGTG
>QAKM01000024.1 GCA_003343805.1 Bacillota bacterium | reverse complement strand
TTTCGGAAAATGCTCTATAATAGAGGCATAAAGTCGATGAGGACATCGGCGATGCAAAACCAAACAAAGCTCATAATTTTCCCCCTTATCATATAGGAAATGCCCCGAGGCGAAAGCCCCGGGGTGTTTCCTTATATTTGCTGTTTGGTGTCCTTATTTTTCCGAAAAGAAGACGGGCACCCGCTTTCTCCGTGCCTCCCTCTCCGAGGGAGGTGCCGCGCGCCCGCAAAGGCGGGCGCGCGGCGGAAGGAGTTTACGGGGCGGGCGCAACTGCGCCCGCCCCGCCGTACTTTCTTTTCAGTTAGACCGCTGCCCCTTCCGCGTTCTCTTTCTGCTCCGCGGGCACGCCGCGTTCCATGAAGGCAAGGATGACGGAATACAGAATGCCCGGGCCGAAGTTGAAGAGATGGCAGTCGAGAAAGCTCAGAAGCAGCATCACGCCGATGATGAGCGCCAGAAAGATGTTCTCGCGCGAACGGCGGGCAAGCAGCAGGCGCACCGTCTGCACGCGGTGATAGATGTAGCACCCCAGCCCGACGAGCCCGCACGAGGCAATGAGCTGCAAAACGGTATTGTGATAGCGGGGCGGCAGGAAGGCGTCGCCCGGCAGCTCGCCCCAGCGGTAGGCCTCACACTCATAGAAGCCCACGCCGAAGAGAGGATGGTCGGAGAACTGCTTTAAGCCCACCCGCCAGATCTCGTCGCGGCCGTTGGTGTCGAAGCGGATCATGGAGGCAAAGAGCTCCATCACCTTGGGGAAGAACACGACGACGAGCGCCATCGCGATGAGGATGAGCGCCCCCGCAACGAGCAGATGCCCCAGCCGCTCCCTGCCCCCGGAACGGACGCTCACCCACACGAGGCAGGCAGCAAACACGAGCCCGCCGAACAGGATGGCGGTGCGGCTCTGCGTGAGCACGACGCCCCCCAGCGTGACGCACCCGAGAAGCGTGAAGCGCCAGCCCTTCGCCTTCACCGAGGCAAAGTAGAAGCTCGCCGGGATGCACATGGCGATGATGCAGCCGATGTTGTTGTACATCCCCCAGCCCGTCGTCAGATCCCCGCGGTCGACGCCCTCCGGCCCGATGACGCCGGGCAGGAAGTAGACGCGCACCATCTCGAGGATGACCCCGAAGCCGATGAGGAGAAAGAGCGAGAGAAGATATTCCTTCTCCGTGCGGCGGAAATCCACCGTGTAGAAAAAGAAGAAATAGAGAGCGCAGAGGGAGGCGATCTCCACGAGCCCGAAGAAGGCCGTTCTGCCTGCATAGAAGGGACTGAACAGCCCCCCGAGGACATAGGCGATCCCCAGCGCCAGAAAGCCGAAGGAGAGTTTGGGGAAGCCCCTCCGCTCCCCCCGCGCGGACGAAAAACACAGCAGATGGACGGTGCGCACCGCGACCGCCGCGGCAGCGACGGCGAGGATGACGATGAACTGCGTGCGGAAGGCGGGATCATAGAACGCCGACTCCCCGTAGTGCGTGGCGGGATTGTTTTCGGGCGAGATGGTCATGTAGGCGCAGCAGAAGAGCGGCACGAGGGGCAGCGTGTCCTCCGCAAAGAGGAGCGCCGTGAGCCCGAACAGGAGATAGAGATAAAAGACGGGAAGCTCCAGCGAAAAGACGTTCGCGCACACCATGAGCGCCACGACGAGCGCCTGATACCACACCGAACGGAAAAAGCCCTGCAGGGAACGGATGAATTTGTTGTTCCCCAACGCGGGGCAGCTTTCGTAGATCATATCCTCTCTCCCGGCCGCAGCGGCAGACCTGTCTCAATTATAGTACGCCCCGATGGGCTTGTCAAGTGTTTCGGAACGATCGTCACAGATCGAGCGTCTCGCGGTAGAGCGCGCTCTTGGAGACGCCCCGATCGAGCGCCGCTTTTTTGAGCGCCTCCTTCTTCGGGAGCCCCTCGTCCATGTACGCCTTGACGTGTTCGCGCACGGAGAGCGCATTCAAAGGGCTCTCCCCGCTCGCGCCCTCGACGACGAGCACATACTCCCCGCGCTTTTCGCCCGCAAGCCCCCCTTGAAGCGTGAATTCCTTCGCCTCCTCATAGAGCTTGGTGATCTCGCGGACGGCACAGGCGCGGCGGTCGCCGAACGCCTCGTACATCGCCGCGATGTCGCGGTCGACGTCCTGCGGGGCGGAGTGGAAGAGGAGGGTCTCCCGGGCGTTTTTGAAGCGCTCCAGAAGGCGAATCCGCTCCCCCGCCTTGTCGGGCAGAAAGCCGACAAAGGTAAAGCGGGAGGCATCCAGCGCCGATAAGACGAGTGCCGAGAGCGCCGCATTCGCCCCGGGGAGCACGGTATAGGGCACCCCCGCCGCCCGAAGATCCCGGCAGACGGTGTTGCCGGGGTCGGAGACGACGGGCATCCCCGCATCCGAGACGACGCAGATCTCCTTCCCCTCCCGGGAAAGGGCGATCATCTCCTCCGCCGCCTCGTGCTCGTTGAACTTGTGGCAGGCGCGGAGGGGCTTTTTGATGTCGTAAGCGGAAAGCAGCTTGACGGTATGCCGCGTGTCCTCACAGAAGATGACGTCCGCCCCGCGCAGCGCCTCGAGCGCACGCAGGGTGATGTCCTTCAGATTGCCGATGGGCGTTGCTACAAATGCGATCATCTCTGCTCCTTTGCGGCCTCCGCCGCGCTCTTTCCCGTTTCATCCGCGCCCATCCTGCCCGCCGCCGCGGTGTTGGAGAGGGTAGGCAGCACGTCGAGCCCGCTCTTTCCGCCCTTTTTTGCCATCACGAGCGCGAGATAGGGCTTGGCGCCCTCCTTGCCCGCAACGAGCTGCAGCTTCTTGGGCTCCAGCCCCGCCGCGTGAAGGGCGACGAAGAGTTCGGCAAGGCGGTCGGCACGATGCACGAGAACAAACCGCCCGCCGAATTTCAAGCACCGCGCCGCCGAGGCGACGAGCTCTTGAAGGGGCAGCGCGAGCTCCTTGCGGCAGATCGCCTTCTTGGGATCGGCGTTTTCAAAGCCGCCCTTCTCGTAGGGGGGATTGCAGAGGATGAGCGAAAACGCCTCGATATAGCAGGGCGGGATGTCCTGCACGGCCATGTTTTCCACGGTAAAGACGTCCTCAAGCCCGTTGAGCTCCACCGTGCGGCGGGAAAGTTCGGCGAGTTCCTTCTGCAATTCAAAGAGGGTGACGTGCTCGACCCCAACGTTTTCGGCATAAAAATGCAGCCCGACGATGCCGCTGCCCGCACAGAAGTCGGCGACCCGCTCCCCCGCCTTGGCTTTGACAAAGCGCGACAAAAGCACCGAATCCGACGTAAAGCGGTAGAGTTCGGTGTCCTGCACGATGCGGTAATTTCCGATGAGAAGCGGTTCGATGATCTGCATGATATGTTCACGAATTTCTTTTGCTTCGCAAAACAAATTCCGTGAGGGGTGAGCTGCGTGCGTCTTAATTTCTTTATCGCCCGCGCACGCATCTGTCATTCTAAGGACAATAAGTGCCACGTATGGCACAAATTGTGTCCCGCAGCGCAGGGAAACCCTGCTCGCGGAAGTAATTATAATATGTTCCCGAATTTCTTTTGCTGACGCAAAACAAATTCCGTGAGGGGTGAGCAAATGCTTCCCTCTTTTCTCGGCTCCCTCTCCGAGGGAGCTGTCGAGCACAGCGAGACTGAAGGAGTCATAGGGTTCCCGCGCAGATGCGTGGGAAGAGGAGCAGCGCGGGCTCTGCCGCGCGAAAAGCTGTCGAGCACGGCGAAGCCGTGACGGAGGGAGTTTCCCTTCTCTAAAACCCGCTTCGCGACTTTTTCGGGAAGATAAAAGAAAGAGGCGCAGTACCTGCGCCTCTTCCCTTCTGTGCAAAATTATTCAGCCGTGATAGCGCCGGTAGGGCAGCCATCTTCGCAAGCGCCGCAGTCGATGCAGACATCGGGATCGACGACATAGGTCGAATCACCGGGAGCGATCGCATTCACGGGGCAAGCATCAGCGCAAGCGCCGCAGGAGACGCAGGCGTCGGAGATCTTGTGAGCCATCTTGATTACCTCCCTTCTAAATCTTATTGGTATTATATCACAGTTTGCGCCGTTCGTAAAGGACTTTGAGGAAAAAACTTTGCCTTAGTCCAAGGAAATCTCTTCCTCTTTCTCTTCTTTGTCCTCTTTTTCGGGCTTTTCGGCGGCGCGCTTGAACTCGAGCGCGTCCACGGGGAAGTCGCGGTAGATGAGCGCCCCGTCCTTTTCGATCTTGACGCGCGCGATCATCTTGAGCATATTCACCGAGACGACACTGCCCCGTCCTTCGGGCGTGCCCACGCTGCCGCCGAGCTTGGGCACCTGCTTGCACGCCGCGGCGTAGTAGGCATTCTCGTAGGAAAGGCAGCACATCAGCCTGCCGCACAGGCCGCTGATCTTGGTGGGGTTGAGCGAAAGCCCCTGGTTCTTCGCCATGCGGATGCTCACCTTCTGGAAATCGGACATACAGCTTGCGCAGCACACTTCCCTGCCGCAGGGCGCGATGCCGCCCAAGATGCGCGTCTCGTCCCGGACGCCCACCTGTCTCAACTCGATGCGCATCCGGAACACGGAGGCAAGATCCTTGACGAGCTCGCGGAAGTCCACCCGGCCCTCGGCCGAGAAATAGAAGATGACTTTGCTGCCGTCAAAGGCAAACTCGCAGCCGATGAGCTTCATCGGAAGATCGCGGGCAGCGATCTTCTCCTTGCACAGGCGGATCGCCTCGGGCTTGCGCGCATCGTTCTTGGCCATGAGTTCGAGATCGCGCTGAGTCGCAAGCCGCACGACGGGCTTTAAGGGCGCCGTGAGCTCCTCAACTTCGCGCTCGCCCTCGAGCACGGTCGCATATTCGAGGCCATGCGCCGTATCGACGATGACCCCCTGCCCCTGATCGAGCGTGAGATCCCCCGCGCTGAAATAGTAGGGCTTGCAGCTATTCCTGAATTTTACGACGACAACTTTTGCCATTTGATCTGTTCCTCCTTCATCTCGAGGGCGAGGACGTAGAGCGACTGCCCCAGCCCCGCGTTGAAATTGACACGCTTTTCCGCCTCGCGCACGCGCTCGAGCGCCGTTAAGATCGCCCCTGCGGGATAGGCGCGGGCGAGCGCCTCCGCCCTTTCGTCCGCGCGGCTCGCATAGCGCGCCTGTCCCGTGCGGATGAGCAGCATATCGCGCAGCAGCAGTTCGAGCGCCGCAAAGAACGTGTCCTTATCCATCTTGTCCGCCCTGCGGCAGAATGCCTCGGGGCAGTCGTTTTTTACAAATTCTTCGGCAAGGCGGAAGCTCTCCCCGCCGCCCGACAGCAATCGTTCCGCCTGCGACAGAACGCCTCCGCTCGCCGCCGCGGCCCGCTCTGCCCCGGCCTGCCCGGGATACATCCGCAGAAGCGCCTTTAAGATGCTCTCCTCCGCGAAGGGCGGCTCCACGAACTTCTCCGCCCGCGACAGGACGGTGGGCAGCACGGCGTGCTCCGCCGTCGCGCCCAGAAGAAAACTCACGCCGCGGGGCGGCTCTTCGAGGACCTTTAAGAGCTTGTTCTGCACGAGGGCGCTCGCCGTCTGAAGGGCGTCGAGGACGAAGAGCTTTTTCTTTCCCTCCACGGGGCGGAGCAGGCTCTCCTCCAGGATGCGCGCCCCGTCGTCCACCGTGAGTTTGGCGCCCTCCGCGGGGAAGAAGAGGCAGTCCGCATAGCTCTCCTTGTCGATGAGGGAGGCAGTGCGCGATCCGTCCTCCGCCGCAAAGAAGGCCTTGGCGCACTCCTTGAGCAGCGCCCGAAGATGCGCCCCGTCGGGGAAGAGCACGAGCATCGCCTGTGCCTGCCGCCCCGCCCGGGCATCCGCCGCGATCCGCCCGTAGGCGTGCGTTTCCCGCAAAAGCTGTTTCATGCGTCCTCCTCAAAGACAAGCATCTTCCCCTCCCGCATCCCGAACACGGAATGCGCCGTCTGCAGGCGGGCGGCCGAAGCCTCGGAGACGCGCTCCCCGACGCAGACGAGGGGCATACAGGGCGGGAAGAGCCCGCACTCCTGCGCACAGATCCTGCCCACGGCTTCTTCGGGCGCGAGCCACACCGTCCTGCCTGCCGGGATGCCCTGCGATGCCTCGGCCGCAGCGATCGACCCGCGCGGCAGCTTTCCGATCAGCCGCCCCAGCCGGGCAAGCTCCCGTCCCTTCGTGCAGGGGGAGAGATAGAACATGAGAAAATTCCCGTCGTTGAACTCGGGATAGATGCCGCGGCGCTCCAAAAAGGCCTCGGCGCGGTCACACTCCGAACCAAACGGCACGAGGAGCTTGGTCCAATCGGCGTTCTCCTCGGCGCCCAGACGGCGCTTCCACGCCTCCGCTTCCCGCACGAGCCCCTCGCTCCGCGGATATTTGTAGGCATATTCGACGCTCGCCAGGATGGGATAGGAGGGCGAGGTCGTGCGGCAGCGGACGACGGACGAGGCGAGCTTGTCCGCCCAGAAGGCATCCGCCGCAAACACCGCCGCCCCCTGCGTGAGCGCGGGCAGCGACTTGTGCGCGCCGTCCACCCACATCCGGGCAAAATTGCCCGCATAATACTCCGTCCCGTAGAAATGTGCGCCGTGCGCGCCGTCGAGGACAAGGGGCTTGTTCTGCGCCCGACAGAGCGCCGCGACCTCCTTCAGGGGCGG
This sequence comes from Bacillota bacterium, assembly GCA_003343805.1. Lineage (GTDB taxonomy): Bacteria > Bacillota > Clostridia > Christensenellales > Borkfalkiaceae > Gallimonas > Gallimonas intestinavium. The sequence continues at coordinate 7,027 of QAKM01000024.1, read as the reverse complement.
GAAATTGCCGTAATAGTCGGGCGAGGTGAGAAGGAGCGCCTCCGCCCCGCCGAGCGCCTCCTCGATGGCCGAAAGCGACGGCTGGCGGGGATAGGGAACGCGGGAAGAGGCGATCTCCCGCCCCTCCAGCCCGAACAGATAGCAGGCATCCTTGACGCTCTTATGACAAAAGGCGGGATAGGCGACCCGCCCGATCCCCGCCTCGCGCAGGGCGAGCAGCATCGAATGCACGCCCGAAGTACTGCCGTCCGTGAGCAGAAAGGCGCGGTATGCGCCCGTGATGCCGGCAATGTCCTCCTCCGCACGCGCAATGACGCCACGGGGAGAGAGCAGGTTGTCCGAATAGGAAAGTTCGGTGATATCCGCCCCCGCGCGCTTGTGGCCGGGGGTGTGAAAGGAGATGTGCGGCCTCTTCTGCGCACGCAGCATCTCCAGGATATGGCAGTTGCGGACGCGCGCCCTCACGCGCCGTACTCCTCGAAGAGATAGCGGAGGAAGGAGACGGTCTCAAAGCGGAGATCGTTCTCGACGTCGCCCCCCTTGCCCTGATCGTAGTCGTTGACGAGCAGCACGAGGCAGATGTCGTCACTCGAGCGCACATACTCCTCGCCGTGCGCCTCGTTGTGATAGACGAGCTCCTTCAGCGACGGGAGCGCCCCGATGTTGACGGCATAGCTTCCGCTCGCCTCCTCGTCGCCGCCGAGTGCGACCTCGGTATGCGTATAGACGCCCGTCCCGAAGCACTTCTCCGTGACGAAGATGTAGTCCTCGCGAAGTTTGTAGAGCCGCTGCTTTTCGTCCTCGATGCCCTGCGCCTTCTGCGAAGCGAGATGATAGCGGTTGTCCTTCTCGTTGCGGGCAAGGAAGCACGCCTCCGCCTCCTCCTCATCGAGCGCCCCGCTGCGCCAGTCCTCGCCGAAGAAGCGCACAAGATAGGCCTCACAGTCGGCAAGGTACTGCTCCGTGTCGAGCGCAAAGCCCTCCGTCGCATCCAGAAAGAGCAGATCGAGTGAAGAGACCAGCTCCACTTCCTCGGGATCCTTGTCGGGCGAGATGTAGTCGGAGACGAACAGCACCGTCCCCTGCCCGGCCATGCGGCGGGCGGTGAAGATGGTCTCGCTGTAGCTGTCCGAGCCGAGGTTTTCGTATTCCACGTTGAGGATATCGTAGGAAAACGCGCCGCTCTCGAGGGCGTCCTCCGCAAAGGTGCCGCCGTCGTCGCCGTTGAGGAGTTTCATGTCGGGATCCTCGTTCGAGACGGAGTCCGTCGTCGAATAGGCGTACACGGTGTAGATCTGCTCCTCGCGGGCGCGCGTCTTGATGGTCGTAAAGAATACGATGAGGAGAAACATCACCGCGAGGATGGCGGCGATGATCTTCAGCCAGTCATAGGACAACAGGTTGGCAAGCCTCGATTTTGTGATCTTTGCGTCCAAAGTCCCTCCCTGCGCGCAGGTGCGCGCCGTCGATCATTTCTTGGGCTTCATCGTGGGGAAGAGCAGCACGTCGCGGATGGACGCGCTGTCCGTGAGGAGCATGACGAGGCGGTCGAGCCCGAAGCCGAGGCCGCCCGTCGGGGGCATCCCGCGCTCCAGAGCGTCCAAAAAGTCCTCGTCCACTTCGGCATTGGCGCCCATCGCGCGCTTGCGCTCGGCCTGTTCGGTCATGCGGCGGCGCTGATCGATGGGATCGTTGAGCTCGGAGAAGGCATTGCCCATCTCCATGCCGTTGATGAAGTACTCGAAGCGTTCGGTCATCGTGGGATCCTCCGGCTTGCGCTTGGCAAGGGGGGAGATCTCCACGGGATAGTCATAGATGAAAGTGGGCTGGATGAGCTTGTCCTCGACGTAGGCATCGAAGAACTCCGCAAGGATATGCCCCTTGGTCTTTTTGCCCTCCTCGAGCTCGATGTGATGCTCGGCGGCAAGTTTTTGCGCCTCCTCGTCCGAAGAGACGAGCGCAAAATCGACGCCCGAATACTTCTTCACGGCTTCCGTCATCGTCATGCGCTCCCAATGCGAGAGGTCGATGACGGTGCCCTGATAGCTTATTTGCTGCGTGCCGCACACCTCGTCGGCGATGTGTTGATGCATCCCCTCGATGAAGTCCATCATGTAGCGGAAGTCAACGTACGCCTGGTACATCTCGACGGTCGTGAACTCGGGGTTGTGCGAGGAATCCATGCCCTCGTTGCGGAAGATGCGGCCCATCTCGTAGACGCGCTCGAAGCCGCCCACGATGAGGCGCTTTAAGTAGAGCTCCGTCTCGATGCGCAGATACATATCGATGTCGAGCGCGTTGTGATGCGTCTTGAAGGGGCGGGCGTCCGCGCCGATCTCGAGGGGCAGCAGGATGGGGGTATCCACCTCCATATAGCCGTGCGAATCGAGATACCCGCGCACCGCGGAGATGATCTTCGCGCGGCGGAAGAAGGTCTCGCGCACGTCCTCGTTCATGATGAGGTCGATGTGGCGGAGGCGGTACTTCATATCGACGTTCTGCAGCCCGTTGTGCTTCTCGGGCAGCGGCTTCAAGGCCTTGGAGAGCATCTCGAGATGCGTGAGATGGATGCTCACTTCCCCCGTCTTGGTCAGAAAGACGGTGCCGCGCGCGCCGATGATGTCGCCGATGTCGTAATCTTTCTTGTAGGCGGCGTACACGTCCTCGCCCACGTCCTGACGGGTGATGTAGAGCTGGATGTCGCCGTTGCGATCGCGGATGTGCGAGAAGGACGCCTTACCCATGATGCGGCGGCTCATGAGCCTTCCCGCAACGGACACTTCCTTCCCTTCAAATGCGGCAAAATCGCCCTTGATCTCATCCGAACGGGCGGTAACGTCGTACTTGGTCTTGCGGTAGGGATCGTTCCCCTCCGAGACGAGCTTTGCAAGTTTTTCTCTGCGGATGCGCGCCTGTTCGGCGAGCGCCTCCGCCTCCTCTTCGGGAGCGATGGTCTGATTTTCGTCCATAAGAGCCCTCAGCTGATCTTGAGCACCTTGAGGATGTAGTCGCCGTCGGGCGCCTTGACGGTGACGCGCTCGCCCTTCTTGTGGCCGAGGAGCGCTGCGCCCACGGGGGACTCGTTGGAGACGATGTTGCGCATCGCATCCACCTCCGTCGTGCCCATGATGGTGTAGGTGACTTCTTCCTCCATCTCCTCGTCGTAGACGGTGACGGCGGAACCGATGTGGACCACGCTGTTGTCGTCCGTCTCCTCGATGATGACGGCGTTTTTGACCTTATAGTCAAGCTCGGCGATCTCGCCCTCGTTGGCGGCCTGCTCGTTGCGGGCGGCGTCGTACTCGGCGTTCTCCGAAAGGTCGCCGTGGCTGCGGGCCTCCGCAATGCGCTCCACGATCTCTGCGCGCTTGACGGTCTGCAGGTACTCGAGCTGCTTCTTGGCGGCTTCGTAGCCTTCCTGCGTCATATAAAACTGATCTGCCATAATAAAAAAACCTCGCTGCGCCCGAAAGCGCTTATTTTTGCTCGCTCCGCCGCCCGATGGCCGCGGCCGCTGACAATGAAAGACGACCGTGATCTCCCTTCGGAAACCACGGTTTTCTCTCCACTGCGCATTATTATATGCGATTTTGAAGCAAATGTCAACTCGCTTGCCCGCTATCTCGCCATTTTTCTTTTTACGAAGCGTTCGATGCGGCGCATCGCCTCTTCGAGCTCCTCCATACCCGTCGCGTACGAACAGCGGATGTGATCTTCGCCGCAGAAACCGAAGGCGTTGCCCGGCACCACCGCGACGTGCTCTTCTTCGAGCAGCCCGTCCGCAAACTGTTCGCCCGAAAGCCCCGTCGCTTTCACCGAGGGGAAGATATAGAACGCCCCGCGCGGCTCGAAACAGGTGAGGCCGAGATCGTTCATTGCCTTCACGAGGAAGCGGCGGCGCTTGTCGTACTCCGAACGCATCTTCTCCACCGAGGAAAACCCGTCCTCGAAGCCCCCCGAAAGGGCGGCGACGGCGGCGTGCTGCGAGACACGCGGCGCGCACAGGATGGTGTACTGATGGATCTTGAGCATGGCGGCGTCGATCTCGGGCGGGGCGCAGGTGAAGCCCACACGCCAGCCCGTCATGGCGAACGCCTTGCTGAACCCGCCGAGGAGCACGGTGCGCTCCTTCATCCCGGGGAATGCGGCGATGGACGTGTGCCGGCCGCCATAGGTGAGCTCGGCATAGATCTCGTCGGAGATGACGAGGAGATCGTGCTTTTCGACGACGGGGATGACGGCTTCGAGCTGCTCCTTCGTCATGATGCCGCCCGTCGGGTTGTTGGGGTAAGCGAAGATGACCGCCTTGGTCCGGGGGGAGAGGGCCTTTTCGAGCGCTTCGGGCGTGAAGATAAAGCCGTTCTCCGCGCTGCAGCGGACGGACACGGGCGTGCCGCCACACAGCTCCACGATGGGCGCATACGAGACGTAGGCGGGATCGGGGATGAGGATCTCATCGCCGATGTCGCAGACCGCACGGAGAGTTAGATCGATGCCCTCGCTCGCCCCCACCGTGACGATGACGTGCTCGGGGGAATATTCCACCGCAAAGCGCTCCTTTAAATACCGCGCGATGAGGGTGCGGAGCTCCTGAAGGCCGCGGTTGCCCGTGTACTGCGTAAACCCGCGCTGCAGCGAACGGATGCCCGCCGAGCGCACCTCCCACGGGGTGACGAAGTCGGGCTCGCCGACGCCGAGGGAGATGGCGTCGGGCATATGCTCGACGATGTCGAAATACTTGCGGATGCCGCTGGGCTTCAACGCCTTGGAGCGGGAATTGAGAAAGTCCCTCATGGCTGGATGGAGAGCCTACCCCGCGGCTGCTTCTTCGTCATGGCTCCCTCGATCTTGTACTTCTTGAGGATGAAGTGCGTCGCCGTGGAGATGACGCAGTCAAAGGTGGAGATGCACTCCGAAATGAAGCGCGACACGCCCTTGATGGACTTGGACTCCACGATGACGAGGAAGTCGTAGGCGCCGCTCATGAGATACAGCGTCTTGACTTCACCGTGCTGAGCGATCTCTTCGGCGATGCCGTCGAAGCCCGAGCCGCTCTGCGGGGTGACTTTGACCTCGATGAGCGCCTCCACGCACTCGTCCTCTTCTTCGTCGAGGTTGACGAGCGCCGCGTATTTGACGATGGTGCCGCGCCGTTCCATCGCGCGGATGGCATTTTCCACCTTTTCCTTCTCTTCCCCGACCATCACGGCAACTTTCTCCGCGGGGCAGCGGCAGTCCGCCGTCAGAACGTCGAGGATATCCCGTTCGAGCTTGTTCATAGCTTCCTCCCTTACGCTTTTATTTTCTCATTATAGAGAAATCGGAAGAAAAAGTCAAACACATTTGCTTTTTTGCAAAAAATCGGCTATAATGGCAGTATGTTTCGCATCTGGGGAAAGGTCTATCAAGGCGACCACATCGAAAAACAGACGGTGTATGCGCGGGAAGAGCGCTTCACCTATTCGGAATTTTTCCGCTATCTTGCGGATATCTGCGACGAGCTGGACGTGCCCACGCCCGTCCTTTTAAAGCCGCACCTCTTCCAATACGCCAAGTTCAACCACGTCGTGTTTCGCCCCGCCGACTTCATGGAGGAAGTCCCCTTCACCAAACTCGTGCTGGAAAATATTTTGTAAGCCTATCATAACGCGCCGCGCGCCGTCCGCAAAATGCGGACGGCGCGCGGCGCTTCTATCGTTCAGCCGCGTTCGGGCGCGGCATATTATTCGGACGTTACGCGATATGCGCGGCCTCGGCGGGCTTTGGCTTCTTGCCGTCGAGGAAGGCGGAGACGCCCTTCTTCCTCATTTTATACACAAAGCAGTAGAGCGGGATGCCGAGCGCATACACCCACAGCGCCTGCGTCGCCGCAAGCGAGCCGACAAAGAACCAATAGCTCATGGCCGCCGTCTCCGCGACCATCGTATTGCACAAAAAGACGATGATGAGCGGGATGCAGAAGGCGTTGACGGCAACGGGGAAGATGCCCCCGACCGCCACCCGCGCCACATGATTGCGGATGACTTTCCCGACGGCCCACGTCGCAAGCGCGGCGATAAGCGTTGCAAGCGAGCCGATGAACACGTCATAGACGAGGAAGAGCGAGCCCAGATTCGCCAGCATACAGCCGATGTAGAGGGCGGGAACGGCCTCGGGGAAGAAGAGCGGAAGGACGGTGAGCGCCTCGGCGGGCCTGATCTCCAGATACCCCTCGTAGGCGATGGCCCCGAAGGCATAAGTAAACGCAACATACAGCGCGGCGATGATGCCGGCGCGGCAGATGCGTTTGGTGGTAAAAAATTGCTTCATGAAGTTGTACCTCGGTTTTTTTATTCAGAAGTGTTACCCGAAAACCTTCTGTGGCCCCATGATACCGCATTTTTTCTGCCCCGTCAAGCGATTTTTGCGCGCATTCTCTCCCGCCCCTTGACGGAAGCGGTGTTTTACCCTATACTGTAAAAGAAAAATAAGCACGGAGAAAACGCCATGAGCGAACTGAGAAACATCCCCAATGTAGGGAAACGGACGGAACAGGACCTGCTTGCAATGGGATATACGACCATCGCCTCGCTGAAGGGAAAGTCGGCACAGGAGCTCTACGACGAGGAATGCGCCCTGCGCGGCACGCTCCTTGACCGCTGCCAGCTCTATTTGTACCGCGCCGTCGAATACTTTGTCAACACCCCGGACCCCGATCCTGCGAAGCTAAGATGGTGGTATTGGAAGGACGAGTTTGTAGAGCCCTCGCCCTGCGGCGCGGTGTGCGCCGAATGTGCGCTCTTCCCCGCTTCCTGCGCGGGCTGCGCGAAGATCAAAGGCAACGTCCATTGGCTTTCATACACGGGAGGGACGGTCTGCCCCGTGTATGACTGCTGCGTCAACGGAAAAAAGCAGAAGAGCTGCGGCGGATGCCCCCTTCTTCCCTGCGAAAAGTTTACCAAGGACCCCACGATCTCCGACGAGGAGAACGCCGCGCATCTGAAAACAATGGTAGACCGCCTCAAAGAAGGCAGCAAATAGCCCACGT
>QAKM01000013.1 GCA_003343805.1 Bacillota bacterium | reverse complement strand
ACCGTTAAATGAGTACGGTGACGACCGCGAAAGAACGCGGTATATAAATACATATATTTTCTCATTTACAACCTACAGAGGTTGTGCCGAATGTTAATAAACCTTGAATAACGGCAGGGCGGCGGGTGCTTCACACGAAGCACCCGCCGCTTTTTCTATGTCCTGAAATATACGATAAAGGCGAATCCGTCTCCTAATGGAAACGGGTTCGCCTTTAACTTGTTTGGTGACCTTGCCGGGAATCGAACCCGGGATTGCGCCGTGAGAGGGCGCCGTCTTAACCGCTTGACCACAAGGCCTTATTATGTTTGTGACGCGCGGCACATCTACTGTCCGAGCCGCGATTACTTGGTGATTATAGCATATTCTTTTCTTTCTTGCAACCGTTTTTGCGGCGTTTTTTGCAAAAATTTTTTCCAGAAAAAAAGACATCCGCCTGTGCCGCAAACCGATGAAGGTGAACCCGCTTCTCGCAGGTGGGTGCGCGGCGGTACGGCATCAGACTTTCCGTATCAACAGACCTTGCATAGCCGCGCCGACAAGCGCTCCCGATTTCATAATGTGGATTACGCATTTACCGGTTTCCGAACACCGCAGGTGTCATCTACATTATAGCAAACTATGCGCCGCTTTGCAACCCCCTCGCACCATTTTTCAGAAAGAAATATTTCCCTCCAAAAAGATCTCCTCCGCCTCGGCCGTTTCCTCCCCGGAACAGACGGCGACGATATACTCCCCCCATTCCCTCCATACAACGCGGCAAGACTGCTCTTTCCCGTTGCGGAAAATACGTCCGTCCGGGAACGAGACCTCCGTCTCTTTCCAGCCCGCAAGCCCTTCGCCCGTCCACTTGAGAAAGCTCTCCTTCCCCGTCCAGATGCGGCAGAACGCCGCAGCCCTCGCCCGTTCCTTTTCGCCCGCCCCTTCGACGAAGGCGCGCTCCGCTTCCGAAAAGCGGCGCAGAACGCCCTCCCGGACGGAAGCCAGCTCTTCGATGTCGCACCCGACGGGCTCCGTCCCCACCGCGAGGACCACCCTTCCGCCGCCGTGCGCCAGGCAGAGGGTGAGGCGCGGATGATGCAGCTTGCCCCGCACATCGGCATACACCTCCCCCGCGTCCGCTCCGAAGCGGGGCAGGATGCAGGAGAGAAGAAGGCCCGCCCCCGCGCTCTCCCGCCGTTTTTCGGGCAGTTTGAGGCGCAGCGCCTTTTCAAGACGCGCCCCGGGCAGTTTGGAATAAAAGCCGCTCTCCTGCGCAGGATCGGGCAGGAGAGCGGTATCGGCAAAATAGACGCGGACCAAATCAGTTCACCCGGATGACGGGGAAGCGGATGGTGAGCACGTTGCGGTTCTCCTGCGTGCGATAGAAGATCTCGCCCGCGATCTGACGGATGATCGCCATGCCCATGCCTCCCTCGGCATAGTTGTTGTAGTACCCGCCCTCCGGCCGCACCTGCAGGGGGTTGAAGGGTTCGCCGTCGTCCGTGAAACGCACGACGAAGCTGTTGCCCTCCACCTGACAGTTGAGATGGATGCTCGTCGCGCCCGAATGGTTGACGATGTTCGTGAAGATCTCCTCGCAGGCGAGGAAGATCTTGTTCTTGCGCGGATCGTCCTTGAGCCAGTCGAGGATGGTATCGCGCAGGCGTTCGAGCTCGCTCGTCTTGGGGCTGAGCTCGGTCTGGATCCCGCTCGGATAGTAGAGGGCATAGACGGCCAGATCGTCCGGAAGGGGCGTACTGCCCGCAAACGCCCGAACGGCCTCCTGCACGGAGGCGACGATGCGCTCGGCGCCCAGAGAGCGGTCCCACCCTTCTTTGACGGCATCGAAGAGGCGGTCATAGCCGAATGCTTCGCCGGCGGCGTTCTTGGCTTCCACCGCACCGTTCGTATAGGTGACGAGGGCGCGCCCCGGCTTGAAGATGAGATATTCTTCCGTGAGACCGGGCTCTTCGTAGATCCCGAGCGGGCAGCCCGGCTGGACGCGCAGGAAGGCGCGCTCCTTCCCCACCATGACGGGCGGATGCGCCCCCGCATTGACGTAGCGCAGTTCCCCCGTCCCCGGCAGAAAGACGGCAAAGAAGGCGGACAGCATGAGGCGGTCGGGATTGTTTTCGAGCAGCGCCTGGTTGAGCCGCATGACCGCCTCGCCCAGCGTATCCGACGTATGCGCCGCCTCGCGGAAGAGCTCCTTGGCGCGGGCCGCAAAGCGCGCCGCGGCAAAGCCGGAGCCCCAGACATCCGCCGTCATGAAGCACAGCGTGCGGCGGCCGAGATAGAAGCCGTCGAAGTAGTCCGAACAGATGGACGAAGAGCGCTCCGTCCCGCCCGCGCCGCTGAAATCCAGCTCGCGGCAGGGGATCACGGCATTGCAGAGCGCGTTCTCCATATCGCGGGCAATGGCCTCCTCCGTCTTGCGGCGGGAAGCCAGGGCGATCGCCCCCTCCCGCTCCTTCACATACTGTTCGACGGAGGCATTCAGCGTCTCGACCGCATTGTCCACGGGCGCCCATTCGCCGCCGAGCCCCGTCTTGGTGCGCTCCTTGGAGGCCTGCTCGATGGAGCGCGCGACCGTCCGGATGGGCGTCTTGATGCGGTTATAGTAGAGGGTGAGCGCCACCCCGTACATGACGAGCAGGACGAGAAGGGCGGGGATGACCTCCCACAGCACGCGGGAGAGCGCGCCCAGATCGTAATCCGAGCCGTCGGGCAGGAGGATGAGATAGCGGATGGCGCCGTAGATGACCCCGACGACGAGAAAGCCGACAAAGACGAGGGTGAGCAGTTTGGGGAGCGTGAGCTTCTTTGCGTTCATCCGAGCACCTCCATGTGGTTGATGAGCCCCGTCATCGTGAGCACGTCGCGCACGAAAGCAGGCACGCGGACGAGGGAAAAGCTGCCCTTCCCCGCCATGCGGCGCTGGGCGAGCGCAAACTGCCTCAGGCCCGCCGAAGAGACATACTCAAGCTTCTCGAGATCGAGCACGAGGTCGGTGATGCCCTCCCCGAGCGCCGCGACCGCCGCTTCGAGCTCCCCTGCCGTGAGCGCATCCAGGCTTCCCGAAAGCGAGAGCATCGCCGCCGTGCCGTCCACTGTCTTTTCGATCTTCATCCTTCGTCCTCCTGATGTATTTCCCGCCGCACACGGGGCGGCATTGGGTACGATTTTTTCTATTATAGCATATCGCGCGGCAAAAGAAAAGCCCCGCCGCCAAATTTCTCTGCGCGGGGAGCGAAAAAAGAAGGGACGCGGTGTTCCGCGTCCTCTTTCCTTTACTTCTGCAGCTTATTCATCATGTCGACGATATCCTGCACCGTCTTGATGTTTTCCACATCCGTCTCGGGCAGGGTGATGCCGTACTCGTCCTCGAGCGCCATCATCAGCTCCACGACGTCAAGGGAATCGGCGCCGAGGTCTTTGACGACCTCCTGCTCCGCACGGATGCTGTCCGCCGGGATCCCGAGCTGTTCGCCGAGCATATTGCAAACTTTCTCAAACATAGTCCTATCCTCCGTAAGCTGCCGCACGCGGCGGCAATGTCATATCTCTGTATGACTATCATACATCAAGAAGCGCGTCTTGTCAACCCTTTTTGGAAAATTTGCCGTCATTCGTTGCCTTTTTGAACGATTTGAGCTCCTCTTTCTGCTCTTTGGTGAGGCGGAAGCTCTCCGAAGCCTTGCGGATCGCCATGTTATGGGCGAAGGGCAGCAGCCGCCCCTCCTTGAGATAGGCCAGCCCCGCATCGTAGCATTTTACGAGCACCTCCGCAAGGAGCCACGCCGCACCCATGCCCGTGTAGTAGCGGCTCCCGTCCGCCGCCTCGAGCGCCGCGAAGATCTCGGGCAGGTACTTCTCCTCCACATAGTCGTGAAGAAGCGAGACGAGGGCATAGCGCTCCACGAACTCCCGCCCGTCATGCGAAAAGGTGCGGATGTACGGCAGAAAGGCATCCCGGTTCTTTGCGATGCAGGGGGCATGAAACCCGTCCACCGTCGCCCAATTATCGAAAAGCCCCACCATTTGAGGGAGGCCCTCGCAGAAGGGCCCGAAGGGCAGCAGCGCATAGAGGGAAAACTTTAAAAACGTCACCTCATAGTACTCGTCGGGGAAGGTAAGGAACCCGGCAAGCTCCCCCTTCCACGCCCGCGCGAGCCGCCTCAATACGGGCATCCTCACGCCGATGACCTCGATCTTGTCGTTCTTCAAGAGCTTTTTATGAAAGTCCCGGTATCCCTCGTCGCGCTCTGCAAAGAGGCAAGAGAGCACTTCCTCGTATGTCATATCATCTCCTCATGCCCCGAACGGGCTTCATCCGCGCCGACCGCCCCTTCCGCAAACCCCTCCCGAAGGGCCTCGATCCACGGCTCCGGGCAAAACCGCGGGTTGGCGGGCGAAGTGGAGGGCAGCTTCTTTGCGATGGGGACAAGTTCGGGGAAATGCTCCGCAAACAGCCGGTATGCCGTCGTTCCGTTGCAGAGGATGCGGCAGATCCCGCTTCCCTTGACGAGCGAAGCGACATCGGCGACCGTCTCCCGCTCGATGGAGGCATCGGAGGAGCCCGCGATGGTGCAGCTTAAAACGACGTCCCACAGCGCCACGCCGTGCTTCAGTACATACGCCCGCCTGCCGCCCGCATCCTTCGGTACCGCCTCCCCGAAGAAGGCCTCCAGCGTGCGCCAGAACTTATTCTGCGGGTTGCCATAATAGAACCCGACGGCACGGCTCTTCACGGAAGGGAAGCTCCCTAAGATGAGCACGCGGCTCTTGTCGTCAAAGACGGGCGCAAAGCCCTCGCAGAAGGCGGGGATCACAGCGAAACGGGCGCCTTCAGGTTGCCCACGCTCGCCGAGGCGGCGGCAGAAAAGTCGAGGTTTTCCGCAATGACGCGCATCACGTCGTCGCGGGTGAGGGCGGAGATCTCCGCCATGCGCTTTTCAAAGTCATAGACCTCGTTCTTATAGAGCATCTGTTTGCCGTAGACGAGCATCTGCGAGGAGGTGTTCTCCTGCGAAAAGATGTTGCCCGCTTTCATCGTCTCCCGGCCGCGCAGGAACTCCTCTTCCGTGACGCCCTCTTTCTTGAACTGTTCGAGGACGGCGCGCACGGCATCGGCCGCCTCCTGCGCCTTCTTGGGATTGACGCCCGCATACACGGTGAGCATCCCCGTCTCCCTGTAGTGAGAGGTGTAGGAATAGACGGAGTAGGCAAGTCCCAGCTCCTCGCGCACCCGCTTGAAGAGGCGGGAGCTCATCCCCCCGCCGAGGACGGTATTCATCACCTGCACGGCAGCGAGGGAATCGCTGTCCCGCGCGACGGAGGGGAAGCCGAAGGCAAAGTGCGCCTGCTCGATGGGCTTTTGGCGGAAGATGCTCTCCGTGCGCCGCACGATCTTCTTCTCCCGCTCCGCGAACTTTTCGCCTGTGAGCGCGCCGAACTCCTTTTCTGCCAGCTCCTCGGCAAGGGCGGGCTCGATGTTGCCCGCAAAGGAGATGACGATGTTCCCGGGGCAGTAGCGCTCCTTTTTATAGGCAAAGAGCATCTCCCGCGTGAAGCCCTTCACGTTCTCCGCCGGGCCTAAGATGTTGCGGCCGTAGTTGTCGTTCCCGAACGCTGCCCGCGAGAGAAGATCGAGGCACAGATCCTCGGGCGTATCCTCGTCCATGCCGATCTCTTCGAGCACGACGCCCTTCTCACGCGCCATCTCCTCCTCGGGGAAGGTGGAGCGCAGGAAGAGCTCGGAAAGCAGAGAAAACGCCTCCCTTGCGTGATCGCTCGTCGACTTTGCGTAGTAACAGGTGAGGTCCTTCCCCGTGAAGGCGTTCACCTGCGCGCCGATCGCGTCGAAGGCGTCGGAGAGTTCAAAGGCCGAAAACTTGTCCGTCCCCTTGAACTGCATGTGCTCGATGAAGTGCGAGATGCCGTCCTCCTCGTCCCGCTCGAAGGCGGCGCCCGTTCCCACGAGCACGCCCATCGTGACGGACAGCAGCCCCTCCATGCGCTTTGTGATGACGCGCACGCCGTTTGAAAGTGTCGTTGTCGTTACCATATCGTTCAGTATCCTTCTCCTTGGTGAGTTTTATCCGCGTTGCGGCGCAGGGCTCAGCCGATGTTCTCCCCCGCGGGGATGACCGCAAGCCCGTTTTCCTCGCAGTACTGCAAGATCTTGGGGAGCGCCTTCAAGGTGTGCTCCATGGGGTGCATCAGAATGAGCTCCCCGCCCGAAATGTCCTTCGTCGCCCGCGTATAGCAGAGCGAAACGTCCTTATCGCGCCAGTCGACGGTGTCGCGGCTCCAGAGGACGGTCTTTAAGCCCAGGCTTTCGGCGGCGCGCAGGGTATCGCCCGAGTACGCCCCCGAGGGCGGTGCGAAGAGCGACACGGGCTTCCCCGTGACGAGGGACAAAAACTCAATGCTCGTCCCGATCTCCTCCACATTCTCACGGAAGGAGAGCTTGTCGTGCTCGCGGTGGAAATACCCGTGCGAGCCCACCTCATGCCCCTCCTCCGCCATGCGTCTGACGGTCGGCACGTTGTCGTCCGCCCAGCAGCCGCCCACGAAAAAGGTGACGCGCACCCCCTGTTCCTGAAAGAGATCGAGCATCCCTTCGACGATGTCCGTCCCCCAATAGACGTTGATCATGAGGGAGACGGCTTGTTTTGTGCCGCGGTCGTACACCTTGCCCGCGGGCGCGGAGACGGCGGCGGCAGAGGGCAGAAAGCAGACCGCCCCGATGGCGAGCACGATGAAAAGGAGCACGCCGTTGGAAAGTGCCGTCAGGGCGCGCGAGGAGAGCTTTTTCACGCTTCCATTGTATGCGCGCTCCGGCCGTCCTTATGCCGGAGCTTCCCCGCGGCAAAGATCGGGGGCCCGGGCGCCGCGACGAAGATCGGGCTCTTTAATTGAGCTTTGCGATGGTGACGCCGCTCTCCCCCTCGCCGTACTTGCCGAGGCGGAATTCCTTGATGCGCTTATCCTTTTTCAAAGCGTTCTGCACGGCGGTGCGCAGCTTTCCCGTGCCCATGCCGTGGACGATGCGCACTTCCTCGAAGTTGTTTAAAACGGCGCTGTCCAGAAAGGCGTCCAGCTCCTGCAAGGCCTCCGAAACGGAAAGGCCGATGAGGTTGACCTCTCTCGGCACGACGGGCCGCTCCTGCAGATGTTTGACGACCTCGACGCGCTCCTTCTTTTCCTCCTTCCTGCGCGCCAGGAAGAGCTCTTTGATCTTGCAGCGCACCTGCATAAAGCCGCTTTGCACTTGCGCTTCGCCCTTGCCCGGATTGACGGAGAGCACCGTGCCCTCCGCATTCAGGCTCTGCAAAAACACCTTGTCCCCCGCCTTGAGCGTCTTTATATCGGCGGGCTCGAGGCGCACCTTTTCCTCCTCTTCGGCGGGAAGGGAGCGCTCCATCTGATTGCGCAGCGTGCGCGCGCGGATGAGGTCGGCTTCCGAGAGCTGTTCCTTTTTGAAGATCTCCTCGATCTCGGAGACGAGCTCCTCCGCTTCCGCCGTGCGGCTCAGAATGACCCTCCGCGCCTCGGCGCGGGAAGTGAGCAAAAACTTCTCCCTCTCCTTTTTGAACGCCGCCTCCTCCTTTTCGAGGGAAGTCAGCTTTTCCTGCCATTCTCTTCGGATGGCCTCCGCCTCTTCGCGCACGGCGTCCGCCTTGATGCGGCTCTCCTCGGCGGCGCGCACGGTGTGATCGAACGCCTGCGCCCCTGCGGAAAGGTGCGACCGCGCCTCTTGGATGACCTCTTCGGGCAGCCCCAATTTCGAGCAGATGAAGAGGGCGTTGGAGGCGCCCGGCATGCCGATCTTGAGGCGGAAGAGAGGTTTCAAGCTCTCGCTGTCAAACTCCATGCAGCCGTTTTCGGCGCCCTCGGCGGAGAAAGCGTATTCCTTGAGCGCCGAATAGTGGGTGGTGACGATGCCGCGGGTGCCGCGCTTTAAGAGCGTTTTTAAGACAGCCCGCGCGAGCGCCTGCCCTTCCTCCGGGTCGGTGCCGCCGCCCGGCTCGTCGATGAGCACAAAGCTCTTTTCCCCCGCGTGCTCCAAAATGTATTTGAGGTTGACGACGTGCGAGGAAAACGTCGAAAGGTTCTCCTCGATGGACTGGCTGTCGCCCACGTCGCAAAAGACGCGGTCAAAGACGGGCAGGCTCGTTCCCTCGGCGGCGGGGACAAAGAGGCCGCACGCCGCCATCAGGCAGAAGAGCCCGCACATCTTGAGCGTCACCGTCTTGCCGCCCGTGTTGGCGCCGCTGATGAGGAGGAAGCGGTAGTCCTCCCCCACCGAGACAGAGACGGGCACGGCGCGCTTTGGATCGAGCAGCGGATGCCGCCCCTTGACGATATGCACGGCGCCCTTTCCGTTGAGGACGGGCCGCACGCACTTGAGGCGATGCCCGTATTCGGCGCGGGCGTAAAAGCTGTCCACTTCCGCAAGGATGTCCATATCCCGCTCCAGCGCCTCGCGGAGCGCCCCGACGCGGTGGGAGAGCTCCGATAAGATGCGCGCGATCTCCTGCTCCTCGTCGAGGTGCAGCGTCCTCAATTCGTTGTTCATTTCGAGCACTTCCTCGGGCTCGATGAACACCGTCTGCCCGCTCTGGGAGCGGTCGTGGATGAGTCCGCGCACGGCACGCTTGTATTCCACCTTGACGGGCAGGACGTACCGATCGCCGCGCATGGTGATGAGCTCGTCCTGTAAATACTTGCGCTCTCCCCCCGCCAGATATTCCTGCAACCTTGCGCGGATGCGCTCGTTGAGGAGCCGTATTTCGCGGCGGATCGCAAACAGCTTGTCGCTGGCGTGATCCTGAAGTTCGTTCTCCCCCACGATCTTCGTCGTGATGTCCTCCTCGAGGGCATGATCGGAGATGAGATATTCGGTGAGTTCCTTGAGCCGCACGATGCGCTCGTCTGCAAAGGACTGCACGGAGTGGAGGCACGCGCGCGCCGAACGCAGCAGCGCCGCCGCCGATAAAAGCTCGGTGCACGAAAGCGTCGCGCCCTTTTCGGCACGTTCCAAAGCGTCCCCCTGCGGCGGATAGTACAACACGCGCCCCGCACCCAACGTCAGAAGGAGGAGGGAGGCCTCCTCGGTGAGGTCCAAAAGCCGCCGCGCCTCCCCGATGTCCGAGGTCGGTTCAAAGGATGCGAGGCGCTCCTTCCCTCCCTCGAGCACGGCATAAGCGGCCGCCGCACTTAATATTTTATCGAGCTCTAAGCTCTCTCTGCTCTCTTTCATAGCATACTCCTTTCCGTATGCCCGCGGGTCGCCCCGTCGAGCGCCCCCTCGGGCGTATGCGCGCGGCCCACAAGATACTTCCCGTCCGAGCGGCAGGAGGCATCGACGAGCGCCCCTGTCCCCACGTCCGTCCCTGCGAGCGGCACACAGTTGTAAACTTCAAAGCGGCAGTACTTCGCCCCCGTGCGGTAACGGCGCAAAGGGAAACTGCGCCCCGCCTCGTCCGTCAAACGGTACTCTCCGCGCTTATCGCACGTTTTACACGTCCTTCCGAAGGGGCAGTAACAAAGGTCCATCACCTTGACGCTGCCGAGCGTCAGAACGAACGCCCCCTCGGCGGCAAGCGCGCGCTGTTCGGAGGCGGAGAGCTCCTTGGAGAGGGCGAAGTATTCCGCGCCCGCCTGCTTGGCGCCCTGAACCGCAAAGCGGTTGGTGAGGTTGAAGCCCGTGCCCGCGAACAGCTTTTTGTGGTATATTTCGGCGAACTTCACGCCCCAGCTCCCCTCGGCATACACGCCGTCGAAGAGAGAAAGCGCGGAAGCAACGGCCCGTTCGTCCTCCGCCGTGAAGAAGGGCGGAAGATACAAAAACTTCTCTCCTTCCCCCGTATGGACTTCCGCAGGGTCGATGGCGGAATAATCGCGCGGCTTATAGATGAGGATATCGGCTTTGAGCCCTTCTAAGTGTTCGGCGATGACCGCCGTCTTGTCGGAAGGCACGGGGGCAAGTTCCGCCGCGCCGCCGACGGGCGCAAGCGCCTCCCGCGCGGGCGCAAGATGCTCGGCAAGCCCCTGAAAGAAGGCGCGCCGAAGCGCATTGAGCGCCGATTTCGGCAAGAACGCCCCCTCCGTCTCCACCCTTTCAAAGGTCACCCAAAAGGGCAGCGTATCCGTCTTTTGGAAGCAAGTTTTGAGTTCCTCTTCGGAAAGGGGCGCGCGTTCCGCATGAGCCAACGGATCGTCGCCCGTCATCTCGAAGGAGCCGCAGCGCATCCGCGGCCGTTCTCCCGCGACAAAGCACAGGGAAAGCGCAACTTCCCGCCGCCGCTCTTTTTTTAAGAGCATCTCTTTGAGCGCGGTGTCTGTCGTGATGCGCACCTCGTCGCCCGCGCGCAGCCTGCTCTCGGAAGAGAGGTAAAATCCCCGCTCGTCCGCCAAGACGCACACGGCGCCGCCCGCTTCCTTCCCGCCGCGCAGAATTTTAAAGCCGTCCCCCTTGCGCGCGCTCCCGCGGCAGAAATATCTGCCGCCCCTCACTTCGAGGACGCCCACCCTCTCGCCGATGTGCCCCTGCACGTTGCGGGAGAGCAGATTTTCCTGCCCGAACGCAAGGCCCTCGGTGTAATCTCCGCGGTCGAAGGTGCGGGCAAGGGCGGAACGCGCCGCCAAACGCTCGTTTTTCTCCGCCCCGTCCAGAATGGCGCGGTAGTAGCCGACCGCCGCCGAGACGTACTCCTCCCGCCGCATCCGGCCCTCGATCTTCAGCGAGGTGACGCCCGCTTGAAGCAGCTCTTTGACGCGCTCGCCGACGCTGAGATCGGACAGAGAGAGCGCATAGGCACGCTCTTCAAAGCCTTTGCGGTCGATGGAGTACAACTTGCGGCAGGGCTGTTTGCATCTGCCGCGGTTGCCGCTGTTGTTGCCCGCGAAGGAGGAAAAATAGCACTGCCCCGAAAAGCAGGAGCACAGCGCCCCCTGCACGAACGCCTCCGTCTCGATGATCCGGGAGATGGCGGCAATATCGCCGAGCGGCGTCTCCCGCGCGAGCACGACGCGCGAAAAGCCGTACTCTTTGGCAAGCTCCGCCCCGTACACGTTGCAGCAGCCTGCCTGCGTCGAAAGATGCAAAACGATGGAAGGATACCGCCTTTTGAACTCCTTCCCCAGGAAAATATCCTGGATGAGGAGGGCATCCGCCCCTGCATTCCAGGCCGTAAGCGCGCTTTCAAAAAAGGCATCGAGCTCGCCCTCTTTTACGAGCGTATTCAGGCAGACGTACACCTTCGCCCCGAGAAGATGGGCAAGGCGCACCGTCTCGGAAAATTCGGACAACGCAAAATTTCCCGCACCCGCGCGCGCGGAAAATGCGGGAAGTCCCAGATAGATGGCGTCTGCGCCCGCCGCAAGGGCGGCTTTGGCGCAGGCGATGTCCCCTGCAGGGGCCAGGATCTCTGCTTTCATCTGCCAATGGTGCGTTGGATGAGTTCCTGCGCCGCGTCATAGCCCATGTTTTTGAGGCGCTGGTTGCGGGCGGCAACTTCGATGAGGATAGAAAGATTGCGCCCGGGGCTGACGGGCACGATGAGCTTGGGCACTTTGACGCCCAAAATTTCGTCGGTGAGCTTTTCGCCGCCGATGCGGTCGTACTGTTTATCGCGCTGCCAATGCTCGAGCTCCATGATGACCTCGACCTGCTTTTCGTCGAGGATGGAACCCGAACCGTACATATTCTTGACGTTGATGATGCCGATGCCGCGCAGCTCCATGAAATAGCGGATGCGCTCGGGCGCGGTACCGACGAGCCCGCTCGACACGCGCTTGATGAGCACGGAATCGTCCGCGACGAGGCGGTGTCCGCGCTTGATAAGCTCCATTGCCGTCTCGCTCTTGCCCACGCCCGAACTTCCCGTGATGAGGATCCCGACGCCGAACACGTCCATAAGGACGCCGTGCACGGTCGTCGTGGGTGCCAGCAGCCGCGCGAGGTAGGCGACGAGGTCGGCCATGACCATCGTCGTCAGGCGGCTGGAGCGGAAGATGGGCGTACCCGTCGCACGCGCACACTCCATAAATTCGGGAAGGACGGGAAGATCGCGCGAGAAGATGACGCAGGGGATCTCGCCGCAGTCAAACAGCCGCTGGATCTTCGCCTTGCGCTCTTCGGACGAGAAGGAACGCAGATACTCGTGCTCCGTAAGGCCGATGATGAGGATGCGCTGGGTATCGAAATAGCTGAAAAACCCCGCAAGGCGCAGTCCGGGACGGTCAACGCTGATGCTGGTGAGCTTGACGATCCCCCGCCCCGCATAGAGCATTTCGATCTCGAGATCGTTCGCAAACTTGTCGAGCATCACCGTGACGGTCGGAAAAAAGTGTTCGTTCATTGCTGTTCTCCTTCGGGCGCCTCAGCGTCCCCCTTTATCACATATCGTTCGAGCGCAAAGGCAACGCCGTCCTCCTCGTTGGAGGGGATGACGAAAGCCACACGTTTCAATGCTTCCACGCCGTTTCTGACGGCAAACTTCCCGCCCGCCTCTTCGAGCATGGGGAGATCGTTGAGCTGATCGCCCGCCGCCGCGATGCGCACCGCGGGGATATGATAGTATTCGGAAAGATAGGTCACGGCGCGGCCCTTGTTTTCGCCCGCGGGCATGACCTCGACGAGCCAATCGGACGAGCTCGTCACATAATACTTCTCCCCGAGGCTTTGAGAGAGCCGCTCGCGCAGGGCCTCCCGCTTTTCGGGCTCCACCATGACGAGCACCTTGACGATGTCGAGGCCCTCCTGCGCCGCATAGTCTGCAAGCGAGCCCCCGATGACCGTTCCGCGGACGCCGCACACCCTTTCATAGGATTCGAGCATCTCGTCGCGGCGGTTCGTAAAGAGATCCCACACCGTGTAGATGTGGATGTGTAGCCCCGCCTCCTCGAGGAGACGGATGAGGGAGAGCGCCGCTTCCCGCGGGAAACAGCCAGCGCGGATCACCTCCCCCTTTCCCATATCGTAGATGACGGAGCCCTGGAAGGCGATGACGGGTCCCGAAGTGATGCCGAGCTCTCTGGCGCGCGGCAGGATGGAGGGGACCATGCGCCCCGTGCAGATGGTGAAGATGCCGCCCTGTTCGCGGTATGCTGCGATGACCTCTTTGGTGTGCGCGGAGATGGTGCCGTCCGCCTTGACGAGGGTGCCGTCAAAGTCGGAAACAAACAGATCGTAATTCATAGCTTATAACTTCTCGAAGTATTCGTGAATGGTATGTGCAAGTTTGGGCCCAATGCCGGGCGTTTGAGAAAGTTCTTCCTCCGTAGCGCGCATGATCTTGTCGATGGTGCCGAACTTTTCCATGAGCGCCGTGCGCTTCTCCTTGCCGATGCCCCCGATCTCGTCGAGGACGGAGGAGAGGTTGCGCTTGCTGTGCAGGTTCCGGAAATAGGTGATGGCAAAGCGGTGCGCCTCGTCACGGATGCGCTGCAGGGTACGGAGCGCGTAGTCGCGGCGGGCAAGGCGGACGGGCTCGGGAGAAGCGAGCGTATAGATCTCCTCCTCCTGCTTGGCGAGCGCGATGAGGTCGATGCCGCCGATGCCCAGCTCTTCAAAGATCGCATTCACGGCGGAGAGCTGCCCCCTGCCGCCGTCGATGACGATGAGCTGGGGTCTGGGGAAGCGCTCCTCCTCGTCCGTTCCGAGCTTTGAAAGGCGGCGGGAGAGCACTTCTTTTAAGGAAGCGAAGTCGTCCGCGCCCTCCACCGTCTTGATCTTGAAGCGGCGGTAGGCGTTCTTGTCCGCCTCGCCGTCCGTAAAGACGACCATGCTGCCCACCTTATCGACGCCCGAGATGTTGGAGATATCGTAACACTCCATGCGCTTGGGGTAATGCGCAAGCCCGAGCACCTCCTGAAGGCGCCTGCAGGCGTTGACGGTCATGTCGTTCTTGTGCTCGATCGCGGAAATGGACTTTTCGAGGTATTCCCGCGCGTTGCGGGATGCCATATCCAGAAGATCACGCTTGACGCCCTGCCTGGGGCGCACGATCTCCGTTTTTCTGCCCGTCTTTTCGCGCGCGTATGCTAAAAAGAGTTCGTCGTCCATCTCTTCGTCGGTGACGATCTCGTGAGGCAGCTCGTGCGAGGAATAATATTGGGTGAGAAAGCTCAGAAAGCTCTCGCCCCCCTCGCCCGCGCCCTCCTCGAGGGGGAAGGTGCGGCTGCCCTGCATGATGCCCCGCCGCGTGACGAGCACGCAGATGGCGCCGTAGATGCCGTTCGTCGCCCGCGCCCAGATGTCCGCCTCCACATCCTTGGGCATGGCCGTGATGCGGCGCAGCTTTAAGCGCGAGAGCATCTCGATGCGGTCGCGGTACTCGAGGGCGAGCTCAAACTCCTCGTTTTCGGCAAATCGGAGCATCTTTTCGCGGAGAAGTTCCTCCGCTTCCTCGTAATTGCCCGCAAGAAAGGACGCCGCGCCCGCAACGCGCGAAGAGTAGTCCTCTTGCGAGATATAGCCCGCGCAGGGAGCGGGGCAGCGCCCGAGATGGTAGTTGAGGCAGGGCCGCTGCGGCTTTCCGAGCGATTTCTTGCAGGTGCGCACGCCGTAGACGCGCGCGGCGATATCGACGATATCCTTACAACTGATGCCGCCCATGAAGGGGCCGAAGTACTTTCCGTCCTTTTGGATGCGGCGGGTGATGGAAATATGCGGGAAGGGCTCCTTCGTGTGAAGCTTGATGTAAGGATACGTCTTGTCATCCTTCAAAAGGATGTTATATTTGGGCTTGTACTTCTTGATGAAGGTATTTTCGAGGGAGAGCGCGTCCACCTCGCTGGGGGTGACGACATAGGAAAAGTCGGCGATGTTCTCGACCATCGCCTGCACTTTGGAGGGCTTGGGCGAGGAATGGAAGTACTGCCGCACACGGTTTTTGAGTACCCGCGCCTTGCCGACATAGATGATGACGCCGTCCTTATCCATCATCAGATAGACGCCCGGCGCATCGGGCAGCAGCTTGAGTTTTTCCTGTATGACACTCATCCAAGTCTATTATACACGTCCCGACAAAATTTTTCAAGGGCTTACGGCATTTTTCTGCGTTTTTTCGCAAAAACCGCCGCTTTTGTGCCGCTTTTCGCCCCTTTTTGCCCGCAGATGCCCCTCAGTAGCCTAAAAATTCCACGCCCTTTAAAAGGACGTCGTTGACGATCCCGCCCACGAGCGAATAGAAGATGATCTTGCCGTGGCGGTCAGCACGCACGAGGCCGCTGTCCTTGAGATGGCGGAGCTGGTGCGAGACGGTGGTCTGATTGATCGCGAGCACGCGCGAAAGGTCGGTGACGCACATCTCCGAAATGGCGAGTGCGGAGAGGATCCTCAGCCTCGTGGCGTCCGAAAAGACGGAGAAAAAGCGCACGAGGGAGGAGAGCGTCTCCCCCGAGGGTACCCCGCCCTGCACCACGCCGCTCGTGCGGCGGTCCAAAAGCAATGTTTCCATACGGCCTCCTCTGCCGCGCGGTCCGCGCAGCTTTTTTTCCATGATAACACCTGCATATATGGTAAAATGCACCTTCTCTGTCGAAAAAGCGCCCCCTTTGCCCCAAAGTTTTGTGAAAATTTGCCTCTCCCCCTTGACGAAGGGCGCATAAGGGTGTAAAATAAAAGCATGGAGCCCGTATTTTATCTTCTCATCGCCTATCTTGCCGTCAGCCTTCTGACGTTGATCCTGTACGGCGCGGACAAGAGAAAGGCCAAAAAGGGAGCTTGGAGGGTGCCCGAAAAGGTGCTTTTGGGCTTTTCCTTCTTCGGCGGGGCCGTGGGCGGGCTGCTCGGCATGACCCTGTTCCGCCACAAGACCAAGCATTGGTATTTCTGGCTCGTCAACATCCTGGGGCTTGTCTTTATGGCGGGGCTTGCCGTCGCCCTTATCTTGCTCCTTTGAACCGAACACACGCACCTCCTTTTCATTACACGGAAAAAGAGCCCTTTCGGGGCTCTTTTTTCACACTTTTTAGCGGGCATTTTCACATTATTTTTGCCCGTTTCTGCACATTTTTTGCCTGTTTTCACACTTTTGAGGGCAGCTTTTCCGCTCAGACTTCCTTTGCGGAATACCCCGCTTCCGTCACGGCCGCGATCAGCGCTTCGGAGGAGACCTCCCCGCTCAGCGTGACGACGGCGGACTTCTTTTTGAGATCGACCTCCGCCTTCTCGACGCCCGCGACGCCCTCGAGCGCCGCCTTGACGTGCGCGACGCAGTGCTGGCACATCATGCCCTCTACTTTGAATTTTTTGGTCATAGCTGTTTCTCCTTGATCGGGCGCTTTGCCCGTTTTTTTGCGTTGGAAGCGCACGAGGCGCAGCGCGTTGGTGACGACGAAGAGCGAGGAAAGGCTCATCGCCGCCGACGCGATCATGGGGTTTAAGGTGACGCCCGCGAAGGCGAACACGCCCGCGGCGAGCGGGATGCCGATGCAGTTATAAAAGAACGCCCAGAAGAGATTTTCCTTGACGATGCGCATCGTCCTGCGCGAGAGGGCGATCGCCCTGGGGACGGCGCGCACATCGCCGCCCACGAGCACGACGTCCGCGCTCTCGATGGCGACGTCCGTTCCGTTCCCCATCGCAAAGCCGACGTCGGCGGCCTTTAAGGCGGGGGAATCGTTGATACCGTCGCCCGTCATGGCGACGCCCCTGCGCTCCCGCTTAGGAAGAGAGGCGTTCTCACGGCGGCAGGCCTCCACCGCCCGCCACTTGTCCTCGGGCAGCACCTCGGCAAAGACCTCGCCGCCGATGCCCGCCTCCTCGGCGATGTGTGCGGCGACCTTTTGATTGTCGCCCGTGAGCATCCGCACCGTACAGCCCAGCGCTTTGAGCTCCTGAACGGCCTCGCGGCTCCCCTCCTTCAGCGTATCGGCGAGGGCGAAGAGGGCGAGGATGCGCTCGCGGTCGGCGAGCATCAGCACGGTGCAGCCCGCTGCGGAGAGGGCGGCGAAGCGCTCCTCCCATGCCGCAAAGGGCAGGCCCTTCTCCTTCATCAAACGGTCGTTGCCGAGGAAGTACTCCTTTCCGTTCACATAGCCGTGCGCACCGAGGCCGGTGAGATATTCCACCTCTTCGGCGTTCTCCCCCTCGCCGCAGTACTCGGCGATGCAGCGGGAGAGCGGATGATCGAGCTTTGTTTCGAGGGCGTAGGCGATGCGCTTTTCCTCCTCGCCCCCCTCGAAGGCGACGACTTTGGGCTTGCCCTCGGTGAGGGTCGCCGTCTTGTCGAGCAGCACCGTCCGGATGTCGGCGGCGCGCTGCAGGGCCTCGGCGTTCTTGTAGAGCACGCCCATCGAGGCGCCCCTGCCCGTGGCTGCCATGATGGCGACGGGCGTCGCGAGCCCCAACGCGCAGGGGCAGGAGATGACGAGCACGCTGACGCCGTAGTTGACGGCCCGGGCCGCATCATGCGTGGCGATAAACCACACCGCAAAGGTGATGAGGGCGAGGGTGACGACGACGGGCACGAACACCGCCGCGACTTTATCGGCAAGTTTCTGGATGGGGGCCTTGGAGGCGCCCGCCTCGCGCACCATGCGGATGACGCCCGAAAGGAGGGTGTCCTCCCCCACCCGTTCGGCACAGATGACGAGATAGCCGCTCGTCACGAGCGAGGCGCTGACCGCGCGGCCGCCCGCGGAGAGTTCGACGGGCAGGCTCTCGCCCGTGATCGCCGCCTGGTCGACAAAGGCGTGACCCTCAACGATGGTGCCGTCCACCGCGACCGAGCCGCCCTGCTTGACGACGACGAGATCGCCCGCCTTCACTTCTGCAAGCGGCACGCGCACCTCTTTCCCCTCCCGTAAGAGGGTGACGGTGTCGGGTGCGAGGGAGAGGAGCTTTTCCACTTCCTTCCCCGTGCGCGCCTTGCTCCGGTCCTCCAGCCATTTGCCCAGCGTCACGAGGGTGACAATCATCGCCGCGGACTCAAAGAAGAGATGGCCGCCGCTGCCCGAGATCGCGACCGCGAGGCTGTAGAAGAAGGAGGCCGCCGCGCCCAGCGTGACGAGGGTATCCATATTGGGGACGAGCTTGACGGCCGCCATGACGCCGCTTACAAAGAAGCGGTAGTTGATAAGAAGCACGGCGAGCGTGAGGGCGATCTGAAAGCCGTAATTGAGCCAGCCCTCGGGCGCGGGAAGGCCGATCATGTGACCCATCGCGAGATACATCTCGGGGATGAGCAGCACGAACGACAGGAAAAAGCGCAGTTTGAGCGTGAGGCCCCTCTGCTTTTTGGCGGGCGCTTTGCCGTAGTCGTACGCGC
Organism: Bacillota bacterium; assembly: GCA_003343805.1. Classification (GTDB taxonomy): domain Bacteria; phylum Bacillota; class Clostridia; order Christensenellales; family Borkfalkiaceae; genus Gallimonas; species Gallimonas intestinavium. The sequence goes on along the minus strand of QAKM01000013.1, from coordinate 3,347 downwards.
CGTAGCCGAGCGACGTGACCGCCGCGCGGATGTCGCCGTCCGAGAGTTTGCTCTCGTCGAAGGTGACGTCCATGCTCTCCCCCATCAGCGAGACGGAGCAGGAGGTGACGCCGTCGAGTTTGGAGACGGTGCGCTCGATGCCCGAGGAGCACGCCGCGCACGTCATGCCTGTGACAGAATATTTCTTGTTCATATAACTCCTTTGGGAAAAAAACTATTTTTATGGGAATCCGGCAAAACTCCCTCAGTCTTGCCGCCGATGTTCCATCGGACAGCAAGACAGCTCCCCCTCCCTGAGGAGGAGCCTAAAACAAGGCGACTCCCTCAGTCACGACGTCGGCTTTCAGCCGAACGCCGTGACAGCTCCCTCAAGAAGGCGCCTATAATGAGGAAATAGCGTTTATTGGAAGCGCTTGAAGAGATCGACGATCTCGTCGACGACCTCCGTCTTGCCTTCGCGGATGTCGCGGATGAGACAGCCGTGGACGTGCGCATCCAAAATGTAGGAAGCGAGGCTCTTGACCGCCTTGTCGACCGCCGAGAGCTGGATGAGGATGTCGTCGCAGTAGCGGTCCTCCTCCACCATGCGGCCGATGCCGCCGATCTGCCCCGCAATGCGGTTGAGGCGCGTTTGGATCGCCTTCTTCTCCTCCTCCGTGCGCACCGTCGTGCGCGTTTCCTGGTTGCAGCAGTCTGCCATACTCGTTCCTTCCTGTGGCGTGATATACCCCCTACGGGTATATCTATTATATACCCCCTCCCCGTATTTGTCAAGCGTTTGGGGGCAAAATTCTTGGCTCTATAACCAATGTTCCGGGGGAAAGGGAGCTTGCATCAGCATTTATAACAGAGTCGTAAAAAAATAAAAATCGGAGAAATTTTCTCCGATTTTTAATCATCGTCTTTTTAAAAAAGGTTAATCCGTTTCGTCTTTGATCCAAACAGATAATTCCAATGAATCTTCTTCCAATGGCCCTGTAAATCCCCACGAATCAAAATGAATATTTTCAACAGATTCATTCAGCATATATTGCAGAATGTTAATAAAGTCCTTTAAGCCACTTCTGTTTAGTTGAATTTCAACCATCTCTTTTCCAAGCCTAACAACTTTAATTGTACTTTCCTCTGACCAATCAAACGCATTAGCACTCATATATTTATTTTCTTGCATAAGTTCTCCCTATGACAAACATTTTATACCCCTCCCCCGTATTTGTCAAGCGTTTGGGGAGCAAAAAAAGCTCCCCTTGCGGGGAGCGGGCGTTATCGCTTTTATTGCTGTTTGAAAAACTCTTTGCCGACGCCGCAGCGGGGGCACGTCCAGCTATCGGGGAGCTCCTCGAAGGGCGTCTCGCCGTCGTAGACGTAGCCGCAGACCGAACACACCCACTTGGCCTCGGCAGGAGCGGGCGCGGCGGGAGCGGGCTCTTCCGCCTGATAGGTGGGCGCGTTCTTCGCCGTCTTGCCCTTTAAGACCTTGTGATAGTAGCTGTACGTCATGGGCGTATCCTTTGCGAGTTTGCCGCAGTCGAGCACCTCGCCCAAAAAGACGGTGTGAGTGGACGTATCCATCGTGGAGACGACCTTGCAGGAGAACCACGCGACGCCGCCGTCGGGCACGGGGAGCTTGCCGCGCACGGCGTAAGGAGTCTGAGCGAATTTATCGAACTCCTTGGACGTGCGAAAGCCGAAGGTGCCGATGAGGGCGGGATCGACGCCCTCGCCGAGGACGGTGAGCGCGAAGTGGCCGCTCTCCGAGACCGCCTTGTGCGTGTAGTTGTTCTTGTTGATGCTGACGGCGATCGTCGCCGGCTGCGACGTGATCTGCATCGCACTGTTGGCGACGCAGCCGACGGGCTTGCCCTCATCCCAGCTCGTGCAGAGGTACACGCCGTAAGAAAGATCGTAAAATGCAGTCTTATCCATGATTTTCTCCCTTATGATTTGTTGATTTTGGTGGATATGCGGGATGGCGCCCTCAGCCGCGTCGTCGGGCTCAACAACCCCTCCGTCTTGCCGCCTCGGTAAACCTTCGGACGGCAATCCACCTCCCCTTACACAGGGGAGGCTATATTATGGGAAACTCCTTCCGTCAGCCCTACGGGCTGCCACCGTCTCGCGCGGTAGAACCCGCGCTGCTCCTCTTCCCACGCATCTGCTGCGCATCTGCGCGGGAGCCCTATTTTTTACTCCCTCAGTCTTGCCGCCGATGTTCCATCGGACAGCAATCCACCTTCTTGCGCGGTAGAGACCGCGCTGCTCCTCTTCCCACGCATCTGCTTCGCATCTGCGCGGGAGCCCTGAAACGGCGCGCACAATGCGCCGTTTTCAAGTTCGCAAGTGGCAAAGAGCCCACCGGGCTCTTTGCAAGAAAGCACTTGCTCACCCCTTACACAGGGGAGGCTAAAATGTGGTAAAATAGACAAAAAGCGGACGTGTGAAACACTATCCGCTTTCGATCGTTGCTTGCTCAGTCCTTGGCTTCTTTCTGCGCAACGACTTCCTTGCCGTCATAGTACCCGCAATTCTTGCAGACGCGGTGCGCAACTTTCAGCTCGTGGCAGTGCGGGCACTCGACAAGCGTCGGAGCCGTTGCCTTATAGTTTGCAAAACGCTTGCTCGTTCTGCTCTTGGACTGTTTTCCCTTGGGGACTGCCATAATATCACCTCTCTTCCTAATTTACTCTTCGTTGTACTCGGGCGCCGAGCAGCCCTCCGGACAAAACAGCGCCGAAGGAAGCGCAAACAGCACCGTATCGCGCAAAAATTCGCCTAAGTCGACAATGCCGTTCCGGTAGGTGTAGTCTTCCGCCTCTGCCTTGCGGCCTTGGGGAACAAAGAGGGCCTCCGTCTCGTAAGAGATGCGCTGCTCGATCTCCTTCAGGCAGCGCGAACACGCGCCCTTTAAGGTGAAGGAAACTTCCCCCGAAACTTCCACGCTGTCATCCTCTAAGATCTCGTAGAAGAGATGCGCCTGAACGGGCGAAGAGAAGCAAACGAACGGGATATCGATGAGGCTTTCATCGCCCCGGAACCCGAAGTCGAGCTCCCCCGTGTACTTGCGTTCTGCATTGCATTTCCGAACGTCGATTACCATTAGACTTTACGAGTATAGTATTTTTCCCGTGGTTTGTCAATCGGTTTTTATGCCCATTTGCAAAAATAAGGGGAAAATTGATGGATGGAGCGATCAGGATGAGTCCCTCAATCACGACGTCGGGCTTAACAACCCTTCCGTCTTGCCGCCTCGGTAAACCTTCGGACGGCAAGCCACCGTCTCGCGCGGTAGTACCCGCGCTCGGTCAGGAAATTTCCCCACAATGGGAAATTTCCAAGTTCGCAAGTGG
>QAKM01000095.1 GCA_003343805.1 Bacillota bacterium | reverse complement strand
TACCTCTGCTACAATTCTTCCAATATCATCAACTTGCAGACGATGGGCAAGGAGATGGACGGCGTCAGCCGCACGACGATAGAAAAGTATATCTCCTATTTGGAGAGCGCCAGCCTCATCTATGTGAGCCCGCTCGTCACGCTCGACGCAAAGAAGGTCTTGAAGAATCAGAATAAGATCTACATTGCCGATGCCGCCATGCGCAACGCCGTTCTGATGAAGGACGACATCACCAACGATCCCGAGGAGTTGGGGCTGATTGCCGAGACGGCGGTCTATAAGCACATCAAGGCGTTTTATTATGAAGATGCGCCTACGGTCGGCTATTATCGCGGCGGCGGGAAGGGCAAGGAGATCGATATTGTCGTCAAGTCGGAGCGATTCGAGCCCATCATGATCGAGGTCAAGTACCGCGAACAGGCAAAGATCGCGGAGGACGACGCCATCGTGACGGAGGCGGGCGCAAAGCATCCCAACCTTGTTATCACCAAGCGCCCGGAGGACTTCGGGCTTCATTCCTACGGCGAAAAGAGCGTCTACCGCATCCCCGCCCCCGCGTTCCTGTACCTTCTCGGCTATGTAGAGCAGGTGAGGAATGAAAAGCAAGTTTGATGTGCGACAACATTGTAGAACAGAGAAGAAGTCTATAATAAGAATCGAACAGCACATTTCAATGTAAAACGCGAGCCATCGGATACGTCATCCGATGGCTCTTACTTTATGTTCTCTTGCTTGAAAGTGTAATTCCTAATTAAAATTAAAATGTGATTTTATTCTCTATCAAAATCGCAGCAACGCGCAGGCTCTTATATTATCCCAATTTCAGATCGTACTTTTTGACGGAGAGGAGCGTTGCATCCCCGCCCTCTGCGAAGAAGGAGATGCCCCTATCGCCCTCATCGGCATAGATGTTGCCCGTCATCACGCCCTTTCCGTCATTCAGGAATACTTCCGCACTCGAAACGTCCAGAAAGATGCGGAAGGAGATGGTTCCGTCCTCGGGCATAAGGGGCAGGACGCGCACATTCGACTCGTTTTCGCTTCCCCTCTGATCTGCACCCGAGCGGCTGCGGTCAAAGACGGCGCGCCCCGCCTCCGCGTCATAAAATACCAAAGTCTCATGTTCTTCACCCTGAAAGAGAACGATCCCCGCGCGCTTTGCACTTCCGAGGGAAAAGACGGCTTCCAGTTCAAGCACCGTTCCTTCGATGCCTGCAACCTGCCTGCGCTCTTCGCAGAGCGGGATATTCCGATAAGAAACCTCGCCGCAGCGATAAGTTTCGATCTCTTTGACAGGCGTCTGCAAAAGCACGCCGTCTGCAATGTGAAGTTCGCGCGGAAGGGTAAAACTCCCCGCCCAGCCGTCCTTTGCCGTGGGGATGGTACGCCCCCACATCTGCTTCCATGCGATGAGCACCCTTCTCTCGTCGGGAAGGCACATCGTCTGCGGCGCGTAAAAATCAAAACCCCCGTCAAGCTCGCTGCAGGTCTCGGGCACAAACCGCCCCGATGAAAGATCGAGATGCCCCATCATATAGAGCGAAGAATGCACGTTCTGGAATCTCCCCTCCCGCTCCGGATAGTTCATGGCGCAGAAGAGAAGGAGCTCCTTCCCGTCCGCTTCGAGATAGTCGGGGCATTCGCACACGCCGTCCACGAAGATGCCGTCCGTTTCCGGCGAGAGCAGCCGCCCCACGAACGACCATTCAAGAAGATCAAGAGAACGGAAGAGAAGCAGATTGCCCCACTCCCCGTCCTTGACGCCCGTAATGCAGTAAAAGTCGCCCTGCCTTTCAAACACTTTGGGATCGCGAAAATCACGCCCCGAGCAGCCTTCGGGGAGGAGCGAAGCGGGAATGACGGGGTTTGAAGCCGCCTTTTCAAACGTAATGCCGTCATCGGAAAGGGCAATGCACTGCTGCTGCACATCCTTTGCAACGCCCGTATACATCAAGATGAGCTTCCCTTCACGCTCCAACGCCGTACCCGAAAAGCACCCGCCGCCGCAGTCATAGTTTTGATCGGGCGCGAGCGCCACGGGCAGAAATTCCCAGCGGATGAGGTCGCTCGAGACAAAGTGCCCCCAGTGCATACTCTCCCAATCGGGATGATAGGGATTGTATTGGCAGAAAAGGTGCGCCTCTCCACCAAAGAAGATGAGCCCGTTCGGGTCGTTTGCCCAACCCACAGGAACGCTCGCATGATAGCGCGGGCGATAGCGCCCCTTTGTTTTACTGCTGTGTTCTTGGATGAAAGCATTTGCGCGTTCGACCGTCTTTTTCATCCTTCCCTCCGAAAAGCGTTTTCTTCATTATATCACGAGGCAGAAAAAACCGCAAGAAGCAAAAGCCCCCCGGCGCGCGGCCGAGGGGAGATTTCATGCCTCAAACGTGAAAAGCACGACGTCATTCGTGGAAAGAGTGAGATGCACGGAAGTTTTGCCGCCGTCCGAAGAAAACGGCACTTCCTCGGCACAAAGGCGCGTGCGCTGCTTGATGGCGGCAACTTCCTCCCGCGTCAGAAGATCGGGAGAGCCGAGTTTCTGCCATTCCGCCTTGGGGTTGCAGTGCGTATCGTCGATGCGCTCGGCAAGAACGCGGCGGGCGGGAACATTCAACGAGATCGTCACTTCATGCGTATCGCGCTTGAAATAGTCCATATCCTGCGCATAGAGAAGTACCTGCACGTTCTTACCATCCGTAAAAGCGGCGTATTCCACATCGCCCGCGGTTTTAGGCAGGACGAGCCACTGCGGGTACAGCTTGGAAAGCAGCTTGAATGCCCAGAAGTTGGGCTTGGGGATGCCCTCGTTGTTGACGAGCCCGAAGCCGCCGTGGAAGGGCTTGCCGAGCATGAACTGCTCCTCGTAGATATCCGAGCAACACCAGAACAGATAGCCGTCCATCAGATGAGCAGAGTCGAGCACCGTTTTAACGATGAACGCCGCGGAATGCTTTTCGTCATGCACGGGCGAAGCGAACACTGCCATCGAGTTCCATTCGGTCATCAAGAGCGGCTTGTCCCCCGCCTGCTGTTTTGCGCGCTCGTCGAGTTCGGAGAGCACGCCCTTGCGCCATGTCTTATAGACCTCGGGGCGAAAAAACAAGTTTTGCATGGCGGCAGAGAGGCCGATCTTATCCTTCGCGGCATTCTTTGCGATGCGCATCATCGTAAAGGCGTCCTTCATGGAGAAGGTATTGCCGAAGGCGTCGCCGGGGTAATGATGGGTGGAGAGAAAGTCGCAAGGGACGTTATTCTTCTTGCAGAATGCCTTAAAATCTGTGAGCCACAGACAGGCTGAGGACGACGGCCCGCCGATACGCAAGTTTCCGTCCACCTTTTTGACGGCGCGCGCCGTTACCTCGTACAGGCGGAAATAATCTTTCTGCTTTCCCTTGAAGAAGATGGCAAGATCGGGCTCGTTCCAGACTTCGAAGTACCAGCTCTCCACCTCCTCTTTGCCGTAGCGGCGGAGTAGGAACTTCAGAAACGCCGTCACAAACTCGCACCACCGGGCAAGCGATTTTGGCTGCGTGATGTTGTTGAGATACCGAATGCCTGTCTTTTTGCCGCTCGCCAACGCAGAGGGCATGAAGGAAAGCTCCACAAAGGGCTTCATGCCGCAAGATAGGACGTTGTCGTACACCTTTGCAACCTGCAAAAAGCTGACCTCTTCGATCTCCTTGGAGTGCGGCACCGCGCGGAAGGGCTTATAGTCGGAAAGCCGCTGCACGCAGAGCATATCGTCGTCGAAGATGCCGTGAAAGCGCAGATATCGGAAGCCCAGCTCGTCGTGCGCCAGCTTGATGTGCTCGCACACGTCGGTACGGTGCATCTGAAAGGCGTGGTCGTTCCCCACCCCGAACTGCCAGGAAAAGTTGGTCGGTGTTTTCTTGGCGTTTTTGTCGATGAAAATATCCATAGTCACCTCACTCGCATTGCAGCAATACTTTCAGGATGTGCTTCACGCTGTTTTGCAGCGTCTCTTTGGAAATTTCGCCCCGTTTTGCGGCGCGGAGGATGCGGCGGAACATCTTCTTCCCGCCCGGCGTCAGAAGATCGGTCCCCGCGTTCAGCGAGCGCACGGGATCGGCGGTGTAGTCGACTGCGCCCCAGTCGGTCATCACAAAGCCGTCAAAGCCCCAGCGCTTTCGCAACAGATCGTGCAAAAGCGGCGCACTTTCGCTCGGATAGATGCCGTTGACGGCGTTATAGCTCGTCATCACGCACGAGGGCTTGCAGAGGGAGAACGCCTTATCGAATACGCGCAGATACAGCTCGCGGAGCGTCCTCTCGTTCATGATGCTGTGCGAAGATTTGCGCTCCAACTCGCTGCCGTTGGCAAGGAAGTGCTTGTACGTCGCACGCACGCCGTTTTCTTCCTGTCCGCGCGCCTGGAAAGCCATCATGGTGCCCGTAAGAATGGGATCCTCGGAGAAGTACTCGGGATGCCTTCCGCAGAGAAGGTTGCGGTGCAGGTTGCCGCCCGGGCCCAAATTGATGGCGATGCCGTACTCTTTGGATTCCTTCGCAAGCACTTCCCCCACTTTGTAGGCAAGCTGTTTATTGAAAGTGCCCGCCAGCACATTGGAGGAGGGAAAGCCCGTCGTGCGGCGATTGAGATTGACGGAAGAGTTGCCGTCGCTCATATAATAGGTCGGGACGCCGTACTTTTCGGAATGGGCAAGTTTTCCCGCCGCGCCGCTCTGCTTGGGTCCGAAACAAGAACCGTTGCAGACAACGAAATCGACGAGCTCCTTTAAGGAAAATTGAGAGACGAAATCATCGAGCTTTTCGGGATGCGCTTTAACATCGGTAAACAGAATGCGCGGCCCGCGGTATTTTGGAAGTTCGTGACACGCCTTCTTTTGATACGCTGCCCGCACGGGGAACACCTGTGCGCGCGGTACCATGCGCGTGCGCTCTGAAACGCTTCCTTCTGCGGAGATACCCTTTACTTCTTCCACGGGCGGGAGCACAGAACAGGTCTTTTCGACGACTTGTTCTTGCGTAAGAATGAACGAGCCGATCTTCTCCGCCTCGCCGATCCCGCCGCCCGCATATACGGTATATTCCCCCGCTTCGAGGACAAAGGCGCGCGCCTTGTCGTCATACACGGCGAAATCTTTGGCGGGAATTTCGAGGGTAAGCGTTTCGCTCTCATTGGGGGATAAAAGGCGCGTCTTTTCAAACCCTGCAAAAGAGCGGACGGGCTTTTTCAGCCGCCCCGAGGGCGAGCCAACATAGACGAGCACGCTCTCCTTCCCGGCACGTTCGCCGACATTGCACACCTCGGCCGTGACGGAGAGCGCACCGTCCGTCCATTTCGCCGAGGCAGAAAGGGAAAACTTCGTATAGGAGAGGCCGTGCCCGAACAGGAACGCTGCACTATTTCGATTTTGGTCGAATTGACCGCCATTCTTATTTTGAAATGTATCAAAATAGCGGTAGCCGACGAACTGCTCCTCCTCGTAAAAGACGCGAACGCCCATCTTTTTGCCGTCATCTGAATAGACGGGGGAATTTTCGTCCTGATCAACAAAGTTGTGCGCGGCGGGAAGATCGTAATAGTCATACGGCCAGGTATCGGCGAGCCTTCCCGAAGGGTTGACCTTTCCGCACAGAATATCGGCAAGGCTCTCCGTGCCGCGCTGACCGCAAAAGCCCGTCCAGAGAATGGCGGCAAGCGGAAGCGAGGAAAGCCACTTCATCTCCACGGGATAGCCCGTGTTGAGGACAAGGATGACGTGCTTATATTGTCTAACCGCCGCCGCAAGCTCCTCTTTTTCCCCTTCCGTGAGATAGTACTCCCCCGCGATGGGCTTGTTGTCCTGATTTTCACCCGAGCGGCGCGAGAGGACATAGAGCGCCGTTTGCGCGCCTTCCTCGACGGAAAACCCAGCCCTTTCGAGCGCCTCTTTGAACGTAAGCTGCCAGCGGGGCTTGATGAGCGCTGCGCCGACGGCAGAAAGGCGGAAATCTTGATAGGCGCCCAAGAGCGCCACCCTCTCCCCCACCGCAAGCGGAAGCGTACCGTCGTTTTTGAGGAGCACGATACCCTCGTCGGAAACCTCTTTTGCGGCAGCTTCGTTTTCTTTATGTTTTCCATCGTCCGTGCCGCGCGTTTCCGTCACAAGGCGGAAGGTACAGGGCGCAAACTTTTTGCCCTTTTTGTTGCGAAAACCCGAAAGTTTTACCGTATACGTCTTTCCGAACTCGCGCGCCACCTCCCCCACGGGTACAAAGTAAAAAGGAAGAGGCGAAAAATCGAATTTGATACACTTTCCTTTCGAGACGGGCTTGCCGTCCACCGTCACAATGCCGCTGTTCGGGTCGACCTCGCTCGTGGCAATGAGCGGAACGGCGTGCGGCGTGACCGCAAACATCGAAAACATTCCCTTGTCGACATTGGCAGGATCATAGTGCTTTGCAAGCATCGTGAAAAATCTTGGCATACTCACCTCAGTTCAAACTGCAGAAATTCAATGGGCTCGCCCTGCCACACAAAAAAGAGCGGTTTTATGCCCTCAACGGGCTGTAAGGGAGCGGAAAAGGTGCGCCAGGTTTTGCTCTCTTCCACTTTGACGCGGGCGACAGGCTCGCCTTCTTCCGAAGTCTTCACAAGCATCTCCCCCGCTCCGCCGCGCACGGTGACGGAAATTTCTTTGGGAGAGCGGAAATCGAAATACTTATAGCCGATGACGGTGCCGTCTATGATGCGCGTTACATAGCTTTCGCTGTTCTTCGCCGTGATGATGGCGCGCTTGCCCTTTTTATCTTTCCGCTTGACATTATAGAGGTTGCAGCACAGCGCCGCAGGGTACTTCCCGCACGAAGGAAGGGGCGCGCTCACCCCCTGCGTCGTGACTTCGACCTGCTCAAACGTGCCGTCCGTATTCATGGTGATGGGCTCGGCGCACGCCTGGCGGGAAAAGTCGGTATCATTGGTGCAGCGGTGATAGAAAACAAAATACTTGCTGTTTATCTTCTCCACGCTGCCGTGGATGGTGCCTGCGGGCATCCTGGGCTTTTTGTTGCCGTGAAACCCCAAATCGGAATTGGAGATGAGTACGCCTTTATATTCAAACCCGCGATCGGGATAGCGACTCATCGCATAGGCAAGTTCGTTGTTCTTGTTGGAGGAATAAATGAGATAGTACCACTCCCCGAATTTGCGGATAGAGGGCGCCTCGTAGAAGGGATGCGCATAGAGAGGCGTTCCCCGCTTTGCCGTCGTCAGGCTATCCAAAACGGCTTTGGGCTCCTCCTTCACCGTACACATATCGTCTTCTAATTCTACAACCGCGCAGGAGAGAATGCTCGGCTTCGTTTTTCTGATATCGGCAAGCGAGCGGTTGCAGAGTTTGGAGAGAACGAAGTTAAAAAGCGGCTTGAAAACAGGATTTCGGAAATCTTTGATGAAACCCCAGCCGTAATAGAGATAGATCTTGCCGTGATCGTTGATGACCGCGGGGTCGTTGGTGAGATATTTGAGAACAGGCATACCGTTTTTATACCTGACGTCCGAACGATACTCAAACGGCCCTTCGGGGCGATCGGAAACGGCGACCGCCATCGGTCCGAAGGCAGACGTATTCGGCCCCGCGGCAAAATAATAGAGATAGTATTTGCCGTCCTTTCCCTGCACGCAGTCGGGCGCGTAGAAATCAACGAGCTTGCCCTCTTTGCTTCTCGGATCCTGGCTCTTTTTATAGGTGACGCCATGGCAAATCCAATCCGTCAAATCGGTCACGGGCGCGCTCCACACGGTATAGTCGCGCGTGCAGAAGCGCGTACCACCCTCCTCATCGTGACTGCCGTAGAGATACACCCGATCGCCAAAGACGTGCGGCTCGCCGTCCGGCACATATTCATTTAAGGGGAATAAAGGGTTCATACGCCTTCTCCGTTCGTTGCAATGATCTCCTTGTAGCGATATGCCGACTTTTTGAGGGTGCGTTTCCCCGTTTGGTAGTCCACATAGATGAGCCCGAAACGAGGGCCGTACCCCTCCGCCCACTCGAAATTATCCATGAGCGACCAATGCTGATAGCCTAAAACAGGGATACCCTCTTTCATGGCGCGGGCAAGATTTGTCAAAAACCCTTCGAGGGCGCGGCAGCGCTCCGTATCAATGACTTCGCCCTTTTCATTCGGCTGATCGTCCAAAGAGACGCCGTTTTCGGTGATCATGACGGGCAGACGATAGCGCTCGTAGACAAACTTCACAGTCCAATAGAGGGAGCGCTCGTCGATGACCCAACCCAAAGAATTTTTGCGGAACTTACTGCGGTCGATACCCTTATCGCCGCCCCAAAGGGAATAGTTGAACGCCTCGTAATGGTTGATGCCGATGAAGTCGAAATCGCACTTGAACTCTTTGACTTTTTTCCCGCCGTTGCGGTAAACACCATAGGCAGAGACGGGCGCGCCCAACAAGATGGGATCCATCCACCAGCGGTTGTTCATCGTGCCCATGCCCTTAGAAAAGGTCTTTTTGCGCGCTTCTTCGACGGAGGCGGGGTCGTTTTCGTTTTTCGGAATGAACGCCCCCGCCGCAAAGGAAAGCCCGATCTTGGGCGGTTTTTTGGCAAGTTTGCGGATGAGCTTGACCGTCTCCGCATTCGTCCGCATGAAAATTTTGGTAAACTTGGGGAGCGCCAAATAGTGCCGCTTGAAGGGCGCGTGCACCCCCTGCATATAGCCGTTCATCAAAAAGCAGGAAGGCTCGTTGAAGGTGATCCAATCGGTGACGCGGTCGGAAAGTTTTTCCACGACCGCCCTTGCATAGTCGAGGAAGAACGCCGTGATGCACCCGTCCTCCCAGCCGCCATAAGCGTCTACCCACGCGGGCATATCCCAATGATATAAGGTCACGAGCGGCTCGATGCCGGCTTTTAAGAGTTCATCCACGAGGTCGGAATAAAATTGGAGCCCTTCCTCGTTGACTTTGCCCTCTTTGGGCATCACGCGCGGCCAGGAGACGGAAAAGCGATAGCTCTTTAATCCCATCTCCTTCATGAGGGCTACATCCTCCCGCCAGCGGTGGTAAAAGTCGCAGGCAACGTGGCAGTTCTCGCCGTTTTTTATCTTATTCGCGGGGGCGTTATCCCAGATGGACGGCGTTCTTCCGCCCTCCAGATAGCCGCCCTCTACTTGCGCCGCTGCCGTCGCTGCGCCCCATAAGAAGTTTTCGGGGAATTTCATACTGTTTCCTCCATTTCATATTCGCCGCTTTTGAGCGTCATTTGCTTTCCGCTCGGCATCGTCACGCGGCAGGTGCAGGAGACAGGCACGGTGACTTTGAGGGTAAACTTGCCGCCATCCAAATGCCATTCGCTTGCAGCCAGGCCGTAGGGCGTTTTCACGCTCGCCTTTGCATAAGTGAGCCCGCCGCCCAAAACGGGCTTGACGGAAAACTCCTTATACCCCCCTTCCGTCGGCTCGATGCCCGCCACGCGGCGATACAAAAAGTCGCCCACCGCGCCATAGGCATAGTGATTGTAGGAGACCATGCTGTTTTCGCCCTCTACATCGCTTCCGTTGAGGTTGTCCATATTCACTTCGCCGTTGGGGCGGAGCGCATCCCATTGCTCCCAGGTCGTCGTCGCACCCGCCTTGACGCAGTACAGCCACGACGGGCAGGTATCCTGCAATAAGAGCTTATAAGCCGTTTGCATTTTACCATGATCGGCAAGCGCAAAGAGAAGATAGGGCGTACCCGTAAAGCCTGTGCTTAAATGATAATCCTTTTCCTGCACGAGGCGGTCGAGGTTGTTTACCATCGTCTCGCGCTCGGCGCCCTTCGCGATCCCGAAGGCAAGCGGCAGCACATAACCCGTCTGAAATTCCTTTTTAAGTGTCCCCTTCCCGTCCGTAAAGACATGGCGGAAGGCTTCCCCGATCTTTTCCGCAAGCGAAGCATAATATTTCGCGTCCTCGCTCTTGCCTAAAATGCGGGCAATTTCCGAAACAAGGCGGCAGGAATTATAGTAGTACGCCGTCGCCACCCAGGGGCCCTTTTTCATCCACTGCATGATGCCCTCCCCGGGCGCGCACCAGTCGCCGTATTGGAAGAGCCATTTCCAGATGTGCCTTTTATACTTGCCGGGGCCCGAGAGAGAAGCCCAGAATCTGACGGACTTCAAAAACTTCTTCATGACGGGATAGTGTTCTTGAAGTACCGCTTTATCGCCATAGGCGAGATATTCCGCCCACGGCACGAGGATACAGCTATCCCCCCAGCACGCGGCGGGAGAGGAAGGCGCTTTCATCCCCTGCTTGGGCACGACGTGCGGAAGCCCGCCGCCGCGCGTCTGCTCGTACTTCATATCGAGGAGCCACTTATCGAGAAAGCGCCCGAGATCAAAATGGAAACACGCCGTGCGCGCGAAGATGGCAATATCGCCCGTCCAGCCCATGCGCTCGTCGCGCTGCGGACAGTCGGTGGGAATATCGACGAAATTCGATCTTCCGCTCCAGCGGATATTGCTTTCAAGTTGGTTGAGGAGCGGATCAGAGCATTCAAAGCTGCCCGTCTCCTCAAAGTCGGAATGCAGGACGAGGGCACAAACTTCCACATTCTCGGGAGCAATGCCCTCAATGCCGATATAGCGGAAGCCCATATATGTAAGGCGCGGGGAATATTCCTGCTCCCCCTCTTTACAAGTGTAAATAAGCGTCGCCTTGGCGGTGCGCAGGGACTTGACACAGAGATCGCCGCCGATCAGAAGTTCCGCGTGCCGCACGGTCACTTTCTGCCCCTTTTTCCCCTTGATGCGCAGAGAGACGACGCCCGCGAAGTTCTGCCCGAAGTCGTAAATTTCCTCCTTCCCGTTCTTTGCGGGGAAGTGTGCAACAGGCCTCAGCCGTTCGTGCGCGGTGACGCGGCAGCCATAGCGCGCCGTGATCTTCGGCTTTATCTTAGGCCTGTAAATATCCGCCGCCCGCCACTTGGCTTGGTTCAGCTCGAGGGTCGCGTCGTACACTTCGCCGTCGTAGAAGTCGCCGAAGCGGAAATTTCCGTCCATCGTCTGCTGCCAGCTTTCGTCGGTGACGATCTTCTCCTTCGAGCCGTCCTCATATTCTAAAAACAATTCCGCCAAAAATGCCTGCCTGTCGCAGGTGATGCGGCTCTTGCTCGAATAGGTGAACCTGCCGACCGCCCAGCCGCCGCCGACCACGGCGACAAGCTCGTTTTGCTCTTTCAGAAGCGCCGTTACATCGTAGAGGTCGTATTGCAGGATATGTTTGTAACTCGTAAAGCCGGGAGCGAAATACTGTTCCCCCACCTTCTTGCCGTTGAGCTCCAATTCATAAATGCCGAGCGCCGTCGCCGTCAGAAGCGCGCGCCTGATGTTCTTCGCCGCAAATGTTTTTCGGAAGGTGAAGGGCGCGGGCGAGGCGTTCTTGGGGAAAGTGTAGGAAGCGTTGGTGATCCACTTCGCCGTCCACGGAAGTTCGCGGCGGCCCGTCATGAAATGCGTTTTGCCCTCCGAAAGGCTTCCGAAATTATCCGTTGCCGTGACAGATAATTCATACCGCGTAAAAGGCTTTAATGTCAGCCCTTTGAGGGCAATGCCGCACTGCTCTTTCGTTATAAATTCTCTGCCACCGACGCGCACGACGGCGCTTGCAAGCTCTGTTCCCTGTTTCTCGCTCTTCAAGGAAAACGCAAGGCGGGGTGCATCGCTGTCCGTGACGCACCCTTCCTTCAAACCGTTTATTTTGATCTCATCGATTTGCAGCATCGTTTATCCCTCCATTTGCCTGACTTCCCCCTGTGTGATGCCGCTTTCGTTGAAGGCATCGACGGCGTAAAAATACCGCGTGCCCGCATCGAGGAAGGTCGCTGTGTACTCGTTCTCATCGTACAAAAGAATGCTTGTGTAGAGTTTGTCGGGTGCGATGCCGAGGCGGATGCAGTGCCCCGTCGCGTCCTTCTGCGCCGCCCACGAGAACTTTGCCCGCGTGGGAGAGAGCCGCTTTGCCGCCGTCCCCTTCGCTTGTTCGGGCAGCGCACCGCCGCCAAAGCCGAACACGCGCAATCCGCAGAGCGTAAACCTCTGCCCGAAGGGCGCGCTTTCAAAGGTGATGCGAACATATCTTGCCCGCGCGTTTGCCGCCCACAGTTTATGGGGAAGTTTGGTGCTGCCGCCCGTGTAAGGCTGCCATGTTTTGCCGTCTGAACTTACTTCGAGGGTATAAACATAGTCGGGCTGCTCCGTATCGATAAAGCGCTCCTGCGAGATGGTGCCGCCGTACTCTCTTCTCGGCGCTTTCTTTTTGGGGACCTCCCAGTCGCCGAAGTTGACCTGCACGGCACGCACGTCCTTTTCCGCGCCCAAATCGACCATGAGCCACTCACCCTTTTTTCCGCTCTCCGCCTGCCACATCGTCTTGATGCTCTCATCGACGGCGTTTTGAGGCTCCATCCCCTCACGGGAAGAGAGAGCCGTCGCCTTTTTTTTGTAGGAGAGCAGCATATAAGCTGGCCCTATCTTCCTCGCATCAAACTTGCCATCGGGAATTTCCTTCGGGTAGTCGGCAAAGTACTGGTTGCAGAAGAGCAAGCCGTCCTCATCGACGCCCGCGGGCCAGAGCCCCAAACGGCGCTCGAAATTATGGTTGACGCACACGCACACCGAGGAGGTATGCCAAAGATTGCCGAATTCATCCTCAAACGTGCTGCCGTGCCCCGCTCCCTGCGTAAAACCGCCCGGGCAGACGGAATACGGGTTATGCTTCTGCCAGGTAAAAAGCCCCTTCGGGCTGTCGCCCACGAGCACGGCGTCGCCATAGGTCGGGAACTCGGTGCCCGGCGTCGCATATTGGAAATAGTATTTCTCCCCGATCTTATTGAGGAACGCGCCCTCCACAAAGGTGCCGCTGCCCGTAAAGAGCGCGATATACTTCTGCCAAAGGGTACGCTTATCTTCATACACCGACTTATCGTCAATGCCGTGATGCGCAGGGTCGGCGGAAACGAGATCGAACCGCTCCCCCTTCGGGGTCATCTTCTCCACGTCCATCTCCACGCCGTGGATGGGCTCTTTGGAAGAACACCCCCAATAGAGATACGCCTTCTCCCCCTCGAAGTAGAGGTGCGGATCCCAGAAGGCGAAGGGCGCGTTGACAAGCTCAAAGCCCTTAAAAGGGTCTTTGGAGCGCAAAATTTTACACTTCTTTGCATAGGACGAGGCGCAGAAATACAGCCACTCGCCGCGCACCGAAACATCGGGCGCATAGCCGTGAATTTCCAAAGTCCTGTCTTCGTGAAACTCCCACTTCACAAGGTCGTCCGAATAATAGAACCCGCCGCACTTGGAGGTAAAGAGGAAGTATCTCCCCTTAAAGTAGACGAGCGTGGGGTCGGCAGCCTCCTTATAGGCATACTTACCGTGCAGGGGGTGCTGGTACTTATAGGCGATTTCCAAAGGGTTACAAAGAAGTTTCATGCGTATCTCTCCTTATCTGATATCGATGTGGAAGGTCTGCGACACAACGCCCGACGAAGTGACGGTGACGGTGAGCCTGCCCGCCTCGTGCCCCGCGCGGAACACGGCGAGCGCCCTGCCGCGGAAGGAGTTGTGCCTTCTCGTCAAAAATCCCTCGTTTGTCTTATTGAGGGCGCTCCCGAAGCCCAAAAGCTCTGCCCCGCCGCCCGTGAGAGAGAGCTCGACGGGCTGTTCGATGTAGGGCTTGCGCTGCCCGCGGCTGTCGACAAATTCGATCTCGGCGAAGCAAAGATCCTGCCCGTTCGCACGGAGCGCCGTTTTATCTGTCTTGACACGAAGGAAGGTCTCGCGGCTGCCCGTTCTGAGCTCGCTCCTTCCCACTTCGCGGCCGCTCTCATCGAGGGCGACGGCAACAAGCGTCCCGGGCGCGTACCTGACATTGAAAAGCGCCTTGTATTTTTTGACGCGCTTTTCGCCGATCTTTTTGCCGTTCAGAAGAAGCCGCACGGCATAGGCGGAAGAATACACTTCGGCGACCGTCTTTTTGCCTTCATAGCCCTGCCAATTCCAGCTTGCAATGGCGTTCGTGAACTGCCATGCCCCTTTGACGGGCGTCTCGCCGCTGTGGTTCAAAGGCCGCACCGCAAGATAGGGCGCCTTCCGCATTCCCCACACCGTCTGCATGAACGCCATCTGCGCCAAAGGGTCGCCCGTCATGTCCACCATGCCCTGCTCGGCAAGGAGAGGCAGCCCCTTGTAGGAAGGATAATGCCAGCCCATGCACGCTTCGCCCAGGTAATCCCACGCCGCCCACACAAAATCGCCGATGACCTGCGGATACCGGCTGACCCGCTCCCAGTTGTAGGGAAGGTCCGCCGCCATCGTCTCCGAGCCCACCATCATGCGGTCGGGATATTTCTTCACATCGATGTCATAGCGGGAGGAGGCGTAATTGAGCCCGACGATATCGAGGGAGGGCGCAATGTCCGCAACGATCTTTTCCGCCGTCTTGCCCTTGCTCATGAGGAACATGAGCCCGCCCAATTTGGCAGCCCAATAGTTGAAGAATGCCGAACCCGCGCGCTTTTCGCGATAGGTCCTGCCCTCGGGCAGCGGCTCGCGGCGGTACTCCCCTTTGTCGCGGTAGATGCCCATGCCTTTTTTGATGTAGACGTCCAAAAGCACGTTAATGCCGCACGTCACGGGGCGGGTCGGATCGAGAGAATGCAGCAGATCGCGCATCTCGCCGCAGAGCTTTACGCCCTTCTCTTCCGCCGTCTCCGTCACCTCGTTCCCGACGGAATACATCACGACACACGGATGATCGAAATCCTTTTCCACCATCGCACGGAGATCATCCTTGTATCCTTCAAAGAAGTCGCGCGAATAGTCGTGATAGTTCTTGGGGATATACCAGCCGTCGAAGCACTCGTCCATGACGTACATTCCGAGCTTATCGCAGGCATCGAGGAGAGCCCGCGAGGCGGGGTTGTGTGAAATGCGCAGCGCGTTAAAGCCCTGTTCTTTGAGGATGCGCACGCGGCGCTCTTCGGCATCGGGATAGCTGCACGCGCCCAGAACGCCGTTGTCGTGATGGATGCAGCCGCCGCGAAGAAGCGTCCGCTTTCCGTTGATGAGAAAACCGCGTTTAGGGTCGCATTCGACGGTGCGGATGCCGAACGTCGTTTTGAGTTCCTCCCCGCCGCGCTTTGCGACCGCCGTATAGAGATGCGGCGTTTCCGCCGACCAGAGCTTGGCGTTGGGGATGGTAAATTCCCCCGCGGCGCCCTTCGCAACGAGCGTTTTGCCGTCGTAAATTTCCACATCCGCCCCCTCATCCGCCGTCACCGAAATGACGGCGGGAGAGATGGAGCGCGTCACGATCCGCAAGGTTTTGGGGGCGTCCTTGGCGGAGACAATGAGCCACACGGGGCGGTAGATGCCCGCGCCCGAATACCAGCGGCAGTTGGGGACGAGGGAATTATCGGCGATGACTTCGAGGAGGTTTTCCCCCGCCCTTGCCGCGCCGTTCAAAGAGACGGTAAATTCCGTATAGCCGTACTTGTGCGCTCCCACTTTGGTGCCGTTCAGAAAGACTTTGGCATTGCGGTAGACGCCCTCAAAGAGGAGCGAAATATCCTTTTTCAGCTCCTCGGGGGAGAAGGTGAGTTTTTTTTGATAGCGGTATTTCCCGCCCGGAAAGAACGCCCCCGCTTCTCCGCTCAAAGAGGTCGGTGATCGCCGTTCCCCGAGCATCGCGTCATGCGGAAGGGAGACAGGGGAAAACACCTTCCCCTCTTTGCAAAATTCCCAGCCACGGTCTAATTTTACGATCATCTTGCACCTTTATTTTTTCTTTTTCGCGGCCTTCGCCTCTTGTTTGGCTCTCTTTTTGGCCTCTTTTTCTTCCCGCTTTCGCTCTTTTTCGGCCTCAGCGGCAAGGTATTTGTTGTTCTCCGTCTCGAAATCCAGCCCCTTCTTGGCGCACAGTTCGCGAAGGTCTGCGATGCGGTTTTCTTCGTGCTCTTTCGCCGCCTGTTCGCGCTCGATGCGGTCCTGCTCTTCGGGCTCGATCCAGGTACCGCCCCTGGCTATGACCGCCTCTTTCTTGCGCCGCAAGAGCTCTTCATTGATCTTGGGCAGTTTCTTTTCCACATTGACGAAGGGAAGAAGAATGACCATCGCCGCGCCCAGGATGATGTCGAAGAGATAAAAGCTCATCGACATGAACTCTTTGACCGCTTCGGGAGGATCGGGCATAACTTCGAGGTTGTCGACAAAACCCTTGTTGAGAAGAAGAGACTCATACCCGCCCGCGACGGGAGCGTAGATGAGGTTCTGAAGCGCCGTCACGATGCCGACGCCGAGGAGCCCTTCGACGCGGATGTGCGAACGGAAGTCGATGTCGTCATAGGCATAATACAAAAGGGTAATGAAGATATACGAGTTGGGCATCCAGCCGATGTTGCGGAAGAAGCCCGCAGCAAGGGCAACGACCATGTTGTCGGCAAAGATCCAGCCAACGATGCTTGAAACGAGCGCGATCGCATAGCCCACGATCGTGACGTTCTTGATACCGAACTTCTTTGCGAGCGGCCAGATGGCAAAGATACCGATGCCGACGGGAACGCCCGTTGCAATGGAATAGAGCATCTGCATCTCGGGATGCGTCGCGCCGCCCAGAAGGTACTGCACATAGTAATACTGCACGTTGCCGCCCTTGAAGTTATCGATGAGCCCCTGCATCGTCATGAGGATGATGAGGATGACATAGAAGCGGTCGGTGAACATCGCCTTGAGCTGCTCTTTTAAGGGGACGCGGTTGGAATTGCCGCTTAATGATTCCGCGTCGGCATCCTCGATGACGCGCTCCTTCGTATAATAGTACTCCATAAGAAGGAGCGGAACGGCGCAGACAGACATGGCAATGAGGAGAATGGCATAACCCGTGATGTCATTTTGCAGCCAGAAAGGAATGAGCACCGTGCCGACGATGAAGCCGATGATGATACCCGAAATGAGCGTCCAGCACAGCTTGCGCATGAAGGAGAGCTCCATCTTCTCCTTGGGATCGTGCGTGATGAGGGAGACGATGCTGTCGCGATAGGTAAAGAAGTAAGTCGTTCCGATCGTATGATAGCACGCCAGCAGGATGAAGAAGTACACCCAATATGCCTCACCGAAGAGATGGGGCGAGAAAAGGAAAATGAGAACGCCGATGATGATTGTCAGAAAGCTGAAAATGAGATACCACGGGCGCATTCTGCCCTGGCGGCACTTGGTGTGCGAGAGCAGCCAGCCGTTGAGGATGCCGACGCCCACCATGAGGATGCGCGCGATCATGACGACAAGCTGATACTCATCCCCCATCGCCTGCGCGAGCGGGTTGGCGGAACCGTCCGGACCCGCAGGATAGGTGAGCCCCACCATCTGCATGAAGAACTTCTCGACAAGCCCTGCGATGGTGTTGACGATGAAGATCATCCCGAGCGGCCCGATGAGATGCCCGAAAACCTTCTCCTTACGGGAGACGGCGCGGGTCTTTACGCGCGAGTCGAGCAGCTTGGAGTTGAAGATGCCCTTGCTAAGTAGATTGATCTCTTTCATATCTTCCCCTTTTCCGCGCATTATGAGAAAATGCGCGGAATTTTCTTATTCTGAGATTATTCTACAACTTTTTGTCGCGAAAGTATTGCATTTTGTTCCTTAATATTGTAAAATTGTCCACGAGAGGAATTTCGGCATGAACGAACACGCTGTTTTCAAAACCTGTGAACTGCTGCACGCCACCCACGCCCGTCCCATTGCGGTCTTCCATGAGGGCGGGGAGCCGCAGCGCATCTTCTCCTCCTTTTTGGGCTTTGCACCTGTCTTCGAGGCGATCTCCCGCCGCGCGGGGGAAGAGAACGTCTCGCTCGTCAGCGGCGTCGCGGGGCTTTACGGCGCCGTTCGGCTGAGGGAGAACAAGCTCCTCGTCGTCACGGGGCCCTTTGTCAACAAACCGCTCGATGATGCGGTGTTCGACGCGCTCATCCACGACTACGGACTGGCCTGGGAAGGGAAGGACGCTTTGAAGCAGTTCCTTCTCTCCCTTCCCCGCCGCTCGCTCAACGTCTTTTTGAACTTTCTGGCGCTCCTTGACTTCCTCTTCAACGGGGAAGAGATCTCCATCCTGCACTACTTTGAAAACTTCGCCCCTGCCATCCGGCAGGAGATGGGCGAAAGACATACCGACGCCATTTTGCGGGAAGAAGAGTTTACGCACGGCACCTATGCCATCGAACAGCAGCTACTTTCGTATGTTTCTGCAGGCGATGAGACGGGCCTCAAAGCATTTTTGCAGGAGATCGCGGGCAAGCAGGTGCTCTTTGAGGGAAAACTTGCCGACGATACGCTGCGGCAGTCCAAAAACATCTTTAACGGCTGGATCAGCATGGTCGGGAAAGTGGGCGCCATCCGCGGAAACCTCGATATCGAACAAACTTACCGCCTCATCGACCTATACACCCAGGAATGCGAGCGCTGCACGACGGTGAGCGAAGTCAACAACCTTCGCTACTCCTCCCTCATGGACTTTACCCGCCGCGTCGCAGAGCTCAAACACCCCGCCGCCTATTCGGAGGACGTCTATAGAGCACTGCAATTTATCAAGACGCACACCAATCAGCCCATCGGCGTTCCCGACGTACTTGAAGCCGTCGGCAAGAGCCGCTCCTATTTCATGGAACAGTTCAAAAAGGAGACGGGAGAGACGATCGGAAAATACATCGTCAAAGCAAAGCTGCAGGAAGCGAAACAGCTTTTAGCCTATTCCGACCGTTCCCTTTCGGAAATTTCCAACTTTTTCTTCTTCTCCAGCCAATCCTACTTTCAGAATCTGTTTAAAAAGCAGTTCGGCGTCACGCCCCTCGAATACCGAAGAAAACACCATAAAGAATGAGCGGCCGCAGCCGCTCATATTTTTTAAAAGACGATTTTACAAAATCACCGCCCAAAAAAACGCCCACCCGAAACAGGCGAAATTTGCTATCATTCCAACGTGAAACTCAAAAGTTCCAAAAAGCCGCGCTCGATATGAAATTCGAGCGCCGAGTTTTCTTCCCCGCCCGCGATCGGGCCGCGCACGCTTTCCCAGGACTTGCTTGAACATTCGAGCGTACAGAAGGTCTTCTTTCCGTCCGAAACGCGGATGCGCCCCCTTCCGCGCGCTTTCAGCACAATGGAGCGCGTCTCCAAAAGGCCGAAGGAACGATAGCGCATCAGAACGCCGCGGGTAAGGTTCGTTAAAAAGCGTTCGCTGCCGTCGTCCGTCACCATAGGGAGCCCTTTGAACGTGCGGTTTCCGCCGTGCGGCATCTTTCCGTTGGTCAGATGGCAGCAGATGACGGCAGGATACTCCCCTTCCCCTCTGAGCGGCCCGCCGTTGAGCCCGCAGCTCGAGATCGCAACCTGCGGGATGCTCCCGTCCTCCAGGATCTCGATGGGCTCGGCGCACGCCTGACGGGAATAGTCGCTCCCGTGCGACTGGCGGTGATAAAAGACATACCACTTTCCGCCGATCTTTTCGATGCCGCCGTGCGTGGTGCCCGTATGGTTGAGGCGATCTTTCTGCTTTCTGCCCAGAAAGCCCACATCACCGTTGGAAACGACCGTCCCGCCGAATACAAAACCGCGGTCGGGATATTTGCTCGTCGCATAGCAGAGCTCATGATTGCGCTCAGAGGAATAGAGCAAGTAATAGGTATCGCCGATCTTACGGATGGACGCCCCTTCAAAGAACGCATGGCCTAAAAAGCCGTTGGTTTTGGAAGGAACGGGCAGGATATGCGGCGTACAGGAGCGCACCGTCATCATATCGTCGTCAAGGACGAGCATGAAGGGCCCGAGCGGATCATTCTCGCCCCCGAACACTTCGGGCGGGCGGTGATAGACGGCGGAAGCGATCTTTGCCATCACAAAACGGTTGCGGCGCGTGATCTGCATCCCGCCCCACAGCCCCGTGCCGCCGTAGAGGCGGATGACGCCGCCGTCGTTGATCACGGCGGGATCGAAGAGCACGCAGTCCTGAAAGGGCGTGCCGTCGGGGTGTTTCACTTCGCCGAGATAGGTAAATTTCCCGTCGGGCGCATCGCTGACGGCGACGAGGATGGGCCCGTCATATCCCCCTTTCCCCTTGTCGCCCGCAGGGCAGCAATAGAGATAATATCTTCCGTCATTTCCCCGCACGCAGTCGGGCGCATAGAGGTAGGGCCGCTCTTCACTATAATAGGGCGTATCTTTCGGCGAGAAGACGATCCCCGAAGAAGTCCAATTCCCAAGATCGTCCACGGGCGCCGACCATACCTCATAGCCGAGCATGCAGAAGGTATTGCCGCCCTCTTTGTCGTGCGAGCCGTATAAATACACCCTGTCACCGAAGACGTGCGGCTCCCCGTCGGGGATATAAGTATCGAGCGGCAAAAACGGATTGAATGCCTGTTGTTTCATGAACGCCTCCTTGTCTTTTGTTCGGCAAAATCATGTATCGCGTTGATGGGCAAACCGTCAGAGCTTTGCAAGAAAGGCGTCTGCGCGGCCGATCCAGCCCTCCGCGCCTGTTGCGGAGCCGTCGCCGAACCCGTGCGGCGCATGCAGGAAGATATCGAGCTGAACCGCGATCCCCTTCTCTTTGAGAAGCGTTTGGAACGCTTCGAGCGGTTTTTTCGAGATGAGGAGATCGTGCTTCCCCACCGCCGTATAGGTGGGCGGGAAAGTGCCGCAGTGCGAAGGAACATCGTACTCCTTCTTCGTCTTCTCGCCGAAATTTTCCCCGAACATTGTTTTCAGAAAGCCGCGGTGGCGGAGATCGGAAAAGAGCGCCTCGCCCGAAATGGCGGGGTAGATCGCAAGCAGGGCTTTGGGTGGCTGCAGCCGATGAGCAGGATAGCCCAAATTGTCCGTTCCCCACTGTGTGATGAGGTTGCCGCCCGCAGAAAAACCGCATAAAACGTACTCTCCGTTCCCCCCGAAGGAAGCGCCGCGCTCCAAAACGAAGCGAACGGCGCGCTCCAAATCTTCCATTGCCATGGGAACGGCGGGCGCGCGTCCCACGCGGTAGTTGAGCACAAACACGGGATAGCCGAGCCTTGCAAAGCGCATGGCGACGGGAAAGCCCTCGACGACATTGCACACATATCCGTACCCGCCGCCCGCACAGACGATGACGGACGGCTTTTTTTGGCTCTCTTCGGAAGCAAAGGCAAAGAGGCGCACTTCCTTTTTGCGCTCATCGTCGCGGCATTCAGAAAGCTCGTATAAAGGATAGACGACGCGCCCTATCTTGCTCTTTTCGAGCAAAAAGCTGAGCCCTTCCCGCATGACTTCGGCGGGGCAGCAGGGATGCATTTTGTGGAACTGCTGCAAGGTGAGCTCTTTTTCGCGGCGGGCAAGCTTTTCGTTTCCGTAGTCCAGATAACGCACGAGCCCTTCAAGCTCCCCCGTAAATTCAGAATAAAGCGGCGACTTGGATGCGATCATCATATTCCCTCCTTTGTTTTTCCTGATCAGACTTCCTTCCCGCGCGGCGCTTATTCGTGCCGCACGGCACTTATTTGCTCAGAACGCGCAGATTTTTCGCGGTGCACTCGCGCGTGAAGCCGTCGTCGAGATACTGCGTGTACTCGGTTCCGCCGCCGAGGAGCGTCACATTGGAAAGATCGATCTCCATCGTGTTGCTGCCGCCCTTTCCGACCGGGATGCACTTGCCCTTGCGGATATAGAAGACGACCTCCCCGAGCGGAACGTTTACAAACTGCTCGCCCGCGGGCACTTCGCGCGTCAAAAACTCCTTCCCGTTCCAGCGTACTTCCGTCATCTCCTCGGGAAGATACACCTTCCTCCCCTTTGCGCCCTTTTCAAGGACGGGCGCTACGAGCAGGCTGTCGCCGACGAGCAGTTCGTCCTCGATGTGCCGCGCCTGCGCATCCTTCGGGTAAGCAAAGGCGAGCGGACGGATATAGAGATCGGACGAGAGCGCCGCCTTCATGAACTCCGAATAGATGTACGGAAGCAGCCGATAGCGAAGGGAAAGAATGCTCCGAAAGTCGCGCTTGCCGCGGTAGCGGAAACACTCCTGGTTGCGGGTGAAGATGGTCGTATGGTCGCGCATGAGGGGCGTGAACACGGAGAAGGCGAGCCAGCGCAGGAGGAGCTCGCGCGAGCAATTGCCGCCGAAGCCGCCCGTATCCGCGCCGCTATACAAAAAGCCGCACATGTTGAGCCCCGGCATCATCGTCACGTTGCGGCGGAGCATAAGGAAGGTCGAACTGTTGTCTCCCGTCCAGATGCCGCCGAAGCGATGCGCCCCGATGTAGGAGGAGCGCGAAAAGAGCAGAAAACGCTTGTCCAGAAGTTTTTCCAACCCTTCCGAGGATGCCTCGGTCATCTTCGCGCCAAAGAGGTTATGCACATCCCAATGGGAGACCGTCTTTCCGTCCACATTGTGCGTAAAGCACTTGTAATCGGAGAGGCGCGCGCCGCCCTTGTAGAGCGGGTCGCCGCACGACTTATCGCCCAGGCGGCTCGGGTTGTACTCGCTGTAAAAGATGGCGGGCTCGTTCATGTCGTTCCAGAAGCCCTCGAACCCGAGGTCGGTATAAAACTTGTACTGCCGTCCGAACCATTCGCGCGCCTTCGCTTGCAAGAAATCGGGAAAGTGCGTCATCCCCGGCCATACGGCTGCGCAGAAATCCTTCCCTTCCAGATTTTTGCAGAAATACCCCTCCCTGACACCCTCTTCATAGACGGGGTTTCCAGGCTCGATCTTGATGCCCGCGTCGACGATGGGCACGAGCCGCACGCCGCGTGCCTTCATCTCCTTGACGAGCCCCTTCATGTCGGGGAAGCGCTGTTTATTGACCGTGAAGTCGATGTAACGGTCCATGTAATCGATGTCGAGGCAGATATACTCGAGCGGCATCCTCGCTCTTTTGTAGCGGTCGGCGATGCGGCGGATGTCCTTCTCCGTCTTGTATCCCCAGCGGCTCTGCCCGAAGCCGAACGCCCATAAGGGCGGGAGATAGCTCCTGCCGATGGCGGCGAGGAACTGCCGTGCGATGTCGTTCGTGCTCTCTCCTTCGACAAAATACACCGCGACGCCCTGCTCGGCTAAAATCTCGATCTTCCCGCTGCCCTCAAAGTCGATGTCGAATATAACACGCGCGGGCGTATCGAAAAAGGCGCCGAACGTCCGCTCTCCGTCCACGATAAAAAAGTTGTGCGAACCGTACAGCGAGGGCATCTCATCGTTGTGATGCGGATTGTCGGTATTGAAGGAGACATACCGCCCGCCCCGCTTGTCGATGCCGCGCATCGTCTCTCCGAGGCCGAACACAACGTCGTCCTCTCCCCAAAGGGCAGCAAAAGCGCGTACCGGCGCCCTCCCGCCGCACGTCAAAGCAGGGGAGCTTTTCCCCTTCGCGGACGGCTGCCGTGACGGCGCCTGTTTCAAACACGTTTCCAAACCTATATTTGGTGATCATCTGTCTCTCCTTGCCCTTTTTCTCTATTGTATCGCTTTTTTTCGCTAAAGTATTGCATCATCGTTCTGTTTTTTGTAAAATCGTTTTTCTTTTTGCATTATTCAAGGGCGGGAAAGCGAAAACAGCAGATCGTACGCCGCCTTCTGCGCCGGTGAAAACTTCCTGTCCTGCCGCCGCACCGCAAACCAGCGGCGGGAAAGATCGAGCCCTTCGACCGTCACTTCCCTAAGCCGCCCCGCCGCAAGGTCGCTCCCCACGATCGCCTCCGGAAGGACGGCGATGCCCAATCCTTCGCGCGCCGCGGCAAGGAGCGCCGAGTTGCTCGAAGATTCCAGCCACGGCTGCGGTCTGAGCCCGAGCGCGGAGAGCCGCTCCTCCAAAAGATCGCGCGAGGCACTCCCCTTGCGGCGAAGCAGCAGCGGATGCTCCACAAGCCACGCAGGCAAGATCGGCCCTCGGATGTCCATCGCCGCAGCGCAGACGGCAGCAAGGCGATCGGAGGCAAACTCCTCCGCGATGAGCCCGCGCGAGACGCTCCCCTCGACGGCGGCAAAATCGAGCGCGCCCTCCTCGACGAGCTTTTCCACGGCGGCCGCGCTTTCCACGACGGCGCGGCACTCCACGTTCCCCATCTCCTCCTTTAAAGCGCGCACAAGGCGGGGCAGCAGTATCTGCCCCACGGTCACGGATGTTCCGATGCGCACAGAGCGGCGCTCCATGGTGTCCCTGGCCGCCTCCTCAAATTCCGAAAAGGCAGCGATCGCCTCCTCCGCCTTGACGCGCAGCCGCTCCCCTTCGGGCGTCAGAAGGAGTTTTCTCCCCATACGGTCGAAGAGCTTCACGCCGTAGTAGCGCTCGAGCTCGGAGACCGTCTGGCTCACCGAGGGCTGCGCCACGCACAGCTCCTCCGCCGCCCGCGTGATGCCGCCCAATCGGCACACCGCACAAAAGGTCTTTAAATGGCGTATTGTCATATTATTTCACCTATGCTTTTTATTTGATTATAGTATTTTACTTATTTTTTGTCAAGAGGTATAATGGAAAAAAACGCGGAGCACGCCATGCAGAAATTCAAGACCTGCCTCAAACTCTTTCTCGTCCTGTTCAAGATCGGCCTCTTCACCTTCGGGGGAGGATATGCGATGATCAGCCTCCTTGAAAACGAGTTCGTCGCCAAGCGGAAGTGGCTCGAGAGCGACGAATTTTTAAACGTCGTTGCCATCGCCGAATCGACACCCGGACCCGTCGCCATCAACGCGGCGACTTACGTCGGCTATAAGCTGGCAGGCTTTTGGGGCTCGCTTTCGGCGACCGTCGCCGTCGCCCTCCCCTCCTTTGCGATCATCTTTCTGATCTCCCTCTTCTTCGACACCTTCCTCTCCTTAAAGTACGTCGCCTATGCCTTCGACGGCATCCAGGTGTGCGTCATCTTCCTCATCCTGAATGCGGGCGTGAAGATGCTCCTAAAGCTCGAAAGGAATGTGTGGAACATTCTTATAACGAGCGCCGTCATCGCCGCCATGATCACGCTGAGCGTGCTCTCCATCGCCTTTTCTTCGGTGTGGTACATCCTCATCACGGCAGGGCTCGCGCTCCTTTTATATCTTATTTCCTACTTTAACGCCCGCCGCAGAGAAAAATCGGGCGAGCAGTCCGACGAGGAGGGAAAACAATGATCTATCTCACTCTCTTTCTGACCTTTTTAAAGATCGGCGCGGTGTCCTTCGGGGGCGGGTACGGCATGATCTCGCTCATCCGCGAGACGGTGCTTGAAAACGCCTGGCTGACGGAGGAGGAGTTCCTCAATTTCATCGCCGTCGCGGAGTCGACGCCGGGGCCGCTCGCCGTCAATATGGCGACCTTCATCGGTTCGGCGCAGGCGGGATTTTTTGGGGCGCTCGTTGCAACGCTGGGTGTCGTGCTCCCCTCCTTCGTCATCATCCTCATCATCGCGGCGCTCATCAAAAATCTTCTGAAATATGCGGGCGTTAAAAGCGTGCTCTCGGGCATCCGCCCCACCATTGTCGGGCTCATTTTAGCGACCGCCCTCACGATGTTCGTGACGCAAATTTTCGGCTTCACGTCGGTGGGAGACGGCTTTTCCTTCGATTGGCGCGCCCTTCTCATTTTCCTCGTCATCGCCGCCGTCGCTGTCCTTTGGCAGGTGTTCAAAAAGAGACAATTTTCACCCATCCTGCTCATCCTGCTTTCGGGCGGCCTCGGCATCCTCGTCAATGTGATATGAAACGATTTTGCAACAAAACGCCACGATCGTGATGGACTTTTCTGTCGTCTTGTGTTATCATTGCGTTGTCGGCCGCGGAAATAAAAGCGCGGCCCTCTTCCACGCAAGGAGCAAACCCTACATGGCAAGCCTTTTTATTGCCGTCATCTATCTCGCCTTCATCTCTCTCGGACTGCCCGATTCCCTCCTCGGTTCCGCCTGGCCCGTCATGCACACGGAGTTGGGCGCTTCCCTCTCTTCCGCGGGCGTCATCAGCCTCATCATCTCCCTCTCCACCATCGTCTCGGCGCTCTTTTCCAATCAGCTCGTGACGAGGATCGGCGCGCCCCTCGTCACCGCACTGAGCGTCCTTTTAACGGCGCTTGCGATGCTTTCTTTCTCCTTTGCGGGAGCATTCTGGCAGCTCTGTCTTCTGGCGGTTCCCTACGGGCTGGGCGCAGGCGCCATCGATACGACGCTCAACAACTACACCGCAAAGCACCTCAAAGCGCGCCACATGAATTGGCTGCACTGCTGCTGGGGCATCGGCGCCTCCGTCGGCCCCTATGTGATAGGCTTCTGCCTCTCGGGCGAGAACAGCTGGCGGGGCGGATATCTTGCGATCTCCGTCGTGCAGTTCGTGCTCACGCTCGTCATGTTCCTCTCTCTCCCTCTTTGGAAGAAGACTGCCGGACAAAACGGCACGGAGGAAAGGGAGATCGCCCTGCCCCCGCAGAAAACACTCTGTCTCAAGGGTGCATTGTGCCTCTTTCTTGCGGGGCTCTTCTACTTTGCCATCGAACAGCTTCCCATCGTTTGGGCGAGCACCTTCTTTACCGAAGTCTATACCCTGGACAGCGAGACGGCTGCCTTCCTTGCCTCCCTCTTTTACATCGGCATCACGGCAGGGCGGCTCTTGAGCGGATTTTTCTCGGAAAAGGCGGGCGACAAACGCATGGTGCGCCTCGGGCTTTTTGTCGTGCTCGCGGGCGCAGCTTTGATCGCGCTTTCCCTCCCCTTTGCCTCCTACCTTCCCGCACTCATCGGCTTTCTCCTCGTCGGCGTCGGGTGCGGCCCCGTGTTCCCCTGCCTCATCCATGCCGTTCCGAACAACTTCGGGGCACAGTATTCGGGCTCCGTCATCGGCCTTATGATGGCCTTCTCCTACACGGGCATGACGTTTACGCCTCTCGTTTTCGGGGAACTTGCGGAGGCCGTGACCATCAAGCTGCTCCCCTTGGGCGTCGCGCTTTTGGCGCTCCTCGTGCTGCTGTTTACCGAGCTCATGAACCGCGCCGTCCAACGCCGCCAAATCGCCGGATAAATTTTAGGCATCTGTTGTCGACAAAACACAAGATTCAACCCCATTCCCTCCTCCAAAATGTACGATTTATATTGACAAAATCGTACGTTTCTGCTATAATAATAGTACGAAAAGAAGGAGGTAAGTCTTATGTCGATCACCGCTACCGAACTGAAATCCAATTTAAGCAAGTATTTGATCCTTTCCGCCACGGAAGACGTCTATATCACACGAAACGGCAAAGTGATCTCAAAGCTCACCAACCCCTTCCGCGAACGTGTCGACATCGCAAAATCTCTGTTTGGCATTCTGCCCGGCGACATCACCGAAGAGGAAGCGCGTGACGAGAGGCTTGGGAAAATATGAGAGCACTTCTGGATACTTGCGTCATTGTAGACGCACTTCAATGCAGGGAACCCTTTTGCAAAGACGCGCAAGATCTGTTTTTGGCCGCGGCAAGCAATTTGTTTGTAGGGTGCATCACGGCAAAGGCTTCCACGGATATTTACTATCTCATGCACCGCTATACACACAACGACAGAGCCTCACGCGAAGTCCTCAACAAGCTTTTTACCCTATTTGAAGTCGCCGATACCGCAGGGATCGACTGCCGAAGAGCCATCCCTTCTCCCGTTTCCGATTTTGAAGATGCAGTCATGATCGAAACGGCGGCACGGACGGAAGTCGATTGCATCGTCACGCGCAATATCCAAGATTTTGTAAAATCGACCGTGCCCGTCCTCACACCACGAGACTTTTTGCGCAAACTTGCAGACGATTAAATTCCCCGGCGCTGCCCGCCGTTGGCCTGCCCGAGTGAAACGGCGATTTCTTTCCTTCCTTTGTATGTGAAAAGTCCATCCCAAAACGGGATGGACTTTTCTTTTGGGCAGAAAACGAAATCGAAAATACATTTTACTTCTTATCCGCTTCGTCAAGGGCAGTCGTCATGTGGACCGTGATCGTCCTGTTGTAGCAGGAGAAGATCTCGTCCACCTTGTCCGCATCGGGTTTTTTGGTGAACAGGCTGATGAGCGGCACGAGCGCCAGATTCAACAGCATCACCAGCGAGCCGAGCGTCAGCGAAGAATCGAGGAAGGCGGGCAGCGTGAAATAACTGCTGAGCGCTAAGTCATAGACAAGATACAAGACCATCACGCCGACGCCGAAACAGAAGCTGAACCACACGGAAGCCTTCGTCGTCTTTTTCCAATACAGCCCGTAGAGGAAAGGCGCGAGGAAGGCGCCCGCGAGCGCGCCCCACGAAACGCCCATCATCTGCGCGATGAAGCTGAAATTGCCGTAGTACTGCACGATGGCGATGACGGCGGAAATGACGACAAAGACGACGATGAGGACGCGCATGATGAACACTTCCTGCCCGTCTGTGAGCGGCTTATTCTTGCTCCTTGCGGCGGGCGAGATGAGGTCGATGGTAAGACTTGCCGAGGACGCCATCGCAAGCGAGGAGAGCGTCGACATGGACGCAGAAAGCACGAGGATAATGACGAGCCCGATGAGGAAGGGCGAAAGCTCGGAGACCATCGCGGGGATGATGGCGTCATAGCTGCCCGAGGCGAACGCTTCGGGATAGAGACGGGAAAAGCCGCCGAGGAAGTAGCACCCGCCCGAAACGACGAGCGCGAACAGCGTGGAGATGAGCGTCCCCTTCTTGATCGCCTGCTCGTCCTTGATGGCGTAGAACTTCTGCACCATCTGCGGAAGCCCCCAGGTGCCAAGCGACGTCAACACGACGACGGAGAGCAGGGAGAGGATATCGGGGCCGAAGAAGGAGGTAAAGACGCCGAGCTGTTCGGAGCCGTTGTCGGCAGGAACTTGCGAGAGATCGGCAAAGATCTGCTCCCAGCCGCCGCCGTTCACGATGACCGCCGCCACGACCGCAACGATGCCAACAAGCATGATGATGCCCTGGATGAAATCGTTGATGGCGGTCGCCGTATAGCCGCCCGCGACGACGTACACCGCGGTGAGCACCGCCATGATGACGATGCAGATCCAGAAATCGATGTGGAACGCCATCTCAAAGAGGCGGGAGAGCCCGTTGTAGAGGGATGCCGTATAGGGAATGAGAAAGATGAAGATGATGATCGCCGCCGCGATCTTGAGCGCGGGCGAAAAATAGCGCTTGGCAAAGAAATCGCTCATCGTAGAGCTTTTAAGGTGCTGCGTCATGACGCGCGTCCTTCTCCCCAGCACCACCCACGCAAGGAGAGAGCCAAGGAGCGCGTTGCCGAGCCCGATCCACGTCGAGGAAATGCCGAACTTCCAGCCGAACTGCCCCGCATACCCGACAAAGACGACGGCGGAAAAGTAGCTCGTGCCGTAGGCAAACGCCGTGAGCCACGGGCCTACGCTCCTGCCGCCCAGCATAAAGCCCTGCGACGTCCGCGACTTCCTGCGGCAGACAAACCCCACCGCGATCATGACGCCGAAAAAGAGGACGAGCATGACGAGATATAATACGATTTGCATATTCTCACCTTAACTTGCAATTTTTCCCATTGATATTACCATATTCCGCATAAAATTACAAACGAATTGCGGGAAGTTCGCAAAAAAATTGTCCGAATTTGCGGAAGTGCCGCTCAAACATTTCCCCTTTGTGAAAAAATGTGATATACTGTTTGGAAAAGCACAAAGAAGTATTCTATGCAAAATCACGAGATCATCGATATCCATACCCACACCTTCCCCGACGCCATCGCCAAGGAGACGGTCTGCTCGCTCGAAGGGCGCAGCCACACGCACTCCTTCTCGGACGGAACCGTCGAAGGGCTTTCTTCCGCCATCAAAGAGGCGGGCGTCTCGCTCGCCGTCGTGCAGCCCGTCGTCACCAACCCCTTGAAGACGGAAAAGATCAACCGCGCCGCCGCGGAAGTCAACGAACAGACCGACAAAACGCACGTCTTTTCCTTCGGCGGTATGCACCCTGATACGCCCAACTATAAGGAAGAGCTCCGCCTCATCCAAGAGCTCGGGCTCAAGGGCTTCAAGCTCCACCCCGCCTATCAGTCGGTCACCTTCGACGACATCCGCTATCAGCGCATCGTCGACTATGCGGAAGAGCTTGGCCTTATCACCCTCGTACACGGAGGCGTCGACATCGGTATCCCGGGCGAATGGGCATCCCCCCGTCAGACGCGCATCCTATATGAAGCCGTCAAGCCCAAGAAGCTCATCGTCGCGCATCTGGGCGGCTGGCAACTCTGGGAGGAAGTCAAGGACTGGCTCGCCGATACCGAGCTGCTCTTTGATACCGCCTTCACCCTCGGCGACATCAACTACTTTGACGATTTCCCCAAGGAGAGCCGCGTCAAACAGCTTTCAAAGGAGAAATTTGCGGAACTTGTACGCCTTCTCGGGGCAGAGCGCGTGCTCTTCGGCACGGACAGCCCGTGGGCAGAGCACAAAGAGCAGATCGCCCGCATCGAGAGCTGCCCCCTTTCGGACGAGGAAAAGGCGCTCATCCTGGGCGGAAACGCCAAAAAACTTTTAAATCTGTAACATTTTGCGCCCTTGCGGCCTCCGACCGCAGGAGCGCGTCGATCTATGAAGGAGAGAAAATCATGAGCAAACAACTGATGCTGGGCAATGCGGCGCTCGCACGCGGCCTGTATGAAGCAGGCTGCTGCGTCGCCTCCTCCTATCCCGGCACCCCGAGCACGGAAGTGACCGAGGAAGCGGCGAAGTACGACGCCATCTACTGTGAATGGGCACCCAACGAAAAGGTCGCCATGGAGACGGCGTTCGGCGCCTCGATGGCGGGAAAGCGGAGCTTCTGCGGCATGAAACACGTCGGGCTCAACGTCGCGGCCGATCCCCTCTTCACCATCGCCTATACGGGCGTGAATGCGGGCATGGTCATCTGCGTTGCGGACGATGCGGGAATGCACTCCTCGCAGAACGAGCAGGACTCCCGCCATTACGCGGAGGCAGCCAAGCTCCCCATGCTGGAGCCTTCGGACAGCAGCGAGGCCCTCGCCTTTGCCAAGGCTGCCTATGAAATTTCCGAGCAGTTCGATACGCCCGTCATCATCAAGATGTGCACGCGCGTCGCGCACTCGCAGAGCGTCGTCGAAACGGGCGAGCGCGAGGAGCGCCCCGTCCGGAAGTACGAAAAGAACATCCAGAAGAACGTCATGATGCCCGCCAATGCAAAGAAGCGGCACTACGACGTCGAAAAGCGCATGAAAGCACTCGAAGCGTATGCGGAGACCACCCCCCTCAACCGCATCGAATGGGGCGGAACGGAGCTCGGCATCATCACCTCCTCCACCTCCTATCAGTACACAAAGGAGGTGTTCGGCGACAGCGTCAGCGTCTTAAAGCTCGGCATGGTGCATCCCCTGCCCGAAAAACTCATCAAAGAGTTCGCCTCCAACGTGAAGTCGCTCGCCGTCATCGAAGAACTCGATCCCGTCATCGAAAACTACTGCAAACAGCTCGGGCTTGCGGTCATCGGTAAGGACATCCTCCCCTTAGAGGACGAATACTCGCAGAATCTCGTCGCCTCCGCCTTCGGCCGCCCCGTTCCGCAGGGCAAGAAACTTGCAGAGGCCGTGCCTCCCCGCCCGCCCGTCATGTGCGCGGGCTGCCCGCACAGGGGGATATTCTATCTCCTTTCCAAGCACAAACTCACCGTGTTCGGCGATATCGGCTGCTACACGCTGGGCGCGACCGCTCCCCTCTACGCCCTCGACATCTCCACCTGCATGGGCGCCTCGCTTTCGGGCATCCACGGCTTCAACAAAGCACTCGGCAAGGAGAGCGAGAAAAAGACGGTCGCCGTCATCGGCGACAGCACGTTCATGCACTCGGGCATGACGGGCCTTGCCAACATCGCCTACAATCAGAGCGTCTCCACCGTCATCATCCTCGATAACTCCATCACGGGCATGACGGGCCATCAGCAGAACCCCACCACGGGCTACAACATCAAGGGCGACCCTGCGGGCAAGATCGATCTCGAAGCGCTCTGCCATGCCATGGGCTTTACCCGCGTGCGCGTCGTCGATCCCTACGATCTTGCGGCAACGGAGAAGGTGCTCCTCGAAGAGCTTGCAGCCGAGGAGGCATCCGTCATCATCAGCCGCCGCCCCTGCGCGCTTTTGAAATACGTCAAGCACGCCCCTCCCCTCCGCGTGGATGCGGACAAGTGCAAAAGCTGCAAGGCGTGCATGAAGCTCGGCTGCCCCGCCATCAGTATGCGCGAGGGCAAGTGCGTCATCGACAGCACACAGTGCGTCGGCTGCGGCGTGTGCGAGGAACTTTGCAAGTTCTCCGCCATCGGGAAGTAAGGAGGATACCATGCAGACGAAAAATATCATGATCGTGGGCGTGGGCGGACAGGGTTCGCTGCTCGCCAGCAAACTGTTGGGGCATCTGCTCCTCAAGTACGGCTACGACGTCAAAGTCTCCGAAGTGCACGGCATGAGCCAGCGCGGCGGCAGCGTCGTCACCTATGTGCGCTACGGCGACAAGGTGTATTCCCCCGTCATCGACAAGGGCGAAGCGGACGTCATCGTCTCCTTCGAGCTGTTGGAGGCCGCCCGCTGGACAGAATACCTCAAAGAAGGCGGCATCATCGTCACCAACACGCAGCGGATCGACCCCATGCCCGTCATCACGGGCGCGGCGCAGTATCCCGAAAACCTGGCGGAAAAGATCGCCGCTCTGGGCGTGAAGATCGACGCCTTTGACTGTCTCTCCCTCGCACGCGAGGCGGGCAGCGAGAAGGCCGTCAACATCGTGCTCCTGGGCCGTCTTTCCTCCTACTTCGACTACGACCCCGAAGATTGGAAGCAAGCCATCCGCGAATGCGTGCCGCCAAAGTTTATCGAGCTCAATCTGAAGGCATTCGACCTCGGCAGAGCCTCCGAAAACGCATAAGACTGCCAACGATAAGGGAAGAAAAGGAGAGAATATCCCATGCAGAAGTACTATCAGCCCCATGAGGAGACCATGTCGCGCGACGAAATGCGCGCGCTCCAGAACGAAAAGTTCTTAAAACAAGTGAAGCACGTCTACGACAACGTGCCCTACTACCGCAAGAAGATGGAGGAAAAGGGCGTCAGGCCCGAGGACATCAAGAGCCTCGACGACATCCGCCTCCTCCCCTTCCTCACGAAGGACGACCTGCGCGAAGCCTATCCCTACGGCCTGCTCGCGACCCCGTTGGAGCGCTGCGTGCGCATCCAGTCGACGTCGGGCACGACGGGCAAGCGCGTCGTCGCCTTCTACACGCAGGGAGACATCGACATCTGGGAGGAATGCTGTGCGCGCGCCATTGTCGCCGCGGGCGGCGACAACCGAGACGTCGTGCAGGTGAGCTACGGCTACGGCCTGTTTACGGGCGGGCCCGGGCTCAACGGCGGCTCGCACAAGGTGGGCTGCCTCACCATCCCCACCTCCTCGGGCAACACCGACCGGCAGATCCAATTCATGATCGACCTGCAGGCGACCTTCCTCTGCTGCACCCCCTCTTATGCCATGTACCTTGCCGAGTCCATCGAAGAAAAGGGCCTGCGCGATCAGATCAAGCTGCGTGCGGGCATCTTCGGCGCGGAGGCCTGGACGCAGGAGATGCGGCAGGAGCTCGAAAGAAAGCTCGGCATCAAGGCGTATGATATCTACGGCCTCACGGAGATCTCCGGCCCCGGCGTCTCCTTTGAATGCGAGGAGCAGACGGGGATGCACATCTGCGAGGACCACTTCTATCCCGAGATCATCGATCCCGAGACGGGCGAAGTGCTTCCCGAAGGCAGCAAGGGCGAGCTCGTCTTTACCTCGCTCGACAAGGAAGCCTTCCCCCTCCTGCGCTACCGCACCAAGGATATCTGCGTGCTCTCAAGAAAGCCCTGCTCGTGCGGCAGAACGCTCGTCAAGATGAGTAAGCCCCTGGGCCGCAGCGACGATATGCTCATCATCCGCGGCGTCAATGTGTTCCCTTCGCAGATCGAAACGGTGCTCCTCAACCACGGCTACGAAGCCAACTATCAGATCTTCGTCGACCGCGTCAACAACACCGACACGCTGGATGTCAACGTCGAGCGCAAGCCCGACATGGGGAGCGATCTCGACACCGTCAAGGCGGCAGAGCGGAAGCTCGTCTCGGCGCTCCGCTCCATGCTCGGCATCACGGCGAACGTCCATCTCGTCGAGCCCAAGTCCATCGCGCGGAGCGAAGGCAAGGCCGTGCGCGTCGTCGATAAGCGCAAATTGTACTGAGGTCAAAGAAACGTCATGCCCATCACGCAACTGTTGGAGCGCAACGCCGCCGTCTATCCCAACGACGTGGCGCTCGTGGAACTCAACCCCGAGATCCAGGAAAAACGCCGCCGCACCTGGCGGGAATATGCCCTCGTCGAGAGCAATCCCGTCTGCCACTACCGCCGCGAGATCACCTGGCGCGTCTTTGACGAAAAGGCCAACCGCGTCGCCAATATGCTGCTCGCACGCGGCATCAAGAAGGGAGACAAGGTCGGCATCCTCCTCATGAACTGTTTGGAATGGCTCCCCATCTACTTCGGCATCTTAAAGACGGGTGCGCTCGCCGTTCCGCTCAACTTCCGCTACACGGCCGAGGAGATCCGTTACTGCGTCGATCTGGCCGAGGTCAACATCCTCCTGTTCGGACCCGAGTTCATCGGCCGTGTCGAGGAGATCGCCGACGACATCGGCCGAAACCGCATCCTCCTGTTTGTGGGCGGCGTCATGGTCCCCAGCTTTGCAGAAAGCTACGATCAGCAGGTCAACAACTATTCCTCCGTCAAACCGGAGATCGAGATCGGCGACGAGGACGATGCCGCCATCTACTTTTCAAGCGGCACGACGGGCTTCCCCAAGGCCATCCTGCACGCACACCGCTCGCTTATGCACGCGGCGCAGGTGGAGTACATCCACCATCGTCAGACACGCGACGACGTGTTCCTGCTCATCCCGCCCCTCTACCACACGGGCGCCAAGATGCACTGGATGGGAAGCCTTATGTCCGCAAGCAAGGCGGTGCTTCTGCGCGGCACCTCGCCCGAGACCATTCTGGAGGCCGTCTCCAACGAGCGCTGCACCATCGTCTGGCTGCTCGTTCCGTGGGCGCAGGATATCCTCGAAAAGCTCGACTCGGGCGATCTCAAGCTCAACAACTTCAACATCCGTCAATTCCGGCTCATGCACATCGGCGCACAGCCCGTGCCGCAGAGCCTCATCAAGCGCTGGCAGACCTACTTCCCCGGGCAGGACTACGACACCAACTACGGCCTTTCGGAGTCCATCGGTCCGGGCGCCGTGCATCTCGGCCTCGGAAACCTTCACAAAGTGGGCGCCATCGGCATTCCCGGCTACGGCTGGCAGGTGCGCATCGTCAAGGAGGACGGCGTCACCGAAGTGGAACAAGGCGAAGTGGGCGAACTCTCCCTGAAGGGCCCCGGCGTCATGCGCTGCTACTATCGCAACGAGGAAGCGACGAAGGAAGTCATGCGCGACGAATGGCTCCTGACGGGGGACATGGCGCGGCAGGACGAGGACGGTTTTTACTATCTCGTGGACCGGAAGAAGGACGTCATCGTCTCGGGTGGCGAAAATCTGTATCCCGTCGAGATCGAGAACTTCATGAGCAAGTGTCCCAAGATCAAAGACGTCGCCGTCATCGGCCTTCCCGACGCGCGCCTGGGCGAGATCGCCTGCGCCATCGTGGAGCCGCCCGCGGGCGTCACCTGCACGGAGGAGGAGATCAACGAGTTCTGCAAGGAGCTCCCCCGCTACAAGCGCCCCCGCCGCATCATCTTTGCGAAAGTGCCGCGCAACGCCACGGGCAAGATCGAAAAACCCCTCCTTCGCAAGATGTATCATGCAGATAACATCGTCGACGAACAGAACCGCTCGTGATCCTTCCATTCTCCCCGCAAAGAGCATAACAAATCACAAACGAAAAAAGGTTGGAATGCATTCTTGCGCTCTAACCTTTTTTCATATAGCGACGCCCTCACATTTTGCCTGCTTTCGGAATTATACGTACCGTAAATGTAATATACAGTACACTTTTTCATACGTTTTTTGTGAAATATCTTGACTTTTCTCTGACGATCTGCTATACTCACAGCATACAGGAAGGTGCTCACTATGAAACGACTGATCGAACAACGGCTCAACGAATGGAAAAATTCTCTTAACCGCAAGCCGCTCCTCATCTACGGAGCAAGGCAGATCGGGAAAACTTACTCCATGCTTGCATTCGGCAAAGAACATTACGCAAATACCGTCTATTGCAATTTTGAAAGCATGACCGATCTGCATACTGTATTCGAGCGCAACCTCGATCCCGAGCGGATCGTGTCTGCAATTTCCGCTATGTATAATACGCAGATCACGAAAGGCGGCACGCTCGTCATCTTCGATGAAATTCAAGCGTGCGAGCGTGCTCTGACATCGCTCAAATACTTTCAGGAGCAGGCGAACGATTATCATATTGTGGCTGCAGGCAGCCTGTTGGGGCTTGCCGTCAATCGTGGGCATTATTCTTTTCCTGTCGGGAAGGTCGATATGCTGACGATGTATCCTCTTACCTTCGAGGAATTCCTGCTCGCAACGGGCAATGAACAGCTCATTTCGCTCATCAAAGAAGCATATACCCATTTTTTCCCGTTTGCGCTGCATGAAAAGGCGATGGAGTTATACCGTGCCTATCTCGTCGTCGGCGGCTACCCCGCTGCCGTGCAAACATATCTCGATTCGGGCGACTTCAATGCGATACGCGCTCAGCAGAGCTCGATCTCCGATGCTTACATTGCAGATATGGCAAAATACACAACGCCGTCGGATATGATCAAGAGCATCGATGTCTACAACTCGCTCTTTGCGCAGCTTTCAAAAGAAAATACAAAATTTCAATACGCCGTGATCAGCTCAAAAGCACGCGCCAAAGAGTATGAAGCGGCGCTTGCATGGCTGAGATCGGCAAATGTCATCCTTCGCTGCCAAAGAGTGACCGAGGGAAAATATCCTCTTGCTCTGTATGAGGATCAAACTTCCTTCAAAGTTTACTATTCCGACGTCGGACTTCTGACAATGCGCATGCCGATCTCTCCGAATGCAATTTTGCAGCCGTATAACCTTTCGGACAAAGCGCGGGGCATGATGGCGGAGAACTATGTCGCGGAACAACTTACGGCAAACGGATTCCCTCTGCATTATTGGACTTCGGGAAATTCTGCGGAGATCGACTTTGTGATCCAGCAAGACGGCTGCTCCATTCCTGTAGAAGTCAAATCATCGGATAACGTAAAAGCAAAAAGCCTGCAAACGTATGTCAAAAGCTACTCTCCCAAATATGCCGTCCGCATTTCCGCCAAAAACTTTGGCAATGAAAACGGAATACGCTCTATTCCATTATATGCGCTGTTCTGCCTGCACCCCGAGATATGACGCGACAAATCTTACCGGCGGACTTATGCTATAACGGTCCGCGCGCCGCCCTCATCGAAACGGCCGCCCGCAGGGGATCCCTGCGGGCGGCCGCGCCTTCTCAAAACAACTTAGTCCTTCTTTTTCGCTTTGAGCCCGAAGACAAGCCCGGCCGCACCTACCCCGAGGGCAACGACGGCAACGGCGAGCGTGACCCAAAGGACGATGGAGAGGCTGTTGAGTTCCTTCTCCTGGCGTGCGATGGTGTCGTTCTGGGCGGCATTTTCGGCGCGCAGTTCCTCAATGGCACCCGCAAGCGCCTCATCCGCCGCCTTGTAGGCCGCATCGATGGCGTCGATCGCCGCCTGAAGCGCCTTATCCGCCTCACCGAGCTCCCCGATCTTGCCTTCCAGCACCGCATCCGCCGCCTCAAAGGCCTTTTGGAGCTCATCCTTCGCAGCAAGGAGCGCATCGGCATTTGCCTTATCGCCGTCGGCAATGGATTTCTCCAACTGCAAGACCGCCTGATCAAGCCTCGAACGGAGGGACGAGATCGACGACTGCAGCGCCGCATCCGAGGAAGCGACCGAACTCTTCAGCGCCTCAATGGCCGCGTTCAGCGTCTTGACAGCTTCATCAAGTTGTTCTTCAAAACTTGAACCTTGCTCTGCGATGACGGCATAGAGGTCAACTTCTTCTCCGGGCGCAGCCAAAGCGGCAGTCAAATCCTGTCCGTCAGAATAGGAAGCCGACTGGCTGCCCGCAGCGGTCGCCCATCCGTAGAACTTGCTGCCTTCCACAACCGTTCCATTGAGCTCTTCAAACGTCATCAAGGTATCTCCCTCATAGAGAGCCGTCTGCGCCCCGAGCAGCGTACCGTTCAGATAATAATGGATAACATACGTCTGCACAACGATGAGATTTCCCTCTTCCAGAACAACACTGTCTCCCAGCGTATTGGCAAAGAAGAACTCGTTCGGATCTTCTGAGTTAAAGTCAGCATATCCCGTAACAACATTCTCGACCGCATCAAATGCACCGAGACCGATCTGAGCACCTTCCAGCAATTTCTCGGTCATGGTAATTCCGATCTTACCATCCGTATCGTTTACAGCGTCGTTCACGGCATTGTCCCTGATCACGGGCGTACCGCCGATGTTCATTGTACCGCTGTAAAGATAGACACCACCGCCCGCTTCGGTCGCCGAGTTCCCTTCGATCGTGCCGCCCGTCATTTCAAAGACAGTCTCGTTCGTATAATTGACATTCTTGGCCATATAGACACCGCCGCCCAATTTGGCCGAGTTATCTTCAATGGAACCGCCGCTCATGGTGAACGTACTGGCGCTCGCATAGACACCGCCGCCCCATTGCCCGGCATAATTTTCTGCAATGCGACCACCGGTCATGGTAAGTACGCTTCGATCCAAATAGACCCCACCGCCGTTGCAGGAACTTGACGCGCCAACATTTCCAACAATGGCGCCGCCCTCGATGCGCAAAGTCGCCTGCGATGCTTTAACACACTCAGAAGCCCCGGACGACATTTTATTTCCCGCAATGATGCCGCCTTGCAGCGTAAAAGAGCAACCTTCATTGACTAATATCGCGCCATTCGCGTCCGAAATGACGCCGCCTACAATGTAATTCTCCGTTTGCGTATCGGTGAACTCATACAACCCGTTCTCGCCGAGGGTATAATAATGCCTTACTTCATCGTTTTCGCTCTGACAATCGCAGATCGTCAGAGAACCGCCGTCCTCAACGATAAACATCTGTGATATACCTTCACCGTACAATCTCTTTCCGTTCAGACAGAAGATCACTTCTTCCTTGATATGGATCGCTCTCGTCTGCTGTTTATCTTCTGTCAAATAATAATTCCCCGCAGGCAGGGCATCCCCATTCAAAGACGAAGTCGTAAATTCCGTAAACGAGACATCGTCATGCTTATGTACTATGGCAAGCATGTAATTTCCATCCGCGCCTTGAACGAACTCCATATCGGGCGCGAATGTAACTTTATCGCCCATCGCAACGAGCGACTCCTTAGCCTCCAAATCAAAGGAGCCGCCGTTAATCGAGATCTTTCCCTGCTCCCGGCCAATGCTTCCAGCGACTTCACCGCCGTTCATCGTAAAACTTGCATTGCTG
Organism: Bacillota bacterium; assembly: GCA_003343805.1. Taxonomy (GTDB): domain Bacteria; phylum Bacillota; class Clostridia; order Christensenellales; family Borkfalkiaceae; genus Gallimonas; species Gallimonas intestinavium. The sequence goes on along the minus strand of QAKM01000095.1, from coordinate 1,039 downwards.
TAGCACACATAAACCGCATCGGAAGGATTTTTCTCTTCATTATTCAGAGCACTGTTCCCTTTGATAGCACCGCCGTTCATTGTAAATTTACCTGCTTCCACATGAACACCGCCGCCACAATACTTCGTATAATTTCCCGCGATGGTACCACCTTGCAATACTAATTCAGCAGTATTGCCGCTCATATAAATACCGCCGCCGTTCGAGGTCGTGTTCCCGCCCGTGATAACGCCGCCAGCAATATAGTTCTCCGTCGTAGAGCCATCCGTCACAAACTTGTACTGCCCCGTCGTCTCGTCAACAGTATAGTAATGTTTATTGGCATCATTTCCGCTCTGACAATCGCAGATAGTCAGGTTGCCATAATTTTTAATAACAGAGCCATTCGATGTGCCGTCTCCGCTTCCCGTCAGTTTATGTCCGTTCAGACAAAGAGTGGCAACAACGCTTGAAGATGTGATCTGCAAAATGCCACTTAATTCTACATCCGAGCTTAAATAATAATTGCCACTCCTCAACGTATCTGTCGAAGATGTGATCTCCGTCCAACCGGTATGATCGGCGTGGTCGTCCTCGGCGGCGAGGGCGCGCGCGGGTGCGCAAACAAGCGCCATCCCCAAAGAAAGCGCCAGAACGCACAGCACCGCGAACATAACAAACAGCATCTTTCTTTCCTTTCGCATGAAATTCATCCTTCTCCTCCGTAAAATAGTTTCAGCCGGGCAGCATCCTGCAACGGCCGCGATCTCCTCGTTTCAAGACAAATAAAAAAAGACAGAGCGCGCTCAAAAGAGAGCACGTTCTGCCTTAAAAACGCACATCAAAGGAAGGGAATTTCTCACCCCCCCCCACAATTCAAAATGTTAATACATTCGTCGTAGCTGCGTCTTGCTTTCATTTCTCCTCTCACTCTTCAGATCATTTTCTTTTTACCATAGTTCCCCGCATTTGTCAACCCCCAATTTTTTGCATTTTAGCAGACGGCGGCGCGCGGACCGGTCCGCGCGCCGCCTTCATACAGGCCGCGGGCGGGACTTCC
>QAKM01000003.1:20378-27847 GCA_003343805.1 Bacillota bacterium | reverse complement strand
GCGACGGCTTCCTTGATGATGCGCTTGCAGTCGGTCTTGCTCCAGGCTTCGGGTTGTCTGCTACCGGCCAGGAAGCAGGCGGCCTCCAGCGTGAGGCCCGCATCCTCCCAGGTCGCAAGGGCCTCATGGCGCAAGTCCTCAAGCTCCTGTTGCGCCTTCCTTCGGGCCTCTGCCTTGTCCTGTGCGCTGGTGTCGGATGTGGCATCTTCCTGCCCCCTGTCGGCAGGGGAGGCGCTTTCCCTGATCGTTTCGACGGACGTGGAAGGCGTGGCCTCCTCCACAGGTTTTGCCCAGCTGCCGTCCTCCTGCGGGATCAGCTCGATGGTGTCCCGCAGCTCGTCTTCCGTCTTGAGGCCCATAGCTATTTCCGGCGCATGGACACGGACAAACCAGGACACGGCCCGGTAGCGGAGCATAAGATCGGGCATGGACTGCCATTTGCTGCTGTTCTTGAACCAGCCTTCATGTTTGGCCAGCCCGATGGTGATGAGCGGGCCTTCCACGATCTCGCCGGTGGTCAGTTCCTTGGCCACGGCCCGGCAGCCCCAGTCGTCCTCTCCCTGTGTCCCCTGGAACTTGTAGCGGATGGTCGAGAAGCGCCCGGAATTGTTGAGCGTGGCCAGCAGGAACTGGGCTGTCCAGGCGGGGCGTCCATGCACAACATAAATGTTTTGCATGACAGCCAAGGGGTTGGCCTTCATGCGCATGGCCATGTCCAGGGCCACGACGCAGCAGCCGATGGCTTCTTCAATGCTGGAGCAGCCTCTCCGCTTGCCCTTTTCGTCGGTGTAGGGAGCGCGGAACGTGTCGGGCACGAAGGGGACCGTGACGAACATGCGGGCCATGCGCTGGAGGTTTTCAAAGCCGGAGATGGTCTCCAGGCTGATGGGCATGTCGCCGGTGGCCATAACGGGCTTGCGTTGCAGGGTATTGAGGGTGGTTGCCAGGCTCATGTCATCTCCTCCACCGGCATCCATGGAACACCGGGCAATATTTTTCGGTACAGGTCTGGGATTTGGGATTGCCGTAAAAGTCGCCGCTGCGGATCATGCGGGCGGCCATCTGGAGCAGACCGGGTTGTTCTTCCGTGCCCACCAGCAGCTCGCGGGCGCCGGTGATGACGCCCACGGCGGCGCGACGGCCCTTGTCCGTCTTGGCCACTTGCAGGCCGATGATCTCGGCAGGGGCGGTGATGGGCTGGCCGATGGCGGCGCCGGCCAGCAGTTCGTACACACCGATCTGGGCGGCGTGCCCCGCCGTGCGGACCGTGCCGTCCGCCGCGACCGCCGTCTTGCCGGTCTTGATGTCGGCAATGCCTAGGTCGCCCAGCGCGTTGGTGGTGATGCGGTCCGTGGTGCCGGTAAGGGCCAGGCCCAGGTCGGTGATCTCCAGCCGCTCGCATGTGGCCTCCACGGCGACGTAGTTCCTGGCCGGGGCGATGTTGCGGCAGTACAGTCCGTGCAGGGCCAGGGCGATGCGCTCCGCTTCCCGGGGGCTGTCTTCGCCCCAGTCCACGTCCTCCTTAGGATGGTGGATGGCGTCCACCACCTCGCCGGCGGCATCATCGGGCGTGATGGGGCTGCCCAGGATGCGCTGGACGTCGAAGACCGCGGCCCCGGCGTGGACCGCCGTTCCCAGCTGGGCGGCGGCACTGCGAGGCAGGCGCCGTCCGCAAAGGTGCTTTGCCTCCCAGCGGGCCGGGCAGTCGAACAACTCAGGCAGGCTGGATGCCCGGATGGCTACTATCTCCATAGCCGTCTCCTCTTCTGGATGTAGAAAGCCCCCGCATACGGAGCGTTGCGAGGGCTTGTTTCAGATATTTTGCTTTGCCGACGTAAACGAAGCACAGGCGACGGGACATCATCGTTGCCCCTTGCGGTACGCTGTGGCCACAAGGCTGTAGCCTGTGAACAGTTCACGGGGCCACTCCTGGCCGCTTTCAAAGCGGGCCATGGCGTGCAGCAATTCCGGCAGTCGTGCCAGGACGTCAAATTGTTTGTCCGGCTGGATGCCAAGCCGCTTGGAAAGGAACGCAGCGTACTCTGCCCTGTTGCCGGTGCAGAAGCGGCTCAGGATGCCGTCCAACGTGTCCAGACCGTGGCGCGTGTAGTAATTGAGCAGGACATTGGCCCCGGCCCGGATGCCGTGTTCCGGCGTATCGAAGACAGCGTGCCCATGCTTGTCCACGGCTATCTGCCCGAACCACGGTCTCCCCTTTACGGTCTTGACGTTGAGGGGATTGTTGTTGCGGATGGCGAGCGTCTTTACGGTAGCTACCGCCATTTCTCCGCCGCCGTCAGTGCCCTGATCTTCGTCCTGTTCCTCATCCCGTGCGGCCATGGCCTCCTGGAGCCGTGCAGCCAGGGCGCTGGAGCGGGCCTGTTCGGCGTGATAGGCCTCTTTCAATTCTCGGTACTCGTAACTCCCGACCGCCCCACCAATGGTAGCAATGGCGGCCAGGCAGGCGAAGAAGTAGGCCTGCTTTCGGGTGGTGCTGTCTGGCATATCGGACTCCTTGAGAAAAAATGACGCCCGGCGGGGAAAGGGGTACCGCCGGGCGTGTTGCCGCTGTTGTTCGGGGTTGACGACGGAATGAATCGCCGCCCCGTTGCACGCTATCCCGGCTATCAGCGGCTTTTGCCGGGCTCTCCACGGGGAGCGGGAGCAGAGGGAAAAAGAAAGGCCGTGGCCCCGATGGCCACGGCCCGCAGCGTGACATGACACCCCCCAGGCATACGCAGTGAGAGGAAGGGGTATCTTGCCTGCTGCTCCAAGCGGGCCCACGAGGTTCGCGGGCCCTATGAAGCAACATTCTCAATGTGATTATCTACCTCAATCTCTAAGTGGGGGGAGGGCGAGCAAGTTTTATTTTGGTTGATATTTCCATGTATTATTCCTCTTTTGGCGGAGGGAGGGGGATTTGAACCCCCGGAAGGCGTGAACCTTCAGCAGTTTTCAAGACCGCCGCAATCAGCCGCTCTGCCATCCCTCCGTTTTGGTGGAGCCAGCGGGGATTGAACCCGCCTCACCGCCGTGCAAGGACGGCGCTCTCCCTGCTGAGCTATGGCCCCAGATCCAGGCGGTCTGGTCTGATGACCGCCTGGGATGCCACCGGGGAAAGTACAGAATGACCCGGTGGGAAAATCATGGTCGGAGCGGCGGGGATCGAACCCGCGCCCCCCTGCTCCCAAAGCAGGTGCGCTGCCTCTGCGCTACGCTCCGATATGGCCGTCAGCCCCATGCTGACGGCCCCGGCAGGGGAAGCACAGCAAGGAAAGTGACCTGCCGGAAATTTGACTAAAAGTCTGTGTCAGAGGATTTGCTTCCATAGCTGGGGATCAAACAACCCCTTACCGTTGGAGGCCGAATGTCCTACTCCCACACCCATCTTTGTGCTGCTTTGGAGATCCTTGCCGCCTACCTTAGTGTCGTAGTTGAGCAGGGGCAAAAGAACCGTCCGCTGACGCAGGATGAGTACACAGATGCCTGGCACCGTGGTGTGCATGAATTGCGGGTCTCACTTGCTGTTGCTAGCCGCGAGAGTGGAAAGCGGGGACCTGTGAAGCAGTAGCCTGAGTGGGGTCAAAAGGCCGTGGCCCCGATGGCCACGGCCCGGCCACGACGACGTAAAAACAGCCTGGTGCAGCACAGACACGTCGCGGCCCCAGTCCCGGCGACGACAGGGTAGGGTAACTGTCGCTGCCGGTCAGGGGGGAGGAAAGAAAAGCCCGGCCTCAGGTTGCCCCAGTGCCGGGCCTCCTGATAGAAAAAGGCATCCAACAACCTTTCATCAGGAGAGATTTTATGAAAAATGAGACGATTGAGCTTATTGACGAAAAAATTGACCATCTTTATGCAATGCAGATGGCAGGGTACTCAACTATTTGTGGGCTTCTTTTTGCCCAGTTGAAACAAAATTCATTTGGCCGAGCCCTGTCCAGGGACGAACTTGAGGAGTGTCTTCTTTGGGGGAGGGAGGCACTTGCTGATTCATACCTTGAAAGCCTTCAGTCCCGTCAAGCTTCCAGTCAAAATAGGCGTCCCAAAAACGTCTAAATGTTTCGTTCTTCATTTCCTATCGCTCCCTGCCCCGCTCCGGCGGGGCTTTTTGCTGGTTGAGCGGCAAAAGAAAAGGCCCCTCGTTTCTGGGGGGCCTAAAAATTTTGATGAGTTGCTGATGGGGATCAGTTCTGCTTGGATGTCTTCCTGCTCAGGAGGAAGAATCCGGCAGCCGCAAGACCAGCCACGATGATGACAAGCAAGGTCCAAACAGACATATCATTCCTCCACGGTAAAAATGAGGCTCAACACCAAACAGGCGATGGCGATATACAGTCCGCTGTCATTTTGCTGGAAAAGCCCAACCGCCAGACTGGCGACGCCTATCTTCTCCAGCATGTCGGCAATCCGTTTGAGCCTGTTCTTGATTTGCATTTCTGGAACCTCGCTTTCAAGATAGCCATTATTGGGGTGGTTGTCGAACTATTTCCGGTTCCATTCCCGTCCCCGGTCATCCGGGGGCGGTGTGAAGTCAGAAAGCGTCTTGGTTTCACGGGCTGCTCGCAACTGGCGTCCACCCGTGCGGCGCTCTCGTCGCCACCGCCCGCCGCCTTTCGGCCTGCCGTGTCGCACACGGCCATTCTTGCGGGGGCCCCTTCTCCCGGGCCAACCTCGTTTCCCCTTCCCTGCCGTCGCGTGCTTTCCCGCTCCCAAAGGCTTGCGGCTTGCCGAGCTCGGTACTTGTGGGGAACGTTCACCGGGGGAGGCTGATGGTACTCTGGGCCGTGGCCCGTGTTCCCGGCCTTCCCCGGTGTGCGTGAGGTTAGTTTTATTCAAATGAGTACAATTAGTCAACATGAATATTTTCATTTGAGTAAAAAAAGCCGTATAAAAAATTTGCCACTCGGGGATGTCCCAGCGGCAGGCATAAACAAGCCCCTCTCGAAGAGGGGCGCGGAGAACGCTAGATGGATATTAAAGATTTCATCCGAATGATTGATGGCGCTACGGAAGATGAAAAAGAAACTTTGCGCAAGGCGTTATCGCCTATCCTAGACAATCACATACAGAATACATTTTTAGATGCCGTGCAGGCAGTGCATCGACTAGGAACAAACCAGCCATGTAACACAATAAGCAGTTGGCTGGCATTGAAACTAGTGCGTTACCAAGTTAAGGCTGAACAATCTCAGAAATACGAATAGCACTTTCTGTAATCGCTTCAAGAAGGTTATCAGATGGATTGGTGTAGTCTTCCTTTTGCGGATATCCCCAATAAGAAATGGCCGCTTTGGGAATCGAATAGTAAAGTGATTCAGGTGTCTGAGGTGGGCTTGTAAAAGTCAAATCTGCAACATGGAATGGCTTATCTTCCAATAATTCTACTTTATATATGATTTCTCCCATCTGTCTTTCTATGCTCCAAAAGTTTTTGGCTGAAAGATAATTCGGACAGATAAATGTACCTTTGAGGCGACTTGGCTTATTAGGATAAAGTTCTTGTCGTATCTGCTCGAATACATACTCTCTAAAAAGGATAAAATAGTTTACGTTAGGTCTAAGCCCAGAATAGGTCATTCCACTTAAAATAGGACGTCCCCAAGCTCCAGGTCTGATAATAGTGCCAACATCAAAGAGAAATCTATTTATATGATAAAATTCCATAGCTATTACTCCGTCCGTAGAAGTTTATAATCAACAGCTATTAGCCCAAAATCTTGGATAACAAAGAGGTAAGGCGTGGGTCCTGTCGCAGATCAGCAGCGGCGGAAGCATCTACCTCGATGGCTTTGCGAAAATAGCTCACGGCAAGTTCTTCCTCATGCCCGGCAAGATAGGCATAGGCAAGGTCGCAATAGCCTGCCTTGTCATCAGGGTGCTGCTCGATGGCCTTGCGGAAGGCATCACAGGCGCGGGCCTGCTCTCCTTTTTCTAGCCAAGAATAGCCCAGTGCGTTGTAGACGTTGAAGGCCGCTGGGCACGTTGAGGCGGCTGACTCCAGCAGGCTGATACGGGCATCGACATCCTTGACGGCGTAGCTGGATATGACACGGTGAGCGGCTTTCATTGCGATATGGTTCTCCGTGCGGAGACGACGCTCAAGGGTGGAAAAGTCCCTGCGAATGCGTCGCAGAGCCCCCCCACTCGAACAGAGTGAACACGACGAACAGTACACCCACAAGGGCTACCAGAATGTTGAGCACGGTCAGATAATCGGTGGTCTGCATTGTGCCCTCCTGATGTATTCAGCGAGAAAGATAGTTAGAAATTGATTGCTGCTGAACCAAGTGATGCGCCTGTGCGAATTAGGAGCTTTATTGCGTCACTAATGGACTCTTTTGTGGCATGTTGGGCGCAATCCTTGAAAAATGAAGCTAGTGTTTTATTCTCCTCCTGTAATGAAGGGGGAATCATCCCCATAACGGCAATGAGCTTTTCCATCGGTGTGATGTAACTAAACAAGCGTCCTATTTCGTTGCCTTCGATGATAATATATCCATTTTTTTGGAGCCATCGAACAGAGTTGTAGCAAATTTCATCCCGCCTTTCGGCATCAGGACAATCTTTTTCTGTGAGAAGGTAATCGAATTCGAGGACGATGTTTTGAGGAAAGTCTTCGCGAATCTTCGATATGGCTCTGAATATAACCAATTCAAACAGCTCAGAGTTCGTCATGTAATTATTCTCTCCAGAAAGTATTTAAAGCGTAACCCTTATGGTAAAATACAGATTATCGTCATAATCAAAATCATCCCATGGAAATAAGAAAGGATGGCCATTTGGTCTTGTATATATCTGAATTGCTTTATGGCGTTGAGACCATCAAGAACGACCTTCTTCCTGATTCGAAGAAGCATGTCCGGTAGTTTCTACTTCCCTCGCACATCGCTCCAAGCCCAGATGACGCGGCCCACGATGGCGTTGCTGATCTCACCGCCGTAGTCTTCGCGCAGGCTGTAGAGCAGGGGCGGGTTGGTGGCGGCGTTGTCGGAATAGAACTGGATGGAAAAGTCCTTGCCGCCGGGCGTGGGCTGAACGCTGACGCGCTTGACCATGCCTGCGCCTTCAGGATCCCGCACCAGCATGATGTGCCCGGCGTGGCTGACGTCGATGTCGTCCCTGTCCACTAGCACGATGTCACCGGGGGAGAGCAGGGGAAGCATGGAGGTGGAGGTCTTCCCAATTTCCACGGCGATCAGGTTGCGGCGGCCCATGATGGCGGGCACATGCTTATAGACCAGGAACCAGCTTTCGACGCTTTCCTGCGGCAGGTAGCCGGGTCCGGCGCCAACTTCACCCACCAGGGGCGCGGCCAGATAGTCCTCAGCCACGGGCGGGGCCACATGCTCGCCAGCGGGCATGATCTTGGCATTCACCCAGCATACGTCGCGGGTAACCTCCTGCACGGCAGGCTTGCTGAACGAGATGCCAAGCCTCTCAAAAGCAGGCGAAAGATTTTCCAGATTAGG
>QAKM01000003.1:0-17134 GCA_003343805.1 Bacillota bacterium | reverse complement strand
ATTTCCACGGCGATCAGGTTGCGGCGGCCCATGATGGCGGGCACATGCTTATAGACCAGGAACCAGCTTTCGACGCTTTCCTGCGGCAGGTAGCCGGGTCCGGCGCCAACTTCACCCACCAGGGGCGCGGCCAGATAGTCCTCAGCCACGGGCGGGGCCACATGCTCGCCAGCGGGCATGATCTTGGCATTCACCCAGCATACGTCGCGGGTAACCTCCTGCACGGCAGGCTTGCTGAACGAGATGCCAAGCCTCTCAAAAGCAGGCGAAAGATTTTCCAGATTAGGTACCCGTGTTCCATCAAGCCACTGCTTGAGCGTCATATTGGCAATGCCAAGTGCATTGGCTGCACGGCTACGGACGCCATTGTGTTCCTTGTCGACATATTCCTGAAGGATGGAGCGGGCTTCTTCTGCAAGGTTTTTCATATGAGTAACCTACTTTTGCCTGCGAGCTTTGGCAAACAATCATATGAGGATTTTTTTGTTGCCTTTATTTACTCATTTGAATATATTTTCACCATGAAAACACATTTTGAAGAAATTTTTGCGGCACGAGGCTGGGTAATTTCGGAGGTGTCCCGCAAGTTCAACATCCCACATATGACCTTGCGACAACACCTCAAAGGCACTCGGTCTATTTCCGCAGAGCAGGCGCTGAAGTATGAGCGGCTCCTTGGGATTCCTCGTTCTGAGCTTCGCCCTGACCTCTGGCCACCGGAAGAAGGACAGCCTCCTGTCGGACCGACCATGCCCCATCATCAGGCATCTACGCCCGAACCACATGAGATTCCCCGATGAAAAACTTTAAAGGCTCCATGAGCATGAGTGAGGCTGTCCGCCGGATGGTGGACGACAGCGGTCTGCCGCTGAAGGCCATCGCTGCCGAGACGGGCAAGGGATACACGACGCTCTACCGTGAGCTCGATAGCGAGGATGACGGCGCAAAGATAGGCGTGGATACGTTGCCTTTGCTAATTCGTGCTTGCTGTGGGGATGCGCCGCAAGAGCCGCCGCTGCCGCTGGTGGTTCTCGCGGCGCGTTTTGGCTTCCGGCTCGTCTCTGACGATGTGCAACCGGATAAAGACGATGTCCGCGATGAGTGTCTGGATGATGGACAGGCCCTGGCTGCTTTCCATCGAGCCGTCCGGGAGGGGAAGGCCAATCCCCACACTATCGAGCAAATGGCTACGGAGCTGGCCACGGAGATTGCCGAGACATCAGCTGCGTATGCTTCCGAATGGGAAAGACAAAATAGGGAGTTGCAATGAGCACCAAACAGCCTGACTACCCGGCGTCGGCGCAGAGGGTCATCACGGTGACCATGCCGTATCAACGCGCCTATGCTGCGCCCTTGCCCAGACACAAGTGGCAGCTGATCTTGCCCGTGACGGGTGAGGTACGGGTGCTGACTGAGGATGAATTTTCGGAAACGTGGGTGCTGGAATCAGAATGTCCTCCGGCGGTACGCAAGCTGTTCGACGGCTTCGAGAGCTACGCCAGCTGGCGCTGGGGAGGGGACCGCTGATGGCTGAATATCGCACCATACGCATGGCATTCTGGAACGATCCGTTCGTGGAAGACCTGGAGGCAGGCGAAAAGCTCCTGTACCTGTATTTGTTCACCTGCCCGCATACCAGTAATCTGGGCGTGATGGAGGTCTCGCGGCGCAAGATAGCCTTTGAAACGGGCTTGGACATGAAGGCCATAGATACCGGGCTGGCAAAGCTGGAGGCGGCGGGCAAGATTGTGACGGACGGGGCCTTCATTCTGCTGACGCGCTTCATCCGTCACCAGACAACCACCTCGCCCAAAATCGCCCAGGCGCTGAAGGGGATGCTGCCCGGCGTGCGCTCGGACAGGCTGCGCCAGGCTCTGTGCCACGCCTATCCTGACATCTTTGGAATGGGCGCGGCCGCCGCACGTCCCATGTCCGACAGGCCCGCGACAGGCGATACCCCTGCGGACGGTATCCATACGGTATCCGAAGGGTACGGATACCCTATGGATAGGGTATCGATACCGTATCCATACCCTATCCATACCGTAGGCATACCCCCCGCTGAAGAGGAAGAGGAAAGGGAAAAGGAAAAAGAATATATCCCCTTACCCAAGGATATATTTAAATATCAAAACACGCGCGTGCGCGTTGATCCTCCCGCCAAGGTGTGTGGGACGGCAGCAGCGCCGGATGTCCCCTCTCGGCAGAACAGTGTGGAGCCCCGGACTTGCCCTGCCGTCCGACCGTCCGGCCGTCGTCCTGACGGCCCGGTGAAAACCGACGCCCCCAGCAAGGGCCACCCTGAATGGCGGGCCTTCCTCTCCTGCTGGGAACTCTGGCCCGTGAAGCAGGGACAGGAGGAGGCGTGGTGCGAATGGATGCGCCTGCACAACAACGGCACTCTTGCTCCCTGCTATGTCATCCGGGAATCCATTGCCCGCTTGCAGGCTGAAGACAGCCGTTGGGCCCGGGGGATGATTCCTCGCATGGCCAAGTGGCTGCATGGCAAGGGCTGGAACGACGAGCCGTATATGCAGCCGGGACAGGGCAATGGGGCTGATGTGGTGTCTCCGGGGAACACTCCTAGGGCCCCTACGGAGTTCCAGAAGCGCCAGCAGGAGGCCAGAGGAATGGCGGCAGCCGCTCTTGCCGCACGAAATTCAGAACGCAAGATAATCGAGACCGGAGGAGGTCGCCATGAGAAACTCCGTGGATACGCAGTGGCTGACATTGCGCCTTGTCGAGTGTGAAGCCGTATACCGCACCGGGCGAAGCCCCGAGGAAATGCTCTTGCTGGCAGACATCTGGGCCCAGGATCTGGAAGGGCAGGACAAAGATGACGTTGGCCGAGCCTTCGTGATGCACCGGCAGGAGTCCAGTCGCTTCCCCTGCCCGGCGGACATCCTGCGGCTGCTGCCCCGCTGCCGTAGGGCGACCAGCATGGAAAGCCCCATGGCGTTGCCGGTTGATACCGTCTCCTACAACCAGCCGGGCAGGAATATGGCCAAGCTGCTCTTGCAAGCATTGCACGGAGACAGCGAGGCCCAGAACGAGATGGAACGCCTGCGGATGCAGTAGGGGAGAGCCATGCAGGGACGAGGTTTTTGGGCTGTATTCTTGGGCGCCTGGTTGATCTGTCTCACGCTGCTGTTTTGGCTGGTTGCCAAAATCATGCGAGAGTACGAAGCCTGGTTGTCCTGAAAAACAGCCTCCGTTCGATTCTAAGGCTCGAAACATGTCCTGCGCGTTCGCTTGGTCGTGTGAAAAAGAAAAAATGCCTTAGAACGAAAATATGCCGAAAATCTGGAATGGCATTTCTGGACATGGCGCCGGGGGGACATTTCCCCAAGTTGAAGCCCGAATAGGCTTACTCTGCCTTGGTTTTCGCCTTTTTCTCACGCTGCAATATTTCTGGACATATGCGGCGTTTCCCGAAGGCCCAAAATGAGAGAGGTCCCCGCTATTTGGCATATATAGCAGGAAAGTCCTGTCCATAGCTCCTGGGAGGCTTCAGACTGCCAAGATAGGCATGGCGATGCCTCAAGGAGAAAACATGGACTTCAGCAAGGCTTTCTATGCGCTTATGGCCGATGAAGGGCTGTGGCACCTGGAGCATGATCCCAGGGATCCCGGAGGGGAGACGTGGAGCGGCATCAGCCGCAAAAACCATCCCCGCTGGGATGGCTGGTCGCTCATCGACCAAGCGAAAGCGGACGGCGTCAGTGTGACGCGGCACCGGAACTTCGAGCGGATCAAGGCACTGACGGAGAAATTTTACGAGGATACGTTCTGGCTGCCCCTGGATTGCGACAAACTGCCTGACGGGCTCGCGTATGAGCTTTTCGAGCAGGCGGTCAATCTGGGGATCTCCAGAACGACGTACTACCTCCAGCTCACGCTCAACTGCCTTAACAAACCGCTGCAAAACGGTGCCAAAGAGTTTGGCAGTGATCTCGTGGTCGATAAGGCCTACGGCCCGGCCACCAGGAATCGACTTCTGGCAATCGTGGAAAAGGGGCGGGCCCAGGCTGTGCAGAACGGCATCAATGGCCTGCAAGCTGCCTGGTACATCAATCTCGGCACCAAGAACATCAGTCGGCGTGTGTTCACGAATGGCTGGCTGTCCAAGCGGGGGAGAGGCTCGATATGAGCGGCGACCTGAAGGCCAAGATCGCAGGTGGAGGGCTTGTGGCCCTTCTTCTGGTCGCCGGTGTGAATGCCTGGGTAGAAAGCAAAGTGGACGCGGAGGTCTCCCTTCGCGTCAACAAGGCCCTGGCTGCCCAGCAAGAGCAGACTGTCTCCTCCCTGGTACAGCACACGAAGGATTTGGAGGAGGTATACCGTGTTCGCATGGACTTGGAAAAAAGGCTTGAGGAATGCCGAGCTCTGTCTGGTGATGAGCTCTATGACTGCTATCGTCGGGTGCTCTCATCCGGCGCCGCAGCCGGCGGTGATAACGCCACCGAGGGTGCTGCTGGAGCCGTGCGCTGAACCCCAGAATAATGGCGCCACCTTGGAACTGCTCAAGGCTGGCGATACCGAAGGAGCCGCCCTGGCCCATGTCAGGTACGCTATCGCGGTTCGCGAGGCTATGGCTCTGTGCAACAGCCGGCTTTCCGCTATCAGGCTCTACTACGACGGAATGGAGGAGGTGTTGCGTGAATAATCTGAACCAGGCCGGAAATGCGGGAGAGGTGTCTAACTACGTTACTATCGCCAGGGACCTGTGGCCGCTCTTTCTGATTGGTCTCGGGATCGCCCTGGCTTCTGGTGTCAGCCATATCAAGCGAAGCTACCTGCAACGGAACAAATGGCAGCTGATTGGGAACACGATCTTGTCTTCCGTGGTTTCCTCAGCCGTTTCTCTGGGCTTCGCCCTGATTGCACCGCTGTGCTATCCTGGGGTGACGCCAGAGATCCAGATAGGCATCGTCCTTGTGGTGAATGGCGTCGGCCTGAAGCTGTTTGATGCGTACATGCGCAAAAAGCATGGCTTGCAGATCGTTGACCTGATGGATCCCGGCGACATCAATCAAATCCGGCAGACGATGAGCCCGGAGCAGCGTCGTCAGCACGTACAGAACTGCCCATTCAAGGGGGATGAGTGCTGCACCTCTCACGAATGCATCGGGGCAGATTGTAACAAGTAAACAGTAGGTAATCGCCATGCCTGAACAAGCCGAGAAAAAGTGGTGTCCGCTTGCCAGGGTCTCTATCCAGCAAAGAGAGGTCGGGCGGATCAATGCCGTCCAGACAGGAGCCTTTAATTTCGTGATCCAGCAGATGCCCGATGGTGGGGAAATGACGTTTATTCCCGTGACATGTCTGGGAGCTCGTTGTGCTCTTTACCGGAAAAGTCTTTTCCCCTGGAGGAGCGGTATGTGTGCTGTGGCCGGGCAGCAGGGGCCCCTGCCGCTTGTCCTTTCCGTTCTTTCCCTGGCGGTGGTCGCTGCCGCTGCTGTTTTTTTCATTTTCCGGGGGCTGTGATGTCGTCATCAAGCTGGAATGGTCGCGCCATCGGTCGCTGCAAGTTGTGCGGGAAAAAGCTGCTCTTGAATGACGAGGGCCTGTGTCTTCCCTGCGAGAATGACGAGCTGAGGCGCCAGCTCGTGGAATCTGATCTGATCCTGGCGCAGTGCCGGCGGGAGAAGAAAGAGCTCTATAACTCTCTGATTGCAGAGAGAAACCGTCGCCTGTGCTGCGCAGAGGAGGAGGGATAAGACGATGCGTGAGGAAAAAGGATATCAATGCCCTTCCTGCGGTAAGGCCACGACACACGTCGTCCAGACATCGTCTCTGTCCTCTTGTATCATCAGGATCAGGCGGTGTAATTTGTGCGGTTATTCCCACGAGACCGTAGAGGTCCAGATGGATATATCAAGCTCGATTCGGAAAGCAGCTGATATTTTGCAGCAAGCAAAGGTAGCAGGAGCATGACGGCAAAAAAGCCAAGGAAGAAAATCCAGCCTGCTGGCAGGAAGCGCAGATTTACCAAGGATCAGGTCGAGACGGCGATCATCGAGAGCGGGGGATGCAAGATTGCCGCGGCACGTGCTCTTGGGTGCTCCAGGACGACGCTTGACAGCTACATCAGCAGGTACCCAAAGCTGGGAGAGGTCTACCGGGATCTTGTTGACGCGAACCTCGACGAGATCGAGCAGGTTGTGTTCAAAAAAGCAAAGGCCGGGAATCTTTCTGCGGCCTTTTTTGTTTTACGCACTCAGGGACGGCATCGTGGTTATGTAGAGGCCTTCCCGCAGTCTGTGAACGAGAAGATGTCCCCTGATGCGCAGAAAATCATGGCTGATTTTCGGGACGGCAATATCAGCGCAAGTAGGGCAGCGCTTGATCTTGAGATTCTTGGGATTGCTTTGCCCGAGTCCATCAAGATCCTGCTGGCAAAAGAACAGCCCGAGCCCGTGGATCCGTCAGGAGGGGCATACTGTGTCATGACGGATGAGGAGATGGAGAGACGGGTTGCTGAGCGCAAAAAGGCCCAGGATGCGCAGCGGGAACAGCTGCCGGCCCGCCGTGCTGAAATGCACGAGCTGCATAAAGAAATGGCTGATTCCTTCGCCGTCGGAGCTACGCCCAGGGCCATCACACCCGCAGCAGAAGAGGATGCGTGATGGCTGTTCGGTGTCAGAATATTTTGTCCGATGCACGCTACCTCAAATTTCGGGAACGGTACTATGACGATTTCGCGGCCTACGTGTTGGAGAACTGTCCCGAGACTCCTACCTGGCAACAAATGGAGATGATCGAAGCGTGTTCAATGCCCGGCGCCAGGGTTGGCGTAGCCAGCGGGCACGGGACAGGCAAAAGCTGGGTGCTCGCCTGGCTGCTGGATTGGCACCTGAGGACCTTTCCGCATTCGAATGCCATCCTCACAGCAACGAACATCGAACAGGCCCGGTCTGTCGTCTGGAAGTACCTGGATGGGGTCATCGAGCGTATGGAGACAATGTACCCGTGGATGCGCGGCTTCTTCGTCAAAGAAACACGTCGGTACTACGCCAGGCCTTTCAAAGATAGCTGGTATGTACTGCCCAAGACAGCCAGCAAAAGTGCCCCGGAAAATATGGCGGGCCAGCACAACAACAATCTTCTGATCGTGGTCGATGAGGCATCAGGGGTAGACGATGCGATCCATGGTGTACTTCGTGGTGCTCTGACGCACCGTCGTAACCGCTATGTGATGACATCCCAGCCAACACGCCCCGGAGGGCATTTCGCGGAAGCCATGCGAAACCTTGCCAGAAAAGAGGGGAATGGCAGCGGCGGCATATACACGGCCATTACGATGAACTCCGAAGAATCGCCTTTGGTCTCCCTGCAATTCATCCGGGAGAAGCTGTACGAGTACGGCGGCCATCATTCTCCCGAGTACCAGATCAAGGTTCTGGGGCGCTTCCCCGATAACATGGGGGGATACCTTATCCCCAGGCAATGGGCAGAGGACTGCCAGTACACGGAGATCACATTTCCTGACGATGACTGGGGGTACGTCCTGCTCTGTGACGTCGCCGAAGGTGTACACCGGGACTCATCTGTCGGGCATCTTGTCAAAATGGCCGGCAGGGATGACAAGCGGCTCGTCCAAAGTCTCCTCTGTGAAGAGTTCCTGGATCTCAATGAAAAGGAGTTCGCCCGCTGGATAGCCAGCAAGTACCACGAGTATCCCAATTTGACCGTGGCCGTTGATGGTGACGGCGCTGGCCGGACGGTTATCCTGGAGCTGGAAGAGCAGGGGATCCCTGTCGTCAGTATCCATTGGGGCCTTCCCTGCCACACTACAGCTGCCCAGCGGCGATACAGCAACCTACGTGCTTTCGCCCATTGCAAGCTCAGAGAGGCCATCTTCGAGAAACGATTCCGTGGCCCGCATATGCGCAAATTCGTGGATCAGGTCTCGCAGTTACCGTACAAGCTCGACGAGCGGGGGCGCTATGCCATGACACCGAAGGAAAAAATGCGGGCCGAGGGGATCAAATCGCCTGACCTCTCAGACACGTGCTGCTTTGCCTTCCTAGTCGATTACGTCCCGGCTGGCGTGGGAGATAGCGCCAAGAGCAGGCAGAACAAGTTCCTTGAAATGGCCAAGGCTTGGGTGGGGGAGTGACGGTCTATACTGCAAGCGAATCTTGACATTTTTCACATTTTATGGCGTCCTCTCCCTACGGAGCCTCGAAAACTCCTCTCGGAACGGACGCCTTTCCCGTAAGTCAAGGCTTTTTCTTTGCCCTTTTTGGGGTATGATGTCGGCTATCTGATGGCCGGGAGTAGGCTAATACAAGACCCTGCCGTATGGCGGGGGAATAGGCCTGGGCGTTTCCGAGCGCTTTCGAGCTCCCGGCCTTTGCTATTTTCTGCAAGGGCCAATCGAAAAAACTCGGAGTTTATATCATGGAAATGGCCCTGACCTTCAACGACGTCACCCTGTCCCCTATCTCCCACCAGAACAATCTTTGGATTCGCGCCGTTGAGCTTGCTCATGCGCTTGGCTACGCACAAGAAAATAGTGTCTCGCGCATCTACCGCTCGAACTCCGACGAGTTCACGCCAGACATGACGCAAGTCATTGAAATCTTCGACGGAGCCGATTCGGCTCTCTCGACTAAGGCCCGCATCTTCTCCCTTCGCGGCTGCCACCTCGTTGCCATGTTCGCCCGCACGCCGGTAGCCAAGGCCTTCCGCCGCTGGGTGCTGGACGTGCTGGACAAGCTCGACGCCGAACAGCACGCCGCCTCTTCCACCCCCACCCCCGACGACTTCACTGGCACCCTCTCCATCACGCCGTCCAGCGTGGCCGACCGCAAGCCCCTGCGAGCGCTGGTAGGCTCGTGGGCCAAGCTGTCCAACGCGCCCTTTGATGCCTGCTGGAACCAGCTCAAGGCCGCCTTCAACCTCACCAACATCAAAGAGCTGCCGCAGGAGTGGATACCGGACGCTCTGGCGTGGGTGCAGGCCAAGATCGACGCGCTGCCCAAGGCCCTGCCGCCGCAACCGGAGCGCCTGCCCCTGTACCGCAACGGCTGCTTCTATCCGCCGCACCGCGACCGGAGCCGCGTTCCCGGCCCGCAGGAGGCCGCGCTGCTGGAGCTGTGGCAGGACTGGACACGGCGCGAAGCCGGTCTCCGGCAAGAGTTCATGGCCATGCTGCGGGAACTGGACGCCCGCCGCGGCGACCTGTTCAGCTACGCTGTGTCCGACCTGGGCCGCAATGCGGATACCATGTTCAGCCCGCAGTGCCTGCTGGACAGCCTGTTCCAGAGCCGCACGGAAGCCGAGCAACGCTTCCGCCAAGCCCTAGAGGACGCCAGCCTGCACCTGCGTCTGAGCCTCAACGTGGCCGTGGCCCTGGGGAAGTAAAAAGATAGAAGGACTATTTCGTGATGGTGTATATTGCTAGGTGACAGCATCTGCTTTGCCAGGCTTTGAGGGCCGTGCTATGAGGGAGGAAAACTACCTGCATGGCAGGCTCGGAGGTCATCATATGGAAGACTGGGATGAAGCACGCGAAAGGAAAGCCCATAGTGCCAGGTGCGGGCACGTCAAAAGGAGGCTATTCAGTGGAGCTCCCCTGACGGGAAAAACGCTTGATTTCGCCTTGGAACTCCTTTCTACATCACGTGAGAGATCTAGCGAGTCTCAGATGTTGGAAGAGATGGCAAAGAAGCTAGTCGCACACGTCCCTTTGACGGAGTATGAGCAGCATATCCTGGTCGATGTCTTGCTGGTGCACAGCAAGATCGCAGGCAGGCTGTAGCTGAGGCGTCAAACAAATGATAGCCCCTGTTGGTTTGGCAGGGGCTATTTTTTGCCCGAATGATATGGATAAAAATATATATTAAGTTGACTGTATGGATAAAAATATATACTATTTTCTTACAGGAGGGCACCGCATGAAACGGAAAGACCTTCTGCGCAAGCTCAAAGCGGCCGGACTTCTTTTTAAGGAGGGCGGCGAACATACGAGGGTTTACAAGGGAGATATCATGATAACGACGGTGCCCAGGCACAACGAAATCAATGAAATCACCGCGAAGAAAATCCTCAAGGACGCGGGCTTGAAGTAGTCGCTGGGGAGGGGAGCCGCTTTCTCCTCCCCACACACAAGGAGGGTGTATGCGATATTACCATATGGCTTTCATTCCTGTTCCAGAAGAAGGGTTTGCCATACTGTCTCCTGACTTCCAGGAAATAGCCTCCCAGGGAAAGGATCTTGTTGATTGCATGAATATGTCGATGGATGTGCTCAACATTGTATCCAAGGAATACAGCGAAACTCGTAAGGAACTTCCTGCACCTTGCTCTTTGGGCGAAGCCAAGAGCAGGATAAAAGGGATGCTGAAGGAGCTTGGCTTTGAAGTTCCGGTGCAAGAAATCATTTTCCAAATGGTGCCAGCACCGGAAGCAGATATGAGGCCTGTTAAGATTTCCGCAACCTTCCCCAGACACACTCTGGATATGATTGATTTGAAGGCTAAGGCCCATGGCATGACGCGTAGCCGCTTTCTTGCAGCGGCAGCGCAGGCGTATACCTAAAAACAAGCCCCACCTCAGCATGAAAGGTGGGGCTTTTGATTTTATCAGTTGGGCATGGCGCAGTTCCCGATCCAGCGCAGGCTATCTTCCGTTACTCCCAAGGCCTGACAGCCAATATCATTGGGAGTGACTTCAACAACGTCAGCACAGATGAAGGCACCAGGCTTGGCAATGGCTGAGCATTCCGTATAGCCTTGGGCAGGGACAAAATCCTCATTGATATAGAAGGTTCCGATTGGATTCCCGTCGAAATCAACCATGGTGATTCTTGATAGGGGAGCAGGTAGTCCAGTTACTTTGACTACGCGACCACAAACCTGGGTCGTCGTGACTGGCTTTTGGGGCGCTGGAGTCTGTGTACTTTCAAGCAGATGCGCCGGAATTTTATTACGTTCAGACTCGGCGGCGATAAAGGTACGCAAAAATATGTTATCCTTATATTGCCCCGTAAACTCAAAGTCATCTTGTAGGCACCGTGTCACGACAGCACGATTTATATTGGGGGCTGTCTCAAAAACAATACGATAAAATTCTTCAACATTTTTTACTTTATCAATAGCTGTAATATTCAGTATCGCGACACGGTTATCAACGCTTCCCCATTGGCATGACATGCCTTTCATTTTTGCCCATGCTAAAAACTGCTTAACCGTGATTTGCAAGGCGTACGGAGCGCCACGCCAAGTCAAATAGGTTATATATAAAGAGTTCCAGTCAGCCGCGATTGTTTCTTCTTCCCCTGTAGATTTTTTTCCTCCAAGCTTCTGGATAACATCCATAGCTTTCTCATACATCTGGTCCGCATAGTAATCGTCTGGCCGTGGATAGCCGCTGCCTGAGCCATTGTTGTACTGAATGACGGAAAGCTCGCCGATCCGTAGGTAGGTCGCGACGGTATAGGCCTCTGCGATCCCAAGATTCTTCTTTCCCATCAAAAATTTCGCGTTTTCTTCACGTCCCTTTTTCAGCCACTGGCGCTGATCTGCCAATATCTGTTTTTTGTAGGCTCCATGCAATTCGGCATAGACCTCCTTCCAAATCGAGGAAAGGTCTTTGTCAGCCTGCTGGAAATACGGGATTTCTAGCAGCGCTTGATACTCCTGTTCAGTCAATGCTTGGACAGTGCTCACACACAGAAGGCTTGTGCACATCACCAGAAAAGCTACCAGGACATGTTTCATACTGTTACCCCCTTGAAAACTGAATAACCTGTTTTCCCTACATCTGCCATATCTAGTCCATTTGTGCTGCGCAAGAGGTGGTAAATCTGCCATGATATCGGCCTAGGTGGGATAACTTATGGACGAGTCACGGAAACGAATACTGGCGATAGCTCTTGAGGGTACTAGCAAGGTCCAGGCAATGGCAGTCTGGGATGGACAGCATTTGATCGTCGTTGAACTGCGCGACATCAAAGGAAATCCAGAAGACTGGATCGAGGTCATGGAACGGGATATCGAAGCCAAGGTTAAGGGCGGCTGGGTCGTCATGGTCGAGGATCGTACGGCTTCGTTTTCCAGCTTGGCTACCTCTTTCAACTTTGACGCTCCTGCCGAGGATGGGCGGACCAACCTGCAACGGGCGTTGGACTGGTATTTTGCCCTGGAAGCTCGCGGAGGAATAATCCTCGGCGAGGGGATGGAACGGTATGCCATTCGCTTAAGCGGAGAGCTTGGGCTCATCGATGCCGGAACCGATGAGAAGGGCCGGCTCGTGTACCGTGTGGACTGGCGCAAGTTCAACTCTGGTCACAAGGCCTTGCTGATGTGCGTGGCTGGGGCGGTTATGGAAGAGCCCCTTTCCGAGCGGTGGCTGCGCGTGATGGCACGGTGTTCGGCACGGAAGCGCAACGATGATGCTCTGGCGGTCATGCGGACCATCAATGCTATTACTTGTGGCGACGACCGCACCCGCGCCATGCGCTACGAGATGAAGCGTGAGGCTTTGGAGGGCGGCTGTGTTTGATATTTTTTCCTCTGGTTCTCGGTTGTCCCCTCTTAATATCCCTGATCCGCTGCTCCGGGCCGAGCTCTACAGAGAGATCCGGGCCGCCCAGACGGACAGAACGAAACGCAGCTCTGACTGGGGCTCCTATGTCATCCAGCCAGCAGACTGTCTTTTCCCGGAGCTCATAGCCTACAAGGTCTATGGTCTGGACACCTTGAAGTGGGTCGTGATGATGGCGGCGGCGCTGGACGATCCTCGTGAACGGTTGCAGGCCGGCCAGACGATCTGGCTACCCAAAACGTCGTGGCTGCGTGAGCGTATCCGCAGCTATGAAGCCCGTGGGATGCGCGCATGAAAAAGCATGACCTCAGGGAAGCCTTCCAGGAGTTTGAAAAACTCTCTCAGCAGCTCAAGAAAGAGGCTAGTATCAGGCGTGATGATGCCGTTGGTCTTCTGACGCCAGAACTGCTGGAGCGCTATGCTTCTGGAGATCAGGATCTCGTCCTGGCCTATGGGCGCAACGGAAAGACCGTCAGCTATTCCCCTGAAGAGCTCCGCGCCTTTCTTGAGGCCAGGAAAAGCAAGGGGAAAAGGTTCAAGAGCTCCATCCAGGGCGTTCCGTACACGTCCCTGATTCGGGCCTCCCTCTCTGTTGATAAGCAGCGTGCCAAAGAAGTGCGCAGCGCGACGTTCTATCAGCGCAAGGGTGGCCTGCTCTTTTTCCAAGTCAGCGGGAATACGCAGCGATACTATCGCGTCCAAATCCGCCTTGAGGGGTGGACAGAGGCGGTCATGGCTACGACGCCATCCTTTCAGGCGGCGAAAGCCCTTGTCAGTGGGCGCCTGTCGTTTGAATGCCCCTGTGGGCGCCATCAATATTGGTATCGGTATCTGGCGACATTGGGAGGCTATGCGATTGAGCCCCTGGAACGAGATTTCCCCAAAATCCGTAACCCGCGCCTGACAGGATGTTGCTGCAAGCACGTCCTGCGTGTGCTCCAGGAACTCAAGAAAAATCGAGTTCTCATGGTCTTGGCCCGCGAATTGGAAAAAGAACGTGGGCGACCAGGCTTCAAGAGTGCTGTCCGTAAGAGCACGCTCTCCAACGCGAATCTCAGGGCCGTCATGGATCGTAAGACCTTGAAGGAGGCTCGGGCCGCCCTGGAAGAGCACCGGAAGGAGTCGGAGAAGCTGAAAAGAGAGCTGAAGCCACGAGGGAGCGGTAAAAAGACGCTGGTAGAGAACAAGGCGCTTGTGGCTGCGGTGGAAACGATCCTGAAGGCTGCCAAAGCGGCGAATCTGTCCCCTGATGCCATGCTAGGTGGGGTAGCAAAGAATTTCGGTGTCACCCGTGAGCAAATCGACGCCATTATCAAGGAGAGGAAGTTGTGAGCGATGCCCGCATTCCCCGCAGCTACCAAGCAACGGCTGCCGCTTTGAGCCATACGTTTTCTGTGATGCTCCAGAGCCATCCTGAGGCATTTGATTGTCTCATCTTTCCGGCTCAGCCTTCGGAGCAGAATGAAATCATTGCCGTGGATAGCCCTACTGTGACGCTTCTTGATCGGGATGAAAGGGCCCAACGATACGGAGCCCCTATCAAGGCCAGGGCAATGCTCGTTCCCGATGGGGAATGGGCCTTTGGCGCTGTCGATTCCGGGCTGTACGAAAGTTTCCATAGCGATGAAGAGGCCATGCTCCTACTGCTGTCTGTGCCGGGCCTCCGCACCTTTTCGTTGGTCCAATGGCTGGAATACCTGGATATGGCCTCTCAGGAGACCGTCGAGCGCACTGTATACATAGCGGAGAACATCCCGATGGGCAGGACCTTGGGAGCGGGCATGGTCCACAAGTGCTATCCGTTACCTGCTTCAGGAGAGATCCCGAGCCTGGAAGATAGCCTTGGAGCTGAAGACAGTAACGCAGATAGTCAGGCGCAGCAGATAGGAGTGCTATAATGGCTAATGGTGAAGACCTCACAGATTTGCAGGCTGTGGATTTTGCTTTGGGTGGGGTGATTGCCGGGGCCTATGAAGGGCTTGCTGACGCTGGCCCCCAGGCCTTTCGCCGATTCCTGGCACGCCCGGTCAGAGAAAAAATCTACTTCGTGCAAAATGATGACATCCAGAAGGTGCTGCGCAGGGTCGCTGGTCGAGAGAATGAACCAGGGAAGCCGAAGCCAGATCTGCCACTGATTGCTTATTACCGAGAGCAAGGCGTAGCAGCGGATCCCAACCAACCGGTCGTACTTTCTGAGGCTGTCCGGTTCGTAAATGAGGAGCGTGTCTGGGGGATGGATAAGGCCATGAGGCTCACCACCATTCCCGTGGCCCTGACGTACTCTATCCTCATGTTGGGATGGGACAGGGCTACGCTTGACCGCATGACCTTGGCCTGGTTCGGATATATTGCTCCCTTGTACAGAAAGCACAGTCGGTTCGTCGTGCCGTATGTTTTGGACGGTGAGAGGGTAGAAGTCAGAGCCTCCATAAGCGCTCCCCGGGAAGTGCTCACGTCGTCAGAGCCTATGGCTGATGATGGGAAGCGTCTTTGGGGGGCTCGTACCATGGTAGAGGTCACGACGCAGGCCTTGTACGGTGTCACAACTCAAATCCAGGATTACGTGACCGTGGGGGGCGTTGCGGAGATGCTGGGGGCCTGACATGCAGAGCAATGTTTGCATTTTCACCAAGATCGTCCATGTGGCTTCAGGAAAAGAGATAGACCCCGGCCTGCTGCAAGAAGGGACGTACATCGAGGCGCTGTCTCTGGATAGTCCCAAGCTCATGCTGGTTTTGAGGGATCATGGCTCCTACCTTCAAAACCAGCTCCGTTTGCAGGAGTTTGATGAGCTGTCTATCAGCTTGGGAGATACATGGCGGGAAGATGGCGTGAGTAGTCAGGAGACGTTCGTCGTTCTGACAAGCCGTCCCATGCCAGATGGAACGGTCAGGTTGAATTGTCTGGCAAAACCCATCTTCGATATGAAGAAGATCGCGGACAGGACCAGGGTGTTTACTCAACGTGGTGTGCAGGAGATTGCCGCGGCATTTGCCGGTGGTTTGAAGAGAAGCATCGGTCAGTTCGCCGTGGTCGAGAACTATCACTGCATCGCCGGTGAAAGGCCAACAACGATGTTGCGCCAGCTGGCGGAGGAGCAGGGGGCCCATGCGTGGGTCGCACGGGGGACCTTTCATCTCAGGAAGTTTGCGGAGCTCCTTGCCCAGGATCCGGCTATGACCTTTCATTACGCTACCATGGATTCTGGCTTCCCGATTCTCAAGTACACCAGGCCATCTACCCAGATGCACCTTCAGGAGAGCGCGATCCGGTCATTCACTGGCTGGAATGAGACCCTAGGCCGGGTGAAGACATCCAGCTCCATTCCTTTCCTGGCTGGCGCGAAATCCACGCCACCCATGATAACTGGCGCCGCCGCTCCTTACGTACTGGGGAACAAGCCTGTGACGAAGCAGACTGCTATCGACTTTGTGACGCTAGGAAATTTGAGCATCACGCCGGGGCAGCTTGCCAAGCTGGTATGGCACCTCCCTGACCCGGAGAATCCTATCGACGAAGGGTTCCGGAAAGGGTCGTTATCGAATCCGTAGCGCACTGGTATTCAAGCCAGAAATACTACTGCCGTGTGAAAGGAGCTGTAGCACTTGAGCCACGATAAGCACTATGCCGGTCGCTTCATCGCGGAAGTCGTCTCCGTCGATGATCCCGAGAAGCGCTGCCGTATCAAGGTCAACGTCTATGATATCTTTGACGGTGTTCCTGTCAGGGACTTGCCGTGGGCTGTCTTCAGCCTTCCGTTGGGCTCACGGGCAGGGGAAGGGATGCTATGCCCTGTTCGGGTCGGGGATATGGTGTGGGTAGAGTTCATTGGTGGAGATACTCGCCGGCCGGTCGTCGTTGGAGGGGCCCACGCAAGCCCTGGAGGCGTTCCAACCCTTCCGCCGGAGATATTCCAGGGTGCCGGCCAGTTTGAGCACAAGCGCACCCCTGATGAGCCTCCTGTTCAGACCCCTTCGTACTACGAGGATGTCGTTTTCTGCCAGAACCGGGCGCTGATCCAATTCTGTCGTTCCGGCCATCTGCGCGTGACCCAGATGGATTCCGGGTCGGCCATAGAAATCTTGCCAAGTGGGGATATGGTCGTCCATTGCGAGGGGAATATGTATGCCTCCGTAAAAGGGAATGTCCTGGAAGCTGTGGAGGGTGACTACACGCAGAAGATTTCAGGGAGCTTTACCCAGACTGTCGAAGGCCAGATGACGTTTTCTTCAGGTGGAGAGGCAAGTTTCGGCAGTACCCAGAGCTCCTTGTCCCTATCAGCCAAGACCCATGGGGAGATGACAGGCGGTGGCGGGCTGACATTTAATGGCGATACGACCATGCGGGACAATCTTACCTGTGAAAAGCATGTGGAGGCGGCCAGTATTCATTCCAGCGGGGATATCATCGCGGCTGGCAGTAACTCCAACCATCATTCACACTAGTTTTACCGAGCAGTGCCAATAGTGAGAGTGGGCGCTGCTGCTTTTGGGGGGGGGCGTCACTAGGTGGGGAGTAGGGTTTGATTTCTATGTCAAAGCTAATTATCAGGGGAGAAACGAATTCTCGTCTGCTGGGC
>QAKM01000053.1 GCA_003343805.1 Bacillota bacterium | reverse complement strand
CTCTCTCCCTTCCGGGGTGATGGTATAGAGGGGGTCGTCGGACGTAGGGATCTCGCAGATGAATCCGTCCTGCAGCATCTTTTGGAGCAACACCATGCAGTCCATGTAGTTGAGCCAATCGTTGGACGAAGTACACATATCGACGATCGTGCGTTCGGAAAGGGGACACTCCATCTTATCGAACACGAAAAGAAGAATTAATTTGTTGACAGATGTTTCGCCTCTTACCAGCATCGTTGGCCGCCTCTTTGGTTTGGTACTCGGGTGCAGAAAAAACCGGAACCCAAACGTTTGGAGTAGGCGGTCCTTTTCTTGCAAATAGAACACAAACTGCCGCTTAAAAAATTTAAGCGGCTATTTGTGTTGTTCTGCTTTGATTTACGCTGCGAAAGGAGCGAGCTTTGCGAGCAGGTCTGCGCAGTCGTCGCTGTAGATCTCGACCGTAAGGGGCTTGCTCAGGTCAAGGCTGAAAATGCCGAGGATGGACTTTGCATCGACGACATACTTGCCGCTCTTGAGCAGGATCTCAAAGTCGCATTCCTGCGTGATCGCGACGAAATCCTTGACGCGCTGTGCCTGTTCGAGTGAAATTTTGACTGACTTCATAAAATATCCCTCCACGAGTTATTTTTCCTGTATTATAGCGAAAATCGAGGATAAAATCAAGATATTTTCGGAATTTTTCTTTGTCATTTTTGCTTTTTGTGCTATAATACCTCTAAACAGCGGAAATGCTGTCCATTTTGCCTTAAACAACGGGAGGAATCATGCAAGACAAGTACGCACAGATGCAGCGCTTCTTTACCGCCTGCGACGAACTCATCTCCGGGA
This sequence comes from Bacillota bacterium, assembly GCA_003343805.1. Lineage (GTDB taxonomy): Bacteria > Bacillota > Clostridia > Christensenellales > Borkfalkiaceae > Gallimonas > Gallimonas intestinavium. The sequence continues at coordinate 49,695 of QAKM01000053.1, read as the reverse complement.
AATACATTCTGGCCGACAATAAGATCGGCGAGGTGCTCCGCGCGATCGCAGCGAGCGAGGAGCTGACGGGGCTCTTTTCGGCCGTGACCGAGCGCTTCGACTATCCCACCGCCAAGCAGGCGTATCTCAAATATCCCGCGGAACCGGGCGGGACGAGGGGAGCCGCCTATCTTCCGACCGACCGGGCCGACCTCATCGCGTTCGTGTTCTGTCTGCTCGTCGACTTTGACTCGGGTACCATGCGCCTCAACGATTTCCTCCGCAAGTTCTTCCATGAGGACGGCAGCTTCACGGCCAGCTACACGCTCTTCGTCGAGCGCATGATCCGTCCCTTCCGCGACATCGTCCGCGACTGCTTCCCCGAGCTTGCCCGTCCCGGTTCCGTCTCCCGTGACCGCGAAGAGGCGCTCGACAAGATCGGCGAGATCATCCAGGCAGAGCGCGGCAGGATGATGCAGGCGGCCCTCAATCCCGTTGACGCGGACGCCTGTACGCTCATTCTCGATGAACTCTATGCCGCTGCCGGAAGGCGGGACAGCGCCGAGCTCAAGGCGCTCCTGTGCGGATATTCCTACTTCCTGAACACGGTCGGTTATCTCAACGACGAAAGCCGGACTCTCTTTGAACTGAGCGCCAAGCTCTGAGGAGAAGAACATGGATCTCAAGGAAAAAACCGTCAAAGTCAACTATGTCTATCGCGGCAAGATCGTCAATCTGCGCTGCGACGAAGCGGAACTCCCCGACGGCAGGCCGTGCAAACGGGAGATGGTGGAGCATCCGGGCGGCGCCTGCGTCCTGTGCGTCACGCAGGGACAGATCGCCCTCGTCCGCCAGTTCCGCTATGCCTATCAGGAGGAACTTTTGGAGATCCCCGCGGGGAAGCTCGAAAAGGGGGAAGATCCCATGCTCGCGGCGAAACGGGAGCTCGAAGAGGAGACGGGGCTCGTTGCCAAAACGCTCAAACCGCTCTTTGTGCTCTATCCCACGCCCGGATACACCAACGAAAAGATCTATATCTATGAGGCGGTCGGCGTCGAAAAAGGGCAGCAGCATCTCGATGCGGGCGAGTTCCTGAACGTCGTCTATCTGCCCGTGGAGGAAGCTGCCCGTATGATCGCATCGGGAGAGATCCGCGACGCAAAGACGATCGCCGCTGTACAGCACTATCTGCTGGAGCACAGGAACTGAACATAGCATAGAACCACGCCGGGAAATTTTCCCGGCTTTTTTGTACCAATTTTCAGATACCGGCATACGGGTGTCATATTTCTGTGCTATAATCGAAAAAAACGGGAGGAAACGGCAATGACAAACGAATATACTGTTCCGAAATATATTCCGAAGAGGCAGGAGATCAAAGAGATCGAGCTGTTCATGGACAACGGCGATCGGATCATCATCCCGAAGCGGGAGCTCATGGATATGTCCCTCAAATTGTACGATCGGCTCGTCTACGTTGACGGCGCACTCCGCTGTGTCGCCGCCGAAGGCTTTTTCCGTCTGCAAATTCCCGAACGGCTGTCGCCGCCGCGCGATGCGACCCATATCGTCAACAAAAAGGCGTTCAACCTCAACCGAAAGAAGTATCTCGAAGAACGCCTGTGTTCGGAAAGCTGCATTTCCAAAATCATCCTGTCCTGTAAGAACGACCGTTGCCTGCATCTCTACGGGCTTTTTACGGCCGAAACGGACTCCGATGACTTGCTTCTGCGCGTCCGCGATACGTTTCGCGGGCCATTCGATGGAGACAGGCACACCGTCATGCTGCCTCCCGTCACAAAAAAAGTGATCTGGAAGATCGAGTTGGGATTTGAAAACGGAGAATACTTCTCCATCGACGAAACTGAGCTGGGGGAGATCCAACTCAAATTATCACCCCAACTTTGGAGCGAGAGAGGAAGATTCGGACGCACGGTCGTGAGCGGTTCTCTTTGTTTTACGCCCGATAAACATATCTACGACCGAAGCGTCGGACTGTACTTCAAGATGCGCGGCGGAAAGAAGCTCATCCGACGCATCCGGAAGCGCGTCTGCGGGAACTCCGGGGAAAAGATCCACGACGTTGTCTGTTTGACCATCCACTATGATCAAAGCATTTTCGGAAGGAACTTATGCGAGCATTTGTATATTCGCGACCGAAGAGGGGAGGAGGAAGTCGATCGCCTACTTGCCCATGAAGAAGAAACGGGCATCGAGGAGTACTTCTTTGAAGGCGGATATGCCATGCTTCTCGACAAGGAGATCTACCTGACCTTCGGAGAAGATTCCCAAAGATTCATCGAACCACAAAAAGAGACATAAACCGAGCCCTCGGCCAAAATAAGGCCGAGGGCTCTTTGCGGGAACGGAAAAAGGGGGCTCAGTTGTTGCAGGCGCCGATCGAATTGAAGATCGAAGCAAGCGTACCGTTCTTGCTCAGCACATAGAGGGCGGCAATGAGCATGGGCCAGCCCGCGCCCGTGAAAGCACTCGAGGTGAACGCGCCGGAGTTTGTTCCCAAAAGAAACAGGATGATCAGGATCCAAAGATAGCTGTTTCCGGTTGTACAGCAGTTCATAGCTTTTCCTCCTTGACCGCGGACACGGAGTATGTAAGTTTCATTCCGTTCCGCTTCTCTAAATTGTATGTTCCCGCCGCGAAAAAGTGTTCCGCCCCCTCTCATTTACTTGCAAAAACAGCGCAAACTTGGTATAATATCCAAGATAGCCGCGGAAAAACACGTTTATTTTACGGTTTTATCCAACCAGCGGTCAAGTACATTTTTTCTACGGATATTCCGCGTGCGGAAATCCGATGGAGGTCAATTTCATGAAACGCAAACCCTTTTTCTCGGCGAGGAACATCGCCTATCTGGCCGTCCTTGTGGCGCTCCTCATCGTCCTGCAGCTATTTGCAAGCGCCATTCCGATGTTCGGCGTGACGCTGAATTTTTCCCTTATCCCCATCGTGCTTGCGGGCATCTTCTTCGGGATGTGGGGCGGGGGGCTCTTGGGGCTCATTTCGGGTCTTCTCACCTTTTTGGTGACGGCCGTGATGGGGAGGGAGCCTTCGACGGCTTTCTTCTTTCAGGCAAGTCCTGTTATCCTGACGCTTACCTGCATCGGCAAGACGACGATCGCCGGATTGGCCGCAGGGTTCCTGTATCGGGTCATCGCAAAGAAGAGCGCGCTTGCCGCTTCCTATGTCGCGGCGGTCGTGGTCGCGCTTCTGAATACCGGGCTGTATCTTCTCGGCATCGTCTTCATGAAGGATGCCGCCTCCCAATATCTGGGAACGGAAGCGACGGCAGGCGCCGTATTTATCGCAGTGTTTGCGCTCGTCTGGCTGAATTTTGTGCTTGAAACGGTCATCAACGTTCTCTTTGCGCCCGCCATCTGCCGTATCGAAAAGGTCGTCAACAGCAAGGTGCTCCGCTATCGGGCAGACCGTGAAGAGCGTTCCAAATCGGCGGATATGGCAAAACAGGACGCGGAAAACGAAGGGAACGGGGAAGCCGGGCAGCAAGAGGCCGCGGCAGATCCGCCAACGGAGGATAAGACATGATCATCTGCATCGATGTCGGCAATACCAACATCAAATACGCCATCTTTGACGGGTCCGAGCTCAAATTCTCCTACCGCGTGGCGACCGATCTTAAGCGCACGTCGGACGAATACGGTTCGCAGCTTGTCGGGATGCTCGAATTTAACGGACTCTCCTCGCGCGACATCACGGGCGGGATCATCTCTTCCGTCGTTCCTTCCCTCGACTATACCATCGAGCACATGCTCAAGATGTATTTAAAGATCGATCCGCTGCAGCTTGCACCCGGGCTCAAGTCGGGCCTGAAAATGCACGTTGACAACGCACGGGAAGTTGGTGCGGACCGCATCGTCAACAACGTTTCCGCTCTCCACAAGTACGAGAAGGGGAAGCCCATGATCGTCATCGACTTCGGTACGGCGACCACCTTCAACATCCTCAGCAAAGAGGGGGAGTTCATCGGCGGCGTCATTGCACCCGGCATCCGCGGCTCGCTCGACAGCCTCGTGAGCGGCACGGCAAAGCTCCCGCGCGTGGAGATCGAGGCACCCAAGAGCGTCATCGCGACCAATACCACCACGAATATGCAGGCGGGCATCGTGTTCGGCTTTGCGGGTCTCGTGGAATATATCGTCAAAAAGATCAAGAAAGAACTCAAGGCGGACGACGTCTTTACCATTGCGACGGGCGGATTTTCCGAAACGATCGCAAAGGAGACGAAGTGCATCGATGTCATCGACAAGATGCTTACGCTCGACGGCCTGAAGTACTTATACGATTTGAACAGTTCGGAGGAATAATATGAAAAAAGTCGGAATTGCCATTCTCGGGCTGGGGGTCGTCGGCGGCGGCACCTACGAGATCCTGAAAGAGCACCGGGAGTTCTATCAGAAGACGCAGGACGTCGATCTGGAGGTCGTCAGCGTCCTCGAACTCCGCCGGGACCGCATTGAAGCGCTCGGCATCCCCGAGGACGTCGTCGCATCCAACATTGCAGAAGTCGTCTCCGATCCCGACGTCAACATCGTTGTGGAAGTCATGGGCGGCGTCGGCAAGGCCCGCGAATTTGTGCTTGACGCGCTGAACGCGGGCAAGACCGTCGTTACCTCCAACAAGGAGCTCGTCTGCAAGTATTCCCATGAACTTGAAAGAGCCGCCAAGCGCCACAATGCAGGGCTCTATTTCGAGGCAAGCTGTGTAGGCGGCGTCCCCATCATCCGCACCCTCCTCGACGGTGTGCAGGCCAACCATATTTCCTCCATGATGGGCATCATCAACGGGACGACCAACTACATCCTCACCAAGATGACCAACGACGGAGCAGACTATCCGGACGTTCTCAAGGAAGCGCAGGCGCTCGGCTATGCGGAGGCCGACCCGACGGCCGACGTCGAAGGCTTCGATGCGGCCTATAAGCTCTCCATCCTCTCGTCGCTCGCCTTCCACACGAAGGTTCCCTTCTCCAAGATATTCCGCGAAGGGATCACGACGATCACGCAGGACGATATCTCCTACGGCAAGGAGCTCGGCTACAGCCTCAAACTCCTTGCGATCGGCAAACAGACGGAAGAGGGGATCGAAGTGCGCGTACACCCCGCCTTCATCAAACGGGAGCATCCGCTTGCCTCCGTCAACGACAGCTTCAACGCCGTCTATCTGACGGGCGATGCCGTGGACGACGTCATGCTCTACGGCCGGGGCGCAGGTGCGCTCCCCACGGGCAGCGCGATCGTCAGCGACATCATCTATGCCGCAACGCACTCCGAAAACAAGTACTCGACCTTTAAGAACAATGCGACGGCAGAAAAGGATGTCAAGTTCGTCTCAAACTTCAAGAGCGCCTATTATCTTCGCCTGACGGTGGACGATGAAGCGGGCGTGCTCGCCAAGATCGCTGCCGTGTTCGGCCGGCAGAACATTTCCATCCAGGAAATGGTGCAGAAGGAGAACGAACAGGAGGGCAAGGCAACGCTCGTGCTCGTCACACACGAGACGAGAGAGTTTTCCCTTCGTTCCGCGGTCGCCAAAGTCGCCTCGCTCGAGATCGCCACGGTCGACTCCGTGCTCCGCGTCGTTTCATGATCGATATCTGTTAAATAATCGGCCGCCTGCGGGCGGCCGTCGTCATATCGGGAGGGATCCATGCCAAGTGCAAAAAACACCGTGCGGCGCGCGGTCGTCGTCATCAATGCCTATACGTCGCTGAAGAGCGAACTGCATCAGCCATACGCCATAGCCGAGGCGCTGAACGCACGCGGTGTAGAGACGGATGTCCTTCGCAACGGGCTGTTTCCCGCCCGCCTCGAACAGAATACGATCGCCTGTGAATGGGCGGAGCAATACGATTTCTGTGTGTATCTCGACAAGGACAAATACCTCTCCAAACTGCTTGAACGGGCCGGAATGCGGCTTTTCAATTCATCGGACGCCGTCGAGGTGTGCGACGACAAACTGCTCACGTCCATCGCGCTTTCGGGGATCGCGCCCATGCCGAGAACGCTGCCCGCGCCGCTCTGCTACACGCCGGGCGCATCCGTGAAGGAGGAGATGCTCGTCCGCGCAGAACAGTTGCTGGGCTATCCCATGGTCGTCAAGGAATGTTTCGGTTCTCTGGGAAAAGGCGTTCATCTCGTCCATGACCGTCGCGAGCTTGAAGCGGTGGCCGCCGGGCTGAAAGGGGTGCCGCATCTCTTTCAGACCTTTATCAAAGAAAGCGCAGGACAAGACCTGCGAGTCATCGTCATCGGCGGGAAGGTGGTCTGCGCCATGAAACGCAGCTCTAAGACCGACTTTCGCTCCAATGCGGAGTTGGGCGGAGAGGGGACGCCATACTCTCCGGATGGAGAGACGATCGCCCTCTGTGAGCGCGTCGCACGAGCTCTGGGGCTTGATTACTGCGGCATCGACTTGCTCTTCGCAAAAGGCGGGATGCTGGTCTGTGAGGTCAATTCCAACGCCTTTTTCGGCACGATCGAACGGGTGACGGGCGTAGACGTCGCCGCGCACTATGCCGACTATCTGATTGAAACCGTGTACGGAAAGGACAAAATCGTTTGATCCATCCAAGCGATTTATCGTTTTTCCGCTTTTTGCATAGTACTATGCGTGACATAATGCTGGAAATCATATCGATAAAATGAAAACCGTCTCGCTTGGGAGACGGTTTACGTTTATGCCTGACCTTTCATGCGCAATTCGTCGATGGCCCCGCGCGCAAGTTCGTCACAGCGATTGTTGAGAGGATTGTCCGCATGGCCCTTGACTTTGTGGAATGTAACTTCATGCTCCCGCGTGAGGGCAAGGAGCTGCTTCCAAAGATCATCGTTGAGGACGGGTTTTTTGTCGGCTTTTTTCCAGCCCATCTTTTCCCAACCGTACACCCAACCCTGCAGAAATCCGTTTACGGTATAGGCAGAGTCGCTGTACACATCGACCCGACAGGGGAATTTCAGCTTCATGAGACCTTCGATGACGGCCGTCAGCTCCATGCGGTTGTTGGTGGTCTGCGGTTCTCCGCCCGAAAACTCCCGACGATGTTCCCCATAGATGAGAATGGCGCCCCAGCCGCCCGCCCCAGGATTGCCCGAGCAGGCTCCGTCCGTATAGAGAGTTACCTGCTTTTTTTCCGTCATCTTGAAAGTTCCTCGGCGCGTCTTTCTGCCGCCTGCATCGCTTTGACGACTGTCTCCGGGAAGTCGTTCCTCCGCAGCACTTCGAGGGCCGCAAGCGTCGTCCCACCCTTGGATGAGACTGCTTTGATGAGCTCTTCAAGAGGGGTATCGGGATTGGCTTCCGCCATCGCAGCGCCTCCCTTCAGCGTCTGAATGGCAAGCAAGCGGGCGACCTGTTCCTCCAGGCCGCACCGCATCCCTCCATCGACCAGCGCCTGCAAGAAGAGATACACATAGGCAGGGCCGCTCCCAGAAAGGGCGGTAACGGCGTTGAGTTCATCCTCCCGCACGGAAAGCGTGAGACCGCTCGTCCCAAAGAGGGCAAACACAAATTCCTGCCCGTCCTGCGCCATTTCCGAAGCGTCGATCGCCGCCATGCCCATGCCGACCGAACAGGGAAGATTGGGCATGACGCGGGCAATGGGGGCATTGGTCTCCAGCGCCGCGCGGATGTTATCCTTTTTTACCCCCGCCATGATGGAGATGACGGGGGGCAGAACGACGTCGCACAGACGGGCTGCGACTTCCGGAAGCGTCTGCGGTTTGACGGAGAGCAGAAGATAGCTGCTGCGTTCCGCCGCAACACGATTGAGCAGCGTTGTCTCTATGCCGAGGCTTGCAAAATAATCGCGGCGTGCTTCGGACGGGTCGCTGACGATCACTTCGTCAGGACGGAGAAAGTGCCGACCGATGGCACCGAGGACGATCGCCTGCGCCATAAAGCCACCGCCGATGACGCCGAGTTTGCATTGTTTTTCCATAAATTTGCCTTCCTTTTTTTGTTTTTCCCGCAAAAATTTCTTGACGAAAGGGAGAAGATAAGCTATAATGTTTAAGGTCACAGGGGAGTGGCTCAACGGTAGAGTAGCGGTCTCCAAAACCGTAGGTTGCGTGTTCGAATCGCGTCTCCCCTGCCAAATCGTCCGAGTATGAACGCTCGGGCGATTTTTGTTTGCGCGCCGTGGGCGCGAGGTTGCGTGTGACGCGATCGGTCTCCCCCAAAGGGGAGCCAACGATCGCTATTCCGTCGCTTCGCTCCTTATGCACCACAAGTATAACGTTATCATATTATCAAATCGCCCTGTAAAAGTCAAATAAATGGACGCGGCCGAAATATTCATCTCAAGAAAGGCATTCAATCGAGCTCTCTTCAAAGCGATGTTTTTATAAAAAGTTGAAAACATTTACTCATCCTTTTCTTCCATCTTGACAAAACGATGAATTTCCTGTAAAATCGAGACAGGCACAGCAAACGGGCTGATGAACGAATTGTTTAACGGGTTCATGTGGAGCGGCATTACGGCAGGCATATCCAGCTTAATATAACCAGACAGGGGGATTTGTAATGGGAAAGCAAATAAATTTCTATCAATTGCAAGAAGATGCTTTGCTGTTATTTAAGGAGTTCTATTCCAGAAGCATGGTGTTATATGATTCGAGAGGGGAAATTATTGAAGATTACAATGTAGTATCTTTCCCATCCGCAATTAATTCTATTACTAAGGATTTTGTTGGGAATTATTTTATGGGATATAGGACTACTTGTTTTGATAAAAGTTTGTCACAAAAATATTTGTATCCGAGTTTCTGGAAGTATTTGATAGAATTTATTCCGTCAAGATTGTCGATGGAACGCGATGGATATTATAATGATGGCAGAATCTATTTATCTAATGAACTTTATGACAATAAAGAACTTAAGCTACTATATGACATGCTTGTCAAGTACATAAAGAAGACCTATGAATATAATAGAGAAATGTCAGCATATATAGCACCTCACTTTATGGAAAGGCTGAAAAGAGGTGAGGTGATTCCGTGCAATTCGGATAATCCATATAAGCTAAAGCAATATTAGGGATATTATAGTCGTCCATACTATAACGAAATCACATTTGAAAGAATACAATGTCTATTCTTAATCATGAGCTCGCGGGGATTTGTTTGCTTGATTCATTGTCCTAAGTCTTTTTCACCCGCTTATCACATAAATGTGCTATCATGATAAGCGGAACGAAGGTATTTTGCGCGGCAGAGAGATATACTGATAGTATGGGATATTCGCGCACAAGGCCAATGGATACTATGAAAGATAAAAGACAACCGCTCATTCAACTTCTGATGCTCTTCCTTGCGGGGATCGCCCTCGAGGTCTTTTGCGTGCTGCTTTCATTTCTTCCCTCGATCGCGGCAAAGGAACAGCTTCAGGGGCTTCTATTATACGGCGGAAGCGTTCTTTCGCTCGTGATCCTTCTCATCGGCATCGTCGGCGCCCTCCGCGGGAAGGAGGTGCTCGCAAAGACCTGTTTCCTGGCGCAGGTCCTACTGCTCCTTGCCGCCGTCATCTTCTATGTCATCATCAGGACGGGCTTTATCGAAGTCATCCGCGACGAAGAAGAGTTCCGCACCTTTCTGGAACGGGCGGGCGTTTGGATGAGCCTTGTGTTCATCGCGCTCCAGTTTCTGCAGGTCGTCATCCTGCCCATCCCCAGCACCGTCACCGTCGTTGCGGGGAGCGCACTGTTCGGGCCGCTCCTCGGCAGTATTTACAGCCTGATCGGCATTCTTCTCGGCTCCTTTACAGCCTTTGCCGTGGGGCGCTTTGCGGGATACCGCGTCGTCGCCTGGCTGGTGGGGAAAGAGACGCTCGACACCTGGCTCAAAAAGATCAAGGGCAAGGATAAGATCTTCTTGTCCGCGATGTTCGTCCTGCCCGTATTCCCCGACGACGTTTTATGCTTTGTCGCAGGGCTCTCGAGCATGAGCTTCGGGCTGTTTGCGCTCGTCATCGTCATCTCGCGCATCCTTGCCATCTTCACGACGAGCTACTCCGTTTCCCTCATTCCCTTCGATACCTGGTGGGGGCTGCTCATTTGGGCGCTCATCGCGGTGGCGGTCGTCGTCGTGTTCTTTCTCCTCTATAAGAAGTCGGATGTCATTCTGGAGCGCATCCACAAGCTCTTTCACCGCGAAGTGCGCATCAAAGAGAAAGAGGAAAAGAGCAGCCTCCATGTGGAGATCATCTCGCCCGAAGGGAAGATCGTGGAGAAGGGCATATCGGAAGGGGAAGAGCCTGAGAGCCGGCAAGGAGCAGCACTCTCCCGCAACACAGCTCCCCCGAAAGAAGTTCATACAGGAAACAAAACAAACAGATAAATAAGATGAACGTTTTCCCTCGGAAAAAAGCGCTGTCCGAGGGATTTTTTTGCCGTTTTTTTTCTGAGAGCGTCGCGTTTTTGTTGTAAATTCCGAGAAAATGTATTAAAATAGGCGACGGTAATAATTACAGAGGTTTTTTATGATCAGAGAAGATTTACGCAACATCGCGATCATCGCGCACGTCGACCACGGCAAGACGACCCTCGTCGACCAGCTCTTGAAGCAGAGCGGCACCTTCCGCGCCAACCAGGTGGTGGAAGAGCGCGTGATGGACAACGGCGATCTCGAACGGGAGCGCGGCATCACCATCCTTGCCAAGAATACCTCCGTTCACTACAACGGCGTCAAGATCAACATTGTCGATACCCCCGGTCACGCCGACTTTTCGGGCGAGGTGGAACGTTCGCTCAAGATGGTCTCGGGCGTGCTGCTCCTTGTGGACGCCGCCGAAGGCCCCATGCCCCAGACGCGCTTCGTCACGCAGAAGGCGCTTGAGCTCGGGCTCAAGCTCATCATCGTCGTCAACAAGGTCGACCGCCCCGATGCGCGCGTCAAGGAGGTCATCGACGAAGTTTTAGAACTTCTGATGGACCTCAATGCGACGGACGAACAGCTCGAGAGCCCCTTCCTTTTCTGCTCGGGCAGAGAGGGCACGGCATCCACCGATCCCGACGTCAAGGGCACCGATTTGAAGCCCCTGTATGAGGCCATCCTTTCCCACTTCCCGCCCCTTGAGATGGACACGGAAGGGGAACTGCAGATCCTCGTTTCCTCCATCGACTACAACGAATATGTGGGCCGTATCGGCATCGGCCGCATCGAGCGCGGCGTCGCCAAGCCCAACATGGATGTGACGGTCTGCAACTACAATCATCCCGAAGTCAACACAAGGGGCAAGCTCGTTGCGCTCTACGAGATCGAAGGCCTCGACCGCGTTCCCTGCGAGAGCGCCATGGCGGGCGACATCGTGTGCTTTGCCGGCCTTGAAAAGATCAACATCGGTGATACGCTGTGCGCCTCCTCCTGTGTGGAGGCGGTGCCGTTCGTCAAGATCTCCGATCCCACGGTGGAGATGATCTTCTCTGTCAACGACTCTCCCTTCGCGGGGAAAGAGGGCAAGTTCGTCACGACGCGGCACCTTCGCGAGAGGCTGTACCGCGAACTTCTGCGCGACGTCTCCCTCCGCGTCGAGGATACCGATTCGACGGATGCCTTCCGCGTGAGCGGCAGAGGGGAGATGCACCTCTCCATCCTCATCGAAACGATGCGCCGCGAAGGCTACGAATTCCAGGTGAGCGCCCCCAAGGTCCTCTATAAAGATATCGACGGCGTCAAGTACGAGCCCGTGGAGCGCCTCATCGTGGACGTTCCCGAGACGGTCACGGGCCCCGTCTTCCAGAGCATGGGCGAGCGGAAGGGCGAACTCCTGCACATGAGCGCGATGGGTTCGCGCATGAGGCTGGAATTTCTGGTCCCTTCGCGCGGGCTGTTCGGCTACAAGAGCGAGTTCCTGACCGATACCAAGGGCGAAGGCGTCATGAGCTCGGTGTTCTTTGAATATCAGCCCTATAAGGGCGAGATCAGCCGCAAGACGGTGGGATCGCTCGTCGCCTTTGAAACGGGCGAGGCGGTCACTTACGGGCTCTTCAACGCACAGGGCAGAGGCGTCCTCTTCATCACGCCGGGGACTCCCGTCTATGAAGGCATGGTGGTGGGCTATTCCCCCAAGGACGAGGACATCAACGTCAACGTCTGCAAGACCAAGCACCTGACAAACACCCGTTCCTCCTCCTCGGACGAGGCGCTCCGCCTCATCCCGCCCAAGAAGCTCAGTCTCGAAGAGTCGCTCGAATTTATCGGAGACGACGAGCTTCTGGAGATCACCCCCAAGACGGTGCGCATCCGCAAGCGCATCCTCGACTCCGAGCTGCGCGCAAAGGCTCGCGCAAAGGCAAAGGCCGGGCTTTGACCTTCCGCCTCCGCCGTACAAACGAGATGAAATATGCCGCTCCTTCAGGAGCGGCTTTTGCATAGGAAAAACTTAAGACGCATACAATTTGATATGCCGGAAGAAAGAAACAGCACTCTTACTCTGGAGGATCGGAGAAAGATCTCCCTGACGGGCGTTGAGAGCGTGGACGCCTTTTCGGACAACTGCATCCGTCTGACGGTGAACGGCGTCAAGCTGACTGTAACGGGCAGCAAATTTCAACTGCTTGCCTTTTCGGAGGGAAACGGAAGTTTTTCCGCGGTCGGCGTCGTGGATACGCTTCGCTACGGCGGAGGCAAAAAGCGCAGTCTCTTTTCATGACGCAGCTTCGCACGTTTTGCCTCCTGCTCCTGCTCGGCTTTGTGCTTGGGAGCCTCTATGAGCCCATCCGAATCGTCGGCCGCGGCAGACGGGGCAGGGCGCTCCGCTTTATGCTCGATCTTCTCTTCTGCCTTGCCGCGGGGGCAGCCTATCTCTGTCTTTCCGTTTCATGCGCGCTCCCGGGTTTCCGCCTGTTTCATGCGGCGGGGCTGGGAGCGGGGCTTCTCCTCTACGAGAAAAGTTTGCACAAAACCGTTGCTTTTTTCGCCCGAAAGGTGTATAATAATGCAAAAGCATCAATTCAAAAACAAAAGGATAAACCGCTATGCAAGACAAGAGACAGCCGATCTCGGAAGAAAAAGCCGCGAGGATCGCCGTAGGGGCGACCGTCGCCGGTGTTTTGCTGGTGCTCTTTCTTGTCGTCGTGCTCATTATCCAATTTGTGCAGATCGGCGTCCATAACCGGATGGAAGAGGAGCTTGACGAGCAGATCGCACGGTATGAGCAGATGATCTCGGACGGAGAGGACAAGATCCTTTCCTACACGGAAGGCAACGGCCTTTACTATCTTGCCCGGAAACACGGGTGGCAATAAGCCATGAAAGCAGCAGTCATCGATATCGGTTCCAATTCCGTTCGCCTCATGTTATGGGCGGACGGAAACGTTTTAGTTAAGAAACTTTCCACGACCCGTCTCGGCGAAGGGACGGCTTTTTCCGCATCCCTCCGACCCGAGGCCATCGAACGCACGGCGCAGGCCGTGTGCGCCTTTGCGGCGGAGAGCCGAAGAGAGGGCGCCGAGGTCGTCTATGCCTATGCGACGGAGGCCGTCCGTTCGGCATCGAACGGCAGGGCCTTCACCGAACGGGTACGCGAGCTTACGGGGCTGACCGTTGACGTCCTCTCGGGCGAAACGGAAGCAGAACTCGGACTGAGCGGGGCGCTGCGCGATCTCCCCGACGGCGGAATGATCGACGTGGGCGGAGCCAGCACCGAAGTGAGTTTCCGTCGGGCCGGCAGGCTTTGCTTTTCCGTCAGCATCCCCCTGGGCGCCGTGCGGTTGTTCGACCTTTGCCATGATGAAAGGGCGGCCCTTGCCGAAACCATTGCGCCTCATCTTTCAAAGCTCGAAACGGCACCCCAAGGCCTGCCCGTATTCGGCGTCGGAGGAACGGCCACGACGGTCGCTTCCCTGCACCTGAAGCTGCTTCACTATTCCGCTGCCGCCGTACAGGGCTGCCGCATTTCCGCTGAAGAACTCCGTCGCCTCACCGATCGACTGCTGTCTCTTTCGGCAGAGGAGAGAAAACAGCTTCCCGGAATGGATGTGCGCCGCGCCGACATCATCGGAGGAGGATGCTTCCTTCTGAACGCCGTTTTGACGGCACTTGAAGCAAACGAGGTCATCGTCTCCGATTCGGACAATTTAGAGGGATACCTCGCCTGGAAGGGGATCCGATGAGTGCAAAGAAAACCGCCGTATATACGGCCGTCAATTACATTCTTTTGGCTGTAGCGCTTGCCCTGACCATACTCCTCATCCTGAAAGGGGACATCGGGGATGGCAGCCGGACCCTCGTCTGCGCCCTCGTGTGTGTGGCAGCCGGATTGCAGGCACATACGCTCATCCACGAGCTCGGGCACCTGCTCATCGGGCTTTTATCGGGCTTTCGTCCCGTCTCCTTTACCGTCGCGTTCGTACGATTTTCACGCATCGGGAAGCGGATCTCGTTCGTCCCGAACGTCGCTGTTGCGGGCGCCTGCGAAATGTTTCCCGTTGGCAGGAAGAGGCTTTTCGGACGACTCTGCGTCTACACGTTGGGCGGGGCTGCATTCAATTTTATTTTTTCGACCGCCGTCCTTCTTCTCTATTTTCTCCTGCCGCCCTCGTGGATACTGCTCACGCTTGCGGCACTTGCGCCGCTCAACCTCTACGAATGCGCCATGGAGCTGCTTCCCGCGCATCTGCCTGCCGGCAAAACGGATGGCTGTTTCCTGCGCGATCTGATGCAGAAAGAGGCGGGAGCGTGCAATGCCTATGCCGTGTTCGAGGCGCAGAGCCTGCTTGCAAAAGGCAGTTTTTCGACGCTTCCCCGTTCACTTTTGTATGACGTTCCCGTCGTGCGGGAGGACGATCCCGCGTTTCTATCCCTTCTGTCTCTGCGCATGATGAGAGCTGCGATCGCAGAGGAGAGCGAGGACGCCCTGAACGCCGCCAAACGGCTCTATGCGCTTTCGGATTATCTGCCGCCCATCGAGACTTACGAAACGGCAGCCGACTGCATCTGCGTGTTCTCCCGTTTCGGATATAAAGATGCGTCCATCCGCCTTCCCGAGGAGGGGAAGAATATGTCAAAATGTGTCGCTTTCTGGCGGATGAAAACGTTGTTCGGCCCGGAAAGCGAACGATCGAATGCAAGAGAGCGCTGGGAAAAGGACGCAAAAAAACTCCCGATGCAGGGACAGCGGGAGTGGGAAACCTTTTGGATGGAACAAATGGGGGAGATCGGCGGATCGCTCGGCCGATGAGAGGAGAACAAAATTCTGCCCGGTTGAGGACAGAATTTTCACATAGAAGCCCCGGGTCACGGGGAGACAACAGCGCCTGACGCGCTTTCAAGAAAAAATATGAAGTTGTAATACCGACTCAATCGGAAAGTCCGAGAAGGTAATCGGCGGACACGTTGAAGTAACGCGCCACCTTCGCGATGTTCGAGGCGGTCGGATCGCTCTTATTGGTTTCCCAATAGCAGACGATGCCGAGGCTTACACCGAGATCCTTCGCGACCGTAGCCTGCGAGAGACCTCTTTCTTTTCTGAGTTCCATGAGTCTTTCGGAAAATGCTTTCATACTTGGCATTATAGCACAGGTTCTAAAAAATTGCAACTGTTTTTATTAAAATTTCGAGCCGTCTTACCACTTTATTTTCAACTTTCACATAAAATCGCAAATTCGGAGCATTCATGATCAGGATCTTGTTCGTTTGTCACGGAAACATCTGCCGCTCCCCGATGGCGGAGAGCGTTTTTACCCATCTCGTCCGCGAACGGGGGATGGAGCAGGAGATCGTATGCGCCTCCGCCGCCGCTCATACCGATGAGATCGGCAATCCGCCGCACTACGGCACGCGCGAAAAACTGCGCAAAGAACACATCCCGCTCGTTCCGCATCGGGCAAGGCTCATGACGCGGGAGGACGGAAAGCTCTACGATCTTCTCATCGGCATGGACGAATACAACGTGCGCGACATGAAGCGCATCGTGGGAGCAGAAAATGCACGGAAGGTACATCTCCTTCTCGAATACGCGGGAAGCGGGCGCGCCATCGCCGACCCGTGGTACACGGGCGACTTTGACAAGACGTTTTCCGATGTCCTAGAGGGATGCCGCGCACTTCTCGATGCCATCTGCACTCATACGATCTGAAAATCGAAATCATAAAATAGGGGTATATCATGAACATCCAACAGACAAAACTGCAGCCTCTCGCCCTTTCTTCGGTTTGCGTGAAAGATGCCTATCTTGTAAACGCACTCATGAAAGAGGCAGACTACCTCGCTTCTCTGGAAGAGGGGCGCCTGCTTGCCGGTTTTTATGAAAACGCGGGCATCCGAACCCCGTTTGTACGCTACGGCGGCTGGGAGAGCGGCCTCATCGGCGGACACACGTTGGGGCATTATCTGACGGCGATCGCGCAGATGAGCATACATCCCGCGCTTCCCCCGGAACGCCGCGCCTTCTTCCTGGAGCGCTGCAGACGTATGACCGACGCCCTTGCCGACTGCCAGAAAACCGCCGGGAGCGGTTTTCTCTGGGGCGCGCCTTTGATCGCCGGCGGTCCGGAAGCCCAGTTCGACAACGTGGAACGGGATAAACTCAACATCATGACGGAGGCCTGGGTGCCGTGGTACACGATGCACAAGATCCTGCAGGGCATCATCGATATCTACCGCTTTACGGAGTATGCTCCCGCGCTTGACACGGCGAAGCGGCTCGGCGATTGGGTCTGCAGCCGCGTCCTACCCTGGGATGAGGCAATGAAGCACAAGGTGCTCGCCGTGGAATACGGGGGCATGAACGACTGCCTTTACGATCTCTTTTCGCTCACGGGCGAAGAAACGTACGCTCTTGCCGCCCATTGTTTTGACGAAGAGGACTTCTTTGACCGCATCCTCAGCGAAGAAAAGGATGTCCTCAAGGGCAAGCACGCCAATACGCAGATCCCGAAGATCCTGGGCGCACTCAACCGCTATCTGACGATGCACGGCCGCACGGTCGCCGGTCAAAACGTGGACGCAAGCCGCTATCTGGAAGTTGCAAAGGTGTTCTTCCGCTCCGTTCTCGAACGCCATACTTATGTGACGGGCGGCAATTCCGAGTGGGAACACTTCGGGCCGGACGGCGTACTCGATGCCCGCCGCACCAACTGCAACTGCGAGACGTGCAACGCCTACAATATGTTAAAACTCGCACGCGGGCTGTTCTCGGTCACGGGCGAGAAGGATTACACCGACTATTACGACAACGCCTTTACCAACTCCATCCTCCCGTCGCAGAATCCCGAAACGGGCATGACGACCTACTTCCAGCCCATGGCGAGCGGATACTTCAAAGTTTTCTCCCGCCCGTTCGACAAATTCTGGTGCTGCACGGGCAGCGGCATGGAGAGCTTTTCCAAGCTGGGTGACAGCATCGCCTATACGGACGGGAAGTGCATCTATCTCGAACAGTATCTCTCCTCACTCATCTCGTATAAAGGCGCTGAACTCTGCCTTTCCTGCGACTTCCCGCTTTCGGACCGCGGCGAGATCGAAGTGAGCGGCGAAGGGGAGATCGTCCTCGCGCTGCGCATTCCGGACTGGGCAGACGGTGAGACGGAGCTGAGCTTGAACGGCAAAAAGCTGCCCGCACTCGAAGTCAACGGGCATATCCCCGTGCGCTTACAGGCAGGGGACAAACTCTCCTTCCGCATTCCGCTGACCGTGACCATGCAGGGCCTTCCCGACGGAAAAGATGCCTTTGCATTCCGTTTCGGTGGGGCGGTGCTGAGCGCCGATCTCGGAACGGAGGACATGGAGGAGACGGAAACGGGCGTGGACGTCACCATTCCCGCGCGCAAGATCTTAAAGAGCGAGCGCGTGTATTTTCCCTCCCTCTATCCGCTCTTTGCACGGCCGCAGGACTTCCTGCAGCGGGAGGGGGAGAAGTTCGTGCTCCGCGGCGGCGACGCGGAACTTTGCTACGGCCTGCACTATAAGCGCTATAAGGAGCGTTACGGCATCTATTTCCGCTTCCGGGAAGGGGAACGCGAGCCGGAAGGGGAGATGCGGACACCGCTCGACACCGTTCAGCCCGGTTACGGACAGTATGAAACGGACGAATTGCACTCTCTTGTGGAACAGGATACGGTGAGCGTGACATCGGACGACACCTGCCGCTATGCGCTCCCCGGGGGATTTTTTTCCTACGACTTCCTCGTCGATCCCGAAAAGAATTGTTCGCTTTCGATCGAGCTCCGCGCGGCAGACAACGGAAAACCGCTCTTTGTCACGGTCGGGGATGAGACGCTCTATGGGAACGACTGGCTGCGCTATACCGAGGGCGAAGAAAACTATCGCATCGAACTTTCGATCGCGCGCGAAACGCTTGCCCGCCATGCGCACAAAAAGACGGTCAAGGGCAAGGAAGTCACCGTACTTCGTGTTCGATTTGCGGGTACAAAGGACAGGGAGAGCGCCCGCGTCTGCGAATTTATCTACCTGTTTGCCGAGTAAACGGAGGTCCCGCAATGAAGGCAGGACAAAGAACGGGGATCTTTCTCGCCGTATTGGCGGCGGCGCTCTATGCGCTCAACGCGCCTCTTTCCAAGCTCCTGCTGGGCTATATGCCGTCCACGCTGATGGCAGGCTTTCTGTATCTGGGGGCAGGCCTCGGCATGGGGGTCATCGCCCTCGGGCGGAGGCTTTCACAGCGCGGAAGCGGAGAGACCCGCCTCACGAAAAAGGAGCTTCCCTATACGCTCGCCATGATCGCCCTCGATATCGCCGCGCCCATCTGCCTGATGCTGGGGCTCAAGAGCACGACGGCCGCCAACGCATCGCTTTTGAACAATTTCGAGATCGTGGCAACGGCCGTCATCGCGCTTGCGGTATTCAAGGACAGCATTTCGCCCCGGCTCTGGGCGGGGATCGTCTTTGTCACGCTCTCCTGCGCGCTCCTCTCCTTTGAGGACATCTCGGGCCTGAAATTCTCCTTCGGATCGCTTCTGATCCTGCTCGCCTGCGTCTGTTGGGGGTTTGAAAACAACTGTACGCGGAAGATCTCCTCCAATGATCCCCTGGAGATCGTTCTGCTGAAGGGCATCTTTTCGGGAGCAGGCTCACTCATCATCGGCCTTATCATCGGAGAGCGCGTCACGGTACTTTGGAGCGTCTTTGCCGTGCTCGGTGTCGGGCTCGTCGCCTACGGCCTGAGCATCTTCTTCTACGTCTATGCGCAGCGCCTTCTGGGAGCCGCGCGGACGAGTGCCTATTACGCCGTCTCTCCCTTCATCGGAACACTTCTCTCTCTCGTCATCTTCCGCGAACTCCCGCATTTTACTTACTATATCGCCCTTGCTCTGATGGCAGTCGGCGCCTTTTTGTGCGCGGAGGACAAGCCGCTTTTCCCGAAAAAACGCAGCAACTGCATTTCTGCTCATCCGTATCCGGGAAGGGAGGGAGAAAGTCAAGATCCCCCCTTGACAAGTGACGGAAAAGCTGTTATACTGTTTGGGAAGCGGCGCAGGGGAGAACCCCCGAACACAACAGACAGCCGCTCTCTAAGGAGGATCGTCATGGAACAGAACAAGTATGCAGGGACGCAGACCGAGAAAAACCTCGAAGCGGCATTTGCGGGGGAATCGCAGGCAAGAAACAAGTACACCTACTTTGCATCGGTCGCAAAGAAGGAAGGGTATGAGCAGATCGCTGCTCTCTTCTTAAAGACGGCCGACAACGAAAAGGAACACGCAAAGCTGTGGTTCAAGGAACTCAAGGGCATCGGCAACACGCCCGAAAACCTGGCAGCCGCCGCGGCGGGCGAGAACTACGAATGGACGGATATGTACAAGGAGTTTGCTGAGACCGCCGAAAAGGAAGGCTTCCCCGAACTCGCCGCCAAATTCCGTCTCGTCGCCGCCATCGAAAAGCACCACGAAGAGCGGTACCGCGCCCTTCTCAAGAACATCGAACTTGCAGAGGTGTTTGCCAAGTCCGAAGTCAAGATCTGGGAATGCCGCAACTGCGGACACATCGTCGTCGGGACCAAGGCACCCGAGATCTGCCCGACCTGCGCGCACCCGCAGAGCTTCTTCGAGATCCACGCGGAAAATTATTGAGAAAACAACCTGACGCGGCCCGCCAAATCGGCGGGCCGCTTTATCGTGCAGAATCTTTTACAGACGGGAGATGAGATCGAAATAGCCTTCAAAGGTCTTTTTTGTGCAGTCCGGATCGTCGATCGTGACATTTCCCGTCTTGAGGCCGATGAGGGAGAACGCCATTGCGACGCGGTGATCGCCGAACGTTCTGACCGTCCCGCCGCGAACGGGGGCGGGCGTGATGGTGAGGATATCCTCGCGATAGAGCGCCGGGATCCCAAGCGCGGACAAATTCTCAACAATGGCATGAACGCGGTCACATTCCTGCGCGCGGATGTGCTCCAGCCCCGTAAGACGGGAGGGCGTGCGCGCAAAGGGGGCAAGTGCAGCGACCGTGAGCGCCTGATCGGAAAAATCCTGCAAATTCTCTTCAAAGCCGTCGAACCCGCGGACGGCGGTGCCATCAGCAAGGAGCCCGCGCTCCGTTTGCGTAAAGCGGACGTCGCGCCCCTCCAGAAGGCGGAAAAAAGCAGTATCCCCCTGCAAACTCTCCCGTTTTATACCGCGGACAAGGACACGGACCGAGAAGAGAAGGGAAAGCGCATAGAGATAGCAGGCCCCTGAGAAATCGGGTTCCACCTCATACTCTCTCGGCGGGCAGGAGGGAGGGGAGACGATGACGTCGTTCCCGTCCCGCGCGACGCCTGCGCCGAAGGAGCGAAGCATGGCCTCTGTCATTTTCAGATAGCTTCCGTTCGTTCTGCTCCCTTTCAGATGCACGGTGAACGGGCGGGGATGCACCGTGGCGGCGATCATCAGTCCGCTCGCAAACTGCGTGCTCCTGTCCGTCTCGATGACGGCCTCGTCCCGGGTTACCCCCTTGGATACAAGCCGGAAGGGGAAGTGTCCGCGCTCTCCCCGATACCGGATGGTGACGCCGAGGCGCTCGAGTTCGTCAAGGACATCCATCGGGCGGCGCTTCATCTGCTCGGAGCTGTCAAACTCATACTCACCGCCCGCGAAGGCGAGAACGACAGGCAAAAAGCGCGCCGCCGTTCCTGCGCTCATCACGTTGAGAGAGGCCGTCCTGTTCGGGAAATCGCCGCCGCAGCCGCATATCGTCATCCCGTAGCTCTCCTCGGTCATTTCGATGCCGAGCGCCGCAAGACAGGAAAGCAGCGCGCGCGTATCCTCTGCAAACGCCCCAAATCTGAGATGCACCCGTCCGCGGGCAAGCGCCGCAAACAAAAGGGCGCGGTTCAGGATGCTCTTGGAAGCGGGAACGTCCGCCTCCACATCGTGCGGGATAAACTTGTTTACAAGCAGATCTTTCATGGCTGAAGTATAACACATTACAGCGCAAAACGTCAAGAGAAGGCCCGGCGAAAAGTTGTCATCTGCCTTGAAATGTGGTATAATTGTCTGCATGAAGGCGATCGAATACAAGATACGGCGCAGCCGCCGCAAGACGCTCTCTCTCGCGATCGAACGCGACGGCAGCGTTCTGGTGCGGGTACCCTTCGGCACGAGCGACAGCACTGTGGAGGACTTCATCCATCGCCACAGGGTATGGCTCAACCGGAAGCTGGAAGAGTACCGCCCTCCGCTCCTCGATCTTTCGGACGGGGCCGAACTCATGCTCTTCGGCGCCCCTTATACGATCGGAACGGGGCGGACGAGCATCGTCGGCGACCGTGTCTATCTGCCCGAAGAGGGACGGGAAGCGGCGCTTGTGCGCCTCCTGAAGCGATTTGTCCGGGAGGTCATGGATGTGTTCACGGCGCGGCTCGCCCGACGGTACGACTTCACCTATGCCGGCGTCCGCATCTCTTCGGCGCGTACCCGATGGGGCTCATGCAGCCGGGACGGCTTCATCCACTATACCTTCCGCATCGCCTTTCTGCCGACGGCAGTCGTTGAATACATCGCCATACATGAGCTCTGCCATACCGTCCGCCTTGATCACAGCGCCGCCTTCTGGCGGGAAGTGGAGAGCTGCCTGCCCGACTGGCGATCGCGGCGAAACGCGCTGAAGGAACACAGCGGGCTCATGAATCTTCTTTGAGGGATCGAAATGAATATCATCGTCTACGGACTTGGCATCATCGGCGCGTCGCTTGCGGCGGCGCTCAAGGATGCCGGTCACACCGTACTTGCAAAAAACCGCAGCCGGGGGCCCGTCGAATATGCCCTCTCCCATCAGATGATCGACGCCGAAGCGAGCTCTTACGAGGGGGCCGATGTCGTCTTTCTCGCGCTCCCGCCCGATGCGACCATCCGGGAGCTTCAGGAGGGAAAATTCCCGGACGGATGTATCGTCTCGGACATCTGCGGCGTAAAACAGGCCGTTGAAGAGGCAGTCTTTTCCGCGCCGAGAAATTACCGCTATGTCGGAACGCATCCGATGGCGGGCAAGGAGACGAGCGGCATTACGTCGGCCGCGCGCGATCTGTACCGCGGCAAGAATCTCGTCATCACCCGGTCCGATCGGACGGATCCCGCCGCGCTCAAACTTATCCGCGGTCTTGCAAAGGATGCGGGGTTCGGGCGCATCGTCGAATGCTCGGCCAAAGAGCACGACGAGAAGATCGCACTCACATCGCAGCTCGCACACATTGTCTCCAACGCCTACGGCAAGAGCCCGCAGGCGCTCGACGTCATCGGTTTCACGGGCGGCAGTTTTCAGGATATGACGCGCGTGGGAGGGGTGGACGAATCGCTTTGGACGGACCTGTATTTCTATGACCGGGAGCCGCTTCTGCATGAACTCTCCTCCCTCATCGACCGTCTTTCGGAATACCGCGAGGCGCTTGCACAAGACGACCGCGAAACCATGCGCGCGCTTTTGCGCGAGGGAAGGCTGGCACACGATAAGTTTTTCAGCGAAAAATGAAAAATTTGTTACAATCCTATTTACAAACGCACAAAAATCCTTTATAATGGTGAGGATCGGATCATTGTGGAACATTGTGAGATCGAGATCAGGACGCATACTGCGGGGAAGGTATCGCTGTATCGGGCGAAGGGCCTTCTCGAAACGGGGGGAACAGGCCTTTGTGTAACATATCCGCACGAAGGGGAAACCGTCGTCCTCCGGTTTGAGGAGAACGTGCTCGTCATGGAACGAAACAGCCTTTCGATGCGGTTTGAGCGGGGCGAGGCAACCAAGGCCCTCATCCGCGCCGCGGGAAGAGAGGGGACGCTCCCGCTCCGAACGCGCTACTGCGCCCTGGAACGAAGTCAGGATCATCACAAGATCACCTTAAAATATGAGCTGGGAGATCCCGCTCAAAAATTTATTTTAAGCATCCGCATAGTTCCGAGTTCGGAGGAAAGATGAAAATACGATATTTGGGACATTCCTGCTTTTTGCTGACAGAGAGCACCGGGACGCGCATTCTGACCGACCCCTACGGGGACGTCGGTTTTAAGCTGCCGCGTGTGGAGGCGGACGTCGTCAGCATCAGCCACGGCCACTATGACCACAACAATGTCAAGGGCGTAGGCGGGGATCCCATCGTGCTGGACAAGGAAGGACAGTACGAAGTAGGCGGCGTGGAGATCATCGCCGTCAAGAGCTATCACGACAATGCAAACGGCGGGGAGCGCGGCGAGAACCTCATCTTCAAGTTCCGTCTCGACGGCATCGAAGTCTGTCATCTGGGCGACCTCGGCGAGGAGTGTTCGTCCTCCCTCATCGAGATGCTGCTTCCCGTACACGTTCTGCTCATTCCCGTGGGCGGGAAATATACCATCGATGCAGAACAGGCAAAGGAATATGTGGACCGCATCATGCCGTCCATCGTCATTCCCATGCACTATAAGTCCAAGGGACTTTCCCTCGATATCGATAAGCCCGACGCCTTCCTTTCGCAGTTTGAAGAGGAGGATGTCGAGGAGCTGGAGGAGAGCGAGATCGAGCTCACCCGCGACGACATCGACGAGGAGACGACAAAGATCATTCTGATGGAGCGCTATAAGCATGGCAGAAAGGACGCTTGAAGAGGAGTACCGCGAATATCTGGATTCGCTCCCCATTCAGACGCTCCGCACGCTTGGCCGTAAGATCGGCATCCCGCCCGAAAGCCGCAAGAGCAAACCGGGCTGTCTCCATGCGATCATCGATCTCCTGATGGGGAGAGCAGACCCCGTGCCCGATTCTGGCAAGGGAGCGCCCGTCAAGCAGGATTATCTCGATCCGTCCATCATCCGTCATCTGGAAGATCTGCGCCTTGCCCAGGAAAGGAAAAAGGGGGACCGCCCCCTGAACACCTTTACCGTACATTCTCCCGAACAGCCCAAGAGCATCTTCGATCAGCCCGTCTACACGGGATTTTTGGAGATCCTGCCGGGCGGTTACGGGTTTTTACGCACCCGAAAAGGGCAACCGACGAGCGGCGGCGATATCTTCATCGCAGCGCCGCTCATTCATTCCTTGAGTCTGAGGGAGGGCGACCTCGTTGCCTGCACGGCAAAGCCGCCGGAAAACGGGGAACCTTCTGCCATACAGGAGCTCTTGAGCGTCAACGGCATCCCCTTCGGGGAATATGAAAAGCGTCCTAAGTTCGATACGCTCACGCCCTGCTATCCGACGGAACGCATCTTGCTCTCTTCGGCAAACGGCGAACTTTCCCTCCGCATGATCGATCTCTTTTCGCCCATCGGAAGGGGGCAACGGACGATCATCGTCTCACCTCCCGATGCGGGAAGGCTGGCGCTTCTCAAAGAGCTTGCAATCGCCTGTGCAAGGATGCGCCCCGAACTGCACCTCATCCTGCTGCTTTTGGACGAACGGCCGGAAGATGTGACGGAACTGAGGCGGGCCGCACCCGATGCCGAGTTTCTCTCTTCCACTTTTGACGAGGAGGCCGCACGCCATGTCCGCCTTGCGGAACTCGCCGTTGCCCATTCCAAGCGCCTTGCCGAGAGCGGGCGTCACGTCGTTGTCCTGATGGATTCCCTCACGCGGCTGCTCCGGGCATATCAGCTCACATCGGAAAGCCCCGTAAAACCATCCTCCATGCCCGATCCGGGAGCGCTGACCGCCCTGAAGCGTCTCTTCGGGGCGGCACGGAATACGGAAGAGGCAGGCAGCATCACCATTCTCGCGACCGTTCCCGTCGAATCAGGCAGCCGTATGGACGGCGTGCTCTGCGAAGAGCTCTCCGAAGCGGGAAACTGCAAGATCGTTCTGACCCGCACGGGAAGCGGCAGAGAAAATGCTTGTGCGATCGATCCGCAGCACTCCGCAACGAGAAGGGAGGAACTGCTGCTCTCTCCCGAAGAGCTGTCCCTTGTCCGCACCATCCGCGAAAAGGGCTGGGCGCAGATGCAGGAAGATTTCCTTAAACTCATGAAAAAGACAAAAAATAACGCAGAGTTCCTCGCAAAAAGCGGCGAACTCACTGCTGCGAAACGCAAAAAGGAGATAAAATGATCATTGGCATCGATTTGGGCGGAATGTCTGCCAAGGGCGCAGTCCTTGCAGACGGCAAACTGTTGGGAAAGACCCGCGTCAAGACGTCGGCAGACCGTTCTGCCGAAGAGACG
This sequence comes from Bacillota bacterium, assembly GCA_003343805.1. Lineage (GTDB taxonomy): Bacteria > Bacillota > Clostridia > Christensenellales > Borkfalkiaceae > Gallimonas > Gallimonas intestinavium. Next base: position 24,122 of record QAKM01000053.1, on the reverse strand, counting down.
GCTTCCGAGCTTTCTCGTCTTGCGATGGAAGTCGCGGAAAATGCGGGCATCGATTTTTCCAAAGTACAGGCCATCGGGATCGGTTCCCCGGGCGTGATCGACAGCCGCAACGGCGTCGTCGTCAACTGGACCAATTTCGGCTGGAGAGACGTCCCGCTCGCTCAACTGATCCGGGACAAGACAGGGAAGCAGGTCTTTGTCACCAACGATGCCAATGCGGCCGCACTCGGAGAAGCCAAGTACGGCGCCGGCAAGAACTATGAGGACAGCGTCCTTATCACGCTCGGAACGGGCGTCGGCGGCGGTGTCGTCTTAAACGGAAAGCTCTTTGAGGGCTATAAGAGTGCAGGCACGGAGATCGGCCACATGGTGACGCACGTCAACGGAAAATTGTGCACCTGCGGCCGCCGCGGTTGTTTCGAGTGCTACGCATCGGCACGCGCTCTCATCGCGCTCACCAAGGAGCGGATGCAGGCAGAGCTTACGAGCAAGATGTGGGAGATCGCCAAGACGCTTGACAACGTGGACGGCCGAACGGCTTTCGACGCCCTGCGCATGGACGACGAAGTCGCACGCGGCGTCATCCGCGACTATGTGGCGGAACTCGGCGAAGGCATCCTCAACCTGGCAGCCGTCCTTCGTCCCCAGGCATTCATCCTGGGCGGCGGCATCTCGGCGGAGAAGGAGACGCTTTTGAAGCCTTTGAGAGAATACGTCTATCCGCGCCTGTATGTGTCCGAGACCTATGCGCCGCTCGAGCTCATCTGTGCGGAACTCGGCAACGATGCCGGCCTGTACGGCGCAGCTCAGTACGCCTTTGACCGTCTTTGAGATGAAGAGATCTTGTTTCGTCGCGGCGAGTTTCCTCGCCGCGACTGTGCTTTTGACAGGCTCCCTGCTCAGCGGATGTTCGGCCCGCCTGAACTGGCAGGGATTTTCCGGCCGCTACGCCTTTCATACGACGGCCGATCTGCGCCTTCTGACAGAGCTTGACGGGCTTCCCTCCGAGGAGGAGGGGCGGGAGACCGCAGAGCTGGTGGAAGAACTGTTGCACGATCTCGATGAAAGCCTTTCCGTCACCGACGAAATTTCTTCCGTCTATGCCTTCAATGCGGCTGCCCCGGGGGAAACGGTACAACTCGACCGCGCAGCCTATGACGTCTTTGTCCTTGCGCAGGAACTCTACGAGGAGACGGACGGATATTACGATCCGACTGTCTTTCACAGCGTGGAGGCCTACGGATTTTATAACTTTAAGGCAGGGGATGAGGCACCCGATCGGCTCCCGTCCGAGGAACAGCTCACCGCCTTCCGGACGCTTTCGACGTACTTCCCCGAGATCGTTCTTTGGGAAGAGGACGGAATGTATTATGCGCAAAAGCCGGAGGGCGCGACGGCTCAAGCGGAGGGCGAGACCTACGTTCTCAAAGTCGATTTCGGCGGCATTGGCAAGGGGTATGCCGCCGACCGCGTGAAAGAGCTGACAGAACGCTTCTCCTACGGCTATTTCAGCTTCAGCGGGAGCAGTATGGCTGTTAGGAAATATACGCCGGAGAGGGCGTATTTTGAGCTCTCCGTGGCCGCTCCGCGCGACAGCGGACACTACCTGACGGCCAGCGTACAGGATACCTGCCTTTCGACGAGTGCGGACAACGGGCTCTACTATGAGATCGGCGGCACGCGCTACAGCCAGATCATAAACCCTAAGACGATGATGCCCGTCAACGTAAAGGACGAAAAGAACGTTTCCGGCATCGTAACGGCGACCGTCCTTGGCGAAAGCGCCGCTCGGTGCGATGCACTGACCACCGCTCTCATGACAATGGGAAGGGAGCGCGCCTTGCAATTTTTAAGCACAGTCGAAGAGACCGTCTGGTTCGTCGAGCTCGACGGAGAGGAGCTCACCGTCTATACCAATGCTCCCGAGGAGAGCTATTCGCTCGCCGCGGGATATGAAAATGTCGTAACCATCTGAGGCGTACATGAGCCGGGAAAAGCTGAAACAAATCAAAAATAGCAAATGGTTCCGGGGAGGGGACCTTTTGATCTACGCCCTTCTCTTTGTGCTTCTTCTCGCGCTCTTTCTTGCATTCGTCATCCTGCCGGAGAGGGAGAAACTCGACGGCGTCGACATCCTCGTGGAAAACGAGTGTGTCTTTTCATGCGACTTTCGACGGAATACGTTTGAAATCTACGATGCCGATCGGGTAAAGGTGGAAGAGGACGGAGCGGTGCTCCTCGTCACGATCACGACTGAGCGCGGCTATAATACCGTGTCGATCGATCGCTCGGCCCGGCAGGCGGACATGACGGATGCAGATTGTTCGTGGAGCCGTGACTGCGTGTATATGCCGCCCATCAGGGATACGGCATCCGCGCCCATCTCCTGTATCCCGCATGGTGTGGTCGTCATGCCTGTGGGCGGAGATCTTGCTTCGGACGGAACATTGGAATAAGATCCGCAATAAGGAGGCGGCCGCGTGCAAAGCGCGCAGCCGCCGGATCGAAAAGCGCCGCCGCGGCTGTTGCCGCGGCGGCGCTTTCCTACAACAAAAATTACCCTTCAAAGCGCGCTTTGATGACCTTCTTGGGACAGCTCTCCACGCAAGTCATGCAGCCCATGCACTTCGCGTAATCAATGACGGGCAGGTTATCCGTCATCGTGATCGCGGAAGAGGGGCATTTCTTGGCGCACAGGCCGCAGCCGATGCACCCGGCATCGCACGCCGCCATGACTTCCTTGCCTCTGCAATGGGAGGAGCAGGCCACATAGACGGGCGCGGAGGCGGGGATGCGGCCGATGACGTGCTTGGGGCAGGTCAGAATGCACGCGCCGCAGCCGAGGCACTTATCTGCATCGATTTTTGCAACGCCGTCCTCGATGCGAACGCCGCTCTCCGTGCAAGCAGCCGTGCAGTCTCCGCAGCCGAGGCAGCCCTCCTTGCACAGTTTATCGCCGCCGAAGAGGGCAGCCGTCTCAGCGCAGGTCGAGGCACCGACAGGGCGGAAGGTGTGCACGGCAGAAGCGCCCGCACAGTGGACGACGGCAACCGTGCGCTCCTCTGCCTTCAGTTCAATTCCGAGGAGCTTGGCGATTTCCGCCTTTCCTTCGGGGGAAGTCACATGGCAGGCGGAAAGATCCCCCTCGCCCGAGGCGAGCTTCTGCGCAAAGCCGCTGCAGCCCGAACAGCCGCAGCCGCCGCAGTTTGCGCCCGCCAGATTTTCCAGGATCTTTGTCACCATTTCATCGGCATCCACATGGAATACCTTGCCGACGAGGAGAATGAGAAGCACGATGACGACGGCGATGACGGCGATGATGAGCGCCACCCAGCCGACGGTTTTCCAGGTCTCGGCATCGATCGTGCCAAGCGTTACAAGTAAATTCTGCATATCTGCCTCCTCATGCAATGTAGCTGAACACGGTGAATGCCATGCAGATGAAACTTGCCGTCACCATCGAGATGGGGAAGCCCGAGAGCGCCTTGCCCACGCGGTAGCGGTTGAGCTTTTCGCGGAGGCCGCTCATGATGAGCATGACGAGCGTAAAGCCGATGCCCGCAAGGAAGGCGTAGAGCACCGCCCAGCCGAGATTCATTACAGCCTCGCCCATGACGCCGCTCATGTCGCCGATGAGCATCTCCGTGACACCCAGCACGGCGCAGTTGGTCGTGATGAGCGGAAGATAGATGCCCATCGCGTTATACAGCGAAGGGGAAAGTTTTTTGATGATCATCTCGAGCATCTGCACGAGAGATGCAATGACGAAGATGAATACGATGATCTCGAGAAAGGCAATGCCGAGAGGCACCATCAGGTATTCATAGAGGGGATAGGTGACGAGCGTTGCAAGCGCCATGACAATGGCGACGGCAATGCCCATGCCGAGGGCAGAACTCGTCTTTTTCGAGACGCCGAGGAAGGGGCAGATGCCGAGCGTCTGCGAGGTGATGAAGTTATCCGTCAAAACCGCCGAAAGGACGATCGCGATCAAAGTTCCCATGCTTTAAGCCTCCTTTGCGGCATTGCCGCGGCGTACTTCAAACAGTCTGCGTGCTTCCTCTGCCTGCCGTTTTCTTCTGGCATTCCCCGTGACGCTGTCCATCACCTTGGTAAAGAGTGCAATGGAGAGGCCGAAGATAATGAAGGAACCCGCCGGCTGCGAGAAGAGGGCGATGCTGAAATCCCAGAGCTTTGCGCCGAACAGAGAGCCGGAGCCCAGGATCTCGCATACAATACCCATGCAGGTGAGGGCTAAGGTGAACCCGATGCCGTTTGCAAGGCCGTCCATGGCTGCTTCCGGCACGGTGTGCTTGTTGGCAAAGGCCTCCGCGCGCCCCAAAATGATGCAGTTGACGACGATGAGTGCGAGGAACCCGCCGAGCGCACTGTAAATATCGGGCAGGAACTTTTCGAGCACCATGCGAAGGAGCGTGACGAGCGTTGCGATGAGCACGATGTAGCAGGGGATGCGCACTTCATTGGGGATAACTTTGCGCATCGCCGAAATGAGCACGTTGCTGAGTGTCAGAATGACGATGATGCAGAGGCCCATCGACATGGCCGACATCGCCGATGAGATGAGGCCAAGCGTCGGACAGGTGCCGAGCACCAGCACAAAGGTGGGATTGGAGAAGATGACACCGTCCAAAAAGATCTTCTTATACTTACTCATTCTGCGCCTCCTCCGCCTCCCCGACGGAAGTTTTCACATATTCGAGCGCGCCGTTCACGGCATTGCGGATCGCGGTCGAGGAATAGCTTGCGCCGCTCGAGACCATCCCGTCCGGATAGGGCTCCCCGTTGAAATTTTCGCTGAAGCCGTTCAAAAATTCCTGCGTGATGCGGCCGATGTACGACTGTCCTTCGTTGGAGGAAATGGAGACGGCGCCCACGCCCGAAACAGCGTTTTCTTGCGTCTCGATGACCACCCAGCAGGTAACGGTTCCGCCGTTGTAGCCGTCGAGGCCCTGCGTCTGAACAAGCCAGTCACCGGCATGATTTTCGCTCGTAACGATGCGCGCAGTCAGCACGACGGCGCGGCCGATCTCTTCACCGTCCCCCAAAGCATCCGCTCCGGGAGCAAGTTCCGTCGAAACGCTCTCGCCGTCATACAATTCCGCAAGAGCGCGGTCGAGCCGTTCCTCGTCCGAAACATAGAAGAGCGCATTGCAGATGGTGAGGAAAACCGAACAGAGGAGCACAATGGATAAAAGCACGATGATGCACTTGAAGGCAATGCTCTTGAAAAAGGACTTCGCGCTCATTTGACAGCCTCCTTTGCCTTCTTCTCCCGCTGATAGCCGAAGGGCTTACGCACGATGTAGGTATCGATAAGGGGAGTGAGAAGGTTCATCAGAAGGATGGTGAAGGACATGATCTCGATGTGGGTAAAGTGCCTGAGAATAGCGGTGAGAAGCGCCAGCGCCACATAATAGACGAGCTGTCCGTAAGTCCCTTTGGGAGAGGTGACGTAGTCCGTCGCCATGAAAACCGCGCCGAACACGAGCCCGCCCGAAAGGCAGTAGTCGGGGAAGAGCGTGATATCGAAGGTCCCGCTTGTCGCCGCAAGGCATACCGAAACAAAGCCCGAGAGCGCGATGCAAAGGAGCGGCTGCCACCATTTGATGACCTTGCGGATGACGAGATAGAGGTATCCCGCAAGGATCGCCGCCTTGCACGTCTCGCCGATGGCGGCCGTTGCGACGCCGTTTCCGAGAAAGAGCTGCAGAAGCGAGAGCTCGATGGTGTCACCGTACGTCGCGCCCGAGGAAAGCGATCCGCCCGAAAGGAGCGTACCCGAAAGATAGGTGGCGCCCGTCGTCAGCGTTCCGTCCGTCAGAAGTGCGCCCGCCGAAAGCGAAAAGCTGATGAACAGGAACACACGCCCCGCCGCTGCGGGATTGACGAGATTCTTGCCCGTACCGCCGAAGAGCATCTTGACGAGTGCGATCGCAAACACGGAACCGAGCAACGCTTCATACCACTTTGTGTAAGCGGGCAGGATGAGAGCTAAGATGAGGCCCGTGACGACGGAGGTACAGTCGAACTGCCGGGCCCAGTTTCTGACGACTTCTCCCGCCCGGCTGCACTTGTGCGCAAATCCGCCTTTCGCGATGAAATAATAGATAAACTCCGTTGCGACCGCCCCGGCGACGCAGACAAGGAGCAGCATCAGAGCATAGAGCTGAAAGTAAACACATGCCATCACCGCCGAAGGAAGAAGCGCAATGGCGACGTCGAGCATGATGCCGCGCGAGGAACGCCTTCCCCGGACATGGGGAGGAACGGAGACCGCAACCTGATTTTCCGTCGGTCGGTTTGTCATTTTTTCCTCACCTCCTGTTTGGTCTTGCGGATGCTCTGGATGAGCGGTCGGCGCGCAGGACAGACATAAGCACACACCCCGCATTCAATGCAATGGAGAGCGCCTCCGAGCTTTGCCGCCGTCTCATAATCGCCCGCCTCGGCATAGAAATCTGTCTGCATGGGCATGAGGTGCATGGGGCAGGCGTCCGCGCACTTCCCGCAGCTAAGGCAGGGGGAGGGCTCTGCAAGCGAGGCCTCTTCGCCCGTGAGAAGGAGCAGACCGGACGTCGTCTTGTGCGTATAGAAGTCGTAGGAAGGAAGAGCAATGCCCGTCATGGGCCCACCCTGGACGATCTTGGCGGGCGAGCCAACCTCTCCGCCGCAGAAGTCAACGAGAACGGAGAGCGGTGTTCCGACCGGGACCCAAAGGTTCCTGGGCTCTTTGACGGCTCCGCCCGAAAGGGTGACGGCGCGCTCATACAGCGGCTTGCCCTGTTCAACGGCTTCCGAGACCGCAAAGGCGGTCGCAACATTCTGCACGACGACGCCCGCATCGGCAGGAAGTTTTCCCGGCCGGATCTTTCTGCCCGTTACGGAATAGACGAGCTGCTTCTCGCCGCCCATCGGGTACTGCTTCCGAAGGCGCACCACCGCGATATCGGGATAGGGCTCGAACGCAGCGATGGCATCCGGCTTATTGTCCTCAATGCCGATGATGATGCGCCGACAGTCGAGCGCCTGCTTCAGATAGCGCGCCCCACGCACGATCTCATCGGTAAATTCGAGCATGAGCCTGTGATCGCAGGTGAGATAGGGCTCGCACTCCGCGCCGTTCAGGATGAGCGTATCAACGGGGCAGGGAGGGGAGAGCTTGACCGCCGTCGGGAAGCCCGCGCCGCCGAGGCCCACGATGCCGCAGTCCCGGACGCGGGCGCGGATCTCATCCGGGCCGGGATCGGTCAGAGGCGGAAAACGAAACTCCTCCCCGCTTCCGTCCGCCCGGATGACGATGAATGTCTCCTCGCCGCCGCTCTGCGCCGTCTTTCGGACGATGTCCGTCACTTCGCCTGCGATGCTTGCAAAGACGTCGGAAGAGATGGCGCCGTCTGCGCTTGCGATGCGCTCGCCGCGCTTCACCTTTGCGCCCTTCTCCACGCAGGGAAGAGCGGGGCGCCCCAGCGACTGCGAAAGAGAGATGTACACTTCCCCGGGCGGGGGAAGCTGTTCAAGCGGCTTTCCGCTCGAAAGTTGTTTCCTGCCGTGCGGATGAATGCCCGCAAACAGGCGTTTGCCTTGGATCGCTTTCAAGTAACACCTCCTGGTGGCTGAGAACGTTTCCGTTCATTGGAATAAAAGATGCGTTCGGGGATCCTCTCCAGAAGGAGAAGCCCGACCGCCGCAACGGCTGCGCCCGAAAGCACGCCGACAAGCGCAAAGTAGGGAAGAAGGACAAAGTTCGCAGGCGTAGATGTTTCCAGAACGTAGACAACGACCTGCACCGCATTGTGAACGACCGCAGCCGCGACATTGACGGCAAGATAGCTCACACGGGGGACAAGAAAACGCACGAGAACGATGGCAAGCAGAAGCGAAACTCCGCCCCCCGAAAGGGAAAAGAGAAGCGAAGAGGCATTCCCCGCGATGGCAGCCCCCAAAAGCGTCCGTGCAAGCAAAATAAGCGCTGCATCGAGGGGGCCGTAGAGGACGAGCGCCAGCATCGAAAAGAGATTGGCGAGCCCCAGCTTTGCCCCCGGTATCCCGAAGAGAGGGGGGAACACCGACTCGAGGGTGTGAACGGCGAGAGAAAGAGCCGCAAGCACGCCCAGGACGGCGAGCCTCCCGGAAGAAAAACGTGGCCGTGACAACATATAAGTCCATTATACACGAAATTTTGCAAGTAGTAAACAATCTGGGCGAATATTTTTCATAGAACACGCGAAATATTTTAGGATGCGCCAGGATTTTGCTCATTTTTGCATATTTCTGCCTGTAAAGCCGCAAAGTAACGGCAATGAGCGCGCAGACCATCACATTTCGTTCCGAGCCGCGGATCGTCGCCGTGAGTTCCGTTGCCGGGACCAAAGAGGCGGAGGGGATCATCGGGAAATATGCCGACACCCTTTTGAAGGATGATATGTTCGGCGAGGACACATACGAAAAAGCCGAGTGCAAGATGCTTACGCACGTCATCGAAGGCGTCATCCGAAAGGGCGGTCTGAAACGGGAAGAGGTCGGCGTCCTCGTCTCGGGCGATCTCCTTAACCAAATCATTTCAGCGAGCTTTTCGGCACGCGATCTCAGCATTCCCTTTCTGGGGATATATGGGGCCTGCTCCACGATGGCAGAAAGCCTGCTGCTTTCAGCGGCCCTCCTGGACGGAGGATTTGTCTCTTCGGCCGTAGCAGCTACGGGCAGTCACTTTGCTTCGGCGGAGCGGCAGTACCGCTATCCTCTGGAACTCGGCTGTATCCGTCCTCCGCAGGCGCAGTGGACGGTGACGGGAGCCGGCGCAGCGCTGCTCCGCCGCTCCGGCGAGGGCATCCGCATAACGGGGGCGACGATCGGAAAGGTCGTAGACTACGGCATCACGGACGTCAACAACATGGGCGCCGCAATGGCGCCCGCGGCTGCCGATACCATTCTTGCACACCTTTCGGAGAACGGACGGAGCGCGAAAGATTACGATCTCATCGTCACGGGCGATCTCGGAGCGCTGGGCAGCCGCATTTTGAAGGATCTCACCTGGGAGAAGGGAGTCGACCTCTCCGAAAATCATGTGGACTGCGGCGAGATCGTCTATAAAGTCATCGAGGATGAGTATCAGGGCGGGAGCGGTGCAGGATGCTCGGCGCTGGTGCTCTGTTCCTATCTCTTTGAAAAGATGCGCACGGGGCAACTGAAGCGCGTCCTGTTCGCGGCGACCGGTGCTCTGCTTTCCACCGTCTCATCGGGACAGGGGGAGAGCATCCCCTGCATTGCTCACGCCGTCACTCTGGAGGTCTGATCTGCGCAAAACGAGGTCTTATGGAATATCTTGATATCGTTCTCATGTTTATAAAGGCGTTTCTTGTGGGCGGGCTCATCTGCACGGCAGCACAGGTGGTCATCAATCTCACCGATCTCACTTCGGGCAAGATCCTCGTCCTCTTCATGCTCATCGGCATTGCACTGACGGCACTGGGCCTGTATCAGCCGCTCGTGGAGTTCGCGGGAGCGGGGGCGACGGTCCCCATCAGCGGGTTTGGCTATCTGCTTGCTAACGGAGCCATGAAGGGCGCAGAACGAGGGCTCTTCGAGGCGTTGACGGGGTCTCTTGCGGCAGCAAGTGCGGGCGTGACGGCAGCCATCGTCTTTTCCTTTGTCATGTCGCTTCTCTTCAAGTCACATACGAAACACAACTGAACTTGACAAATGCTCTCTTTCATGCTATCCTTTGCAGGTAGGAGGGCTTTTTTTATGGATATCAGATACTTTGACGAAGTCGCACGGCTCACGGGCGTGCTCGGACTGAAAGTGACAAGGAAAGGGGAGGAGCTCGTCCATGCGACCTGGGACGAAGAGGTTCGGCGCAACGTCTACTCGGCATCCAAGAGCTTTGTCGCCTGTGCAGTGGGGCTTGCCCAAAGCGAGGGGCTCCTGTCCGTCGATGAGCCGCTCACCGAGGCATTTGCAGACAGCCTGCCCACCGATGTCAGCGAAAACCTGAAGAAAGCGAAGGTGAGAGACCTTCTCACCATGTGCCTCGGGCATGAAAAGGCGGAACTCATGGGGCCTTACCGCCCGCTCTATGAAGAGGATGATTGGGTGAAACTGGCGCTCTCCATCCCCTTTGTACACGAGCCGGGGAGCACCTTTGTATACAGCAATGCAGGGCCTTATCTTGCGGGAGTGCTCGTTCAAAGGCGCGCAGGGTGCGATCTGGTGGAATATCTGACGCCCCGCCTGTTTGCACCGCTCAACATTAAGCGGCCGACGTGGGAAGTCGATCCCTTGGGCAATACGTTCGGCTCGAGCGGCCTCATGCTCACCCTTTCCGAGCTGCACCGCTTCGGGCTTCTCCTGCTGCAACAAGGTGAATGGGAGGGGAAGCAGCTCATCGACGAGGGCTGGATCAAGGAATGCACCCGTCCGCAGTCGGCTGCCCCGTACGGCTATTTCTTTTGGATGGGGGAGAAGAACTCCTTCCGCGCCGACGGCAAAAACGGACAGCTTTCCATCGTCTTTCCCGAAAAGGAGGCCGTCATTACCGTCGTCTCCGAGAGCAGGCACGTCCCTCTCATCTTCCGCGCCATCTACGATACTCTTTGGCCGCAGCTTTGATGAAATTATACGAAAAGGACGGGGCGCGCCCGTCCTCTTTCTGCCCGATAAGCACGTTTGTTAAGAAAGCAAATGTATCAGACTTTTTACAATTTGATTTGAGACAGCGGGGCGCCCTCTGTGATATAATAAAGATAAAGGGGGACAGTCATGTTTTCTCACTTCGCTCTTTTGGCTTTCGATCTCGGCGAAAACAGCGGCTATATCGTCGCCGCCGTCGTCATTATCATCGCGCTCGCCTCCATCATTCCCATCTTCCGCAAGGCGAAGGGGCCGAGCAAGAAGACACTTACCGAGCACACCCTCGGCATCCTGCGCAGCTATACGCGCACGGGGCTTACCGTCAACGACCAGCCACAGATCAAGATGACTTTGGACGGCATCCTGCCCGACGGCTCCACGCGGCCCATTACCGTCAAGCAGATCATCGATCTCACTTCGCTGCACGCTTTGCAGCAGGGGTCGGTGTTCCCGCTCGCCTACGACCCCGAGACAGGCAACGGCGCCATCGACAAAGAGCCCATCCGCGAGAAGCTGCAGGACCTTTTGGACCGCTATATCTCGAAGCGCAACCCCAACGGGCTCTCCTACGATGAGAGGCAGCGCATCAAACGGCACGGCAGGGAGTATAAGGCGATGCTCACCGACCTCCGCCTGACGGGACAGGCGGAAAACGGCTGCACCGAAGTGACCGCCACCGTGCGCATCGATGGCAAGGACGGTTCGGAGCGCGTGTTAAAGCGCACGTTCTGGATATTGGACAGCGAACTCGATAACCTGACGGTGGGCAAGTTTGTCAACATTTCCGTCGTCGAGGACGAAGAGCCGTGGTTCTCCATTTTACAGTCCACCGATAAGATAACGTTCTGAAAGTTCATAAGGCAAGGCCCGTCCGTGCGGACGGGCTTTCCTGATAAAAAAGCGATAATCCTGTAAAAAAGCCAACAGCAATGCAATACATATTACGGCTTTTGTGTTACAGTATTTTTGTATATTAAACACATTTTACAAAATTTAAGGAGGGAATTATGAGTCGTTCAACAAAAATCAAAATCATACTCAGCGTTATCAGCGGGATCGTTCTCTTTAATCTGATCGGTCCATGTGTTTATCTGATCCAACTTTATGTATCATACATGAATAACCCAACCAATTATATGGGTACGCTTGTACGACCCTATAGTTGCCTTGTAAGTGCCATCTTTCTGATGATCGTTGCCATTTTGGTCATTATCCTGAATCTTTTGATCTGGTTTTATCAGAAAGCCTTCCGCGATCAAACGTCATGTTGATCAATATCCCGAATACAATTTTCCCCGGAAAGAGGCGGCCATAGCGGCCGCCTCTTTCCACACAAAAAAACCCTCCGCTATAGCAGGCTTTGGCATTAAAAGGCGGCATGGTTTTTCCGGTACTTGTGCGGGGTTTCGCCGTAAAGCTCCTGAAAGGCACGGTAGAAGTGGCTCGTGTTCTCGTATCCCACGGCTCGAATGACCTCCTCGACGGGAAGGCGGCTCGAACGGAGGAGCTCCTCGGCAGCCTTCAAGCGATATTCCTGCAGAAGGAGGCGGAAGGGCTTGCCGAACGCCTCGCGGATACGGCGGGAGAGGTACGCTTCCGTGTAGCCGAGTGCAGACGAAAGTCCCGAAAGCGTCGCATCGGGGTAGGAACGTTCGAGCAGCTCCGCGACAGCGCGCCTGAGCTTGATATCGGGGGAAGAGACGCGCAGGGTATTGACGAGCGTCTCGCGATAATAGGCAAGATAGGAAAAGAGCAGCTCGACAAGCCCGGCATACACCTCCTGTGTGCCCTTGACGACGGCATAGATGAGGTTGTCCATCAGATTGCGGATGGGGAAGTTGTTCTGCGTACGGAAGAAGAGGTATTCCGCCTCCCCGCTGTCATCGAAGTTGCGCGAGAGAAAGCCGCTCATCACGGGGTTGTTGCTCACACGGCGGAAGATGACGCGCAGAAGGGCATCGGAAACAATGAAGTTGATGCCGATGTCCTCCCGGCCCGCCCGCTTGATGGAGTGGCGGGCATGGCGATTGAGGAAGATGATGTCGCCGTGTTCGAGCGCCACCGTTTCCTTTCCGATGATATGAGAAATGCGCCCTGCATAGACGTACATAAATTCCAGATAATCATGTCCGTGTTCGGGGAAATCGATAAAGCGTGTGTGCAGGCGGAGATCGAGCTCCTTGCCATCCAATATTTTTGCGCTGTTGACGATGAATCGCTCGGAAGAGGTATAATCTCCCCGCTGCAGCGATTTTCCCTGTAAAATGTCCTGCTCCTCACGGGTGAGCCGCGAGAGCTGTTCGATGATCGCGCTGTCCATGCGATGATTGTAACATATCCGCGAATAAATGTCAAGTGAGGGAGGGAAATAGTAAAAATTACGTCCTTGTTTCATCTGAAATGTGTGCTATAATGTTGCCAAACGATAAGGGAGACGTGATCAATGAAGTACTATCTTGCGATCGACATCGGTGCATCCAGCGGTCGGCACATCGTCGGCCACGAAGAGGACGGGAAGCTCGTCACGGAGGAAGTCTACCGCTTCCCCAACGGCGTCAAGGAAGAAAACGGGCATCTCGTGTGGGATATCGACGCGCTCTTTTCCCATGTCAAGGCGGGCATCAAGGCGGCATTTGAAAGGCATCCCGCGATCGAAAGCCTTGCGATCGACACCTGGGCGGTCGACTATGTGCTGTTCAAAGGGAAAGAGGAAGTGCGCCCCTGCTATGCCTACCGCGACGGCAGGACCAAGGACGCCATCGAAGCAGTCCATAAAAAGATCCCCTTTGAAAGGCTGTACGAGCGCACGGGCATCCAGTTCCAGCCCTTTAACACGATCTATCAGTTCACGGATGATCTCATGCGGGGAAGGCTCGACGGCGTCACCAGCTTTCTGATGATCCCCGAATATCTCTCGTACAAGCTCACGGGCGTCGGCGCACACGAATACACCAACGCGACGACGACAGGGCTCGTCAATGCCCGGACAGGAAAATACGATCAGGAGCTCATCCAAACGCTCGGTCTGCCCGAAGGCCTCTTCGGCAGCATTGTGCAGCCCGGCTATGAACTTGGCGAACTCCTCCCCGACATTCAAAATGAAGTAGGGGGGAACACAAAGGTCATCCTCTGCGCCTCACACGATACGGCAAGCGCCGTCGAGGGCATCTCCATGCAGGAGGGCGCCTATCTTTCAAGCGGCACCTGGTCGCTGCTCGGCATCCGCTCCAAGGAACCCATCTGTACGCCGGCTGCCTGCAAAGCAAACTTTACGAACGAGGGCGGCGTCGGCTATATCCGCTTCCTCAAAAACATCATGGGAATGTGGGTCATCAACCGCTTAAAGGCGGAGCTCTGCCCCGAAAAGACTTTCGACGAAGCGATGTATGCAGGCAAGGCAAGCAGCTTTGACGGGCTTGCGGATGTCAACGACGAGCGGTTCCTCGCCCCCGAGAGCATGAAGGCGGCATTTGACAGCGCGTTCCCCGAAGGGGAAGGTCCCAAAGAGTTCGGCGACTATTTCCGCTGCGCGCACAGGAGCCTCGCGCTCGGCTACAAGAAGGCGCTCGAGCAGCTCGCAGAGTGCACGGGGGAGCCCGTCAAAACGCTCTACATCGTGGGCGGAGGCGCCAAGAACGTTTGGCTCAACAAACTCGCTCAGGAAGTGTGCGGCGTGGAAGTCAAACCCATCCCCGTCGAGGCGACTGCCCTCGGCAATCTGAAGATCCAGATGAGATAAACCCGATACGGGTCAAAATTATATTTTTCGGAGGAAAATCAATGAGCTATCAGGAAGCAAAACAGGCCTATGCCGCGTTCGGGGTCGACACGGATGCGGCGATCGCGGCACTCAAAAACGTGCCCATCTCCGTCCACTGCTGGCAGGGCGACGACGTCCTCGGGTTTGAGGGCGCGGAGAGCCTGACGGGCGGCATCCAGACGACGGGCAACTATCCCGGCCGCGCAAGGACGCCCGAAGAACTCCTCAAGGACTATGCGTTCGCGCTCTCCTTGATGCCCGGCAAAAAGCGCATCAATGTGCACGCGAGTTATGCCTTCCTCGGCGAGGACAAGGGCAAAGTGGACCGCGACAAGTACGAGCCCAAGCACTTTGCACCCTGGGTGAAGTTCGCAAAAGAGCACGGCTATGACGGCATCGACTTCAACCCGACCTTCTTTGCGCACCCCAAGATGAAGGACGGGCTCACGCTTTCCTCGCCCGACGAAGAGACGAGAACGTTCTGGGTGGAACACGGCAAGCGCTGCATGGAGATCGCGGCATACCTCGGCAAAGAGATGGGCAGCCCCTGCCTTGTCAATATCTGGATCCCCGACGGCTATAAGGACGTCCCTGCAGACCGCCTCGGTCCCCGCAAGAGATACGCGCAGTCGCTCGACGAGATGCTCGAAGGCTACGACAAAGAGTGGGTCATCCCAGCCATCGAGAGCAAGGTGTTCGGCATCGGCGTCGAAAGCTACACGGTGGGCAGCAACGAGTTCTGCCAGAATTATGCGGCTACGCGCGGCATCTGCTCGCTCCTCGACAACGGCCACTATCATCCCACCGAAGTCGTCTCCGACAAGATCCCTTCCATGCTCACCTTCTATGATAAAGTAGCGCTGCACGTCTCCCGTCCCGTCCGTTGGGACTCTGACCACGTCGTCATCTTCGAGGACGAGCTCAAGGAGATCATGAAGGAAGTCGTAAGAAACGACGCGCTCGGCAAGGTCAAGATCGCACTCGACTACTTTGACGCCTCCATCAACCGCGTCTTTGCCTGGGTGACGGGCGAACGTTCCGTCCAGAAGGCGCTCCTCTATGCGCTGCTCCTTCCCAACACCGCGCTGAAGGAAGCGCAGGAGAAAGGGGAGTTCACCCGTCTCATGTATCTGCAGGAACGCGTGAAAGTACTTCCCTTCGGCGATGTCTGGGCAGAGTACCTGAAAGAGTGCGGCCTCGACGACAATTATTTTGAAACCATCTCGGAATACGAAAAAACCATCCTGGAGGAGAGAAAATGAAAGATATCCTGACTGCGCCCTTCGTGCGCGAAATGTGTGAAACCACCGCCAATATGTACCGCCTCGGCTGGGACGAGAGAAACGGCGGCAACATCAGCTATCTGCTGAAAGAGGAAGAAGTCGCAAAATATCTCGACCTCTCCAAAGTGGAGCGCGTCATCCCTCTGATGGGCGTCAATGAAGTGGATTTCGACGCTTCCCCGCTCGAAGGCAAGATCTTCATCGTCACGGGCACGGGCAAATACTTCAAGAACGTGGAAAAGGATCCCGAGAGCAACCTCGGCATCGTCCGTATCGGCAAGGGCGGCAAGAACGTCGAGCTCTTGTGGGGCTACAAGGACGGCGGCAGGCCCACCTCGGAATTTCCCGCACACATGATGAGCCATATCGCACGCCTTTCCGTCGATCCCGAGAACCGCGTCGTCATGCACTCGCATCCCACGAACACGCTTGCGATGAACTATGTGCATGAGCTCGACGAAAAGAAGTTCACGCATTCCCTCTGGGAGATGTGCACCGAGTGCATCGTCGTGTTCCCCGAAGGCGTGGGCGTTCTTCCCTGGATGCTCTGCGGCACCGCTGAGATCGGCAAGGCGACCGCAGAGAAGATGAAGAGCTTCCGCCTCGTCGTCTGGGCGATGCACGGCATCTATGGCGCGGGCAAGACGCTCGACGAGACGTTCGGCCTCATCGAGACGGTGGAAAAGGCCGCACAAATTTATATGCTCACGGCGCATCTGCCCCGCATCAATACCATCAAGGATGAGGACATGGTCAAGCTCGTCGATCTCTTCGGAATCGACTACCGCAAAGATTTCCTCGACCTTTGACAAAACCGCACAAATGTGCTAAACTAAAAGAAAATATTGATAAGGAGATCAATTCATCATGGCAAACCGTTTTGTACTCAATGAAACGAGCTATCACGGCAAGGGCGCGATCCAGGAGATCGCGACGGAAGTCAAGGGCAGGGGCTTTCAAAAGTGCTTCGTCTGCTCCGACCCCGACCTTTTGAAGTTCGGCGTCACCAAGAAGGTGACCGACGTCCTCGAAAACGCGGGCATCGCGTATGAGATCTATTCGCAGATCAAGGCGAATCCCACGATCGAGAACGTCCAGACGGGTGTGGAAGCCTTCAAGAAGAGCGGTGCAGACTGCATCGTTGCGATCGGCGGCGGCTCCTCGATGGATACCGCAAAGGCGATCGGCATCATCATCGCCAACCCCGAATTTGCCGATGTCCGCTCGCTCGAGGGCGTCGCACCCACCAAGAACAAGTGCGTTCCCATCATCGCCGTTCCCACGACGGCCGGCACCGCGGCGGAAGTCACCATCAACTACGTCATCACGGATGCGGAGAAAAACCGCAAGATGGTCTGCGTTGACGTGCACGATATCCCCGTCGTCGCCGTCGTCGATCCCGATATGATGAGCTCCATGCCCAAGGGCCTCACGGCTGCGACGGGTATGGACGCTCTCACCCACGCCATCGAGGGCTACATCACGAAGGGCGCCTGGGCAATGAGCGATATGTTCCACTTGAAGGCCATCGAGATCATCTCGAAGAACCTGCGCGGCGCGGTCGCCAACACGCCCGAGGGCAGAGAGGGCATGGCGCTCGGCCAGTACATCGCGGGTATGGGCTTCTCCAACGTCGGCCTCGGCATCGTCCACTCCATGGCTCACCCGCTCGGTGCGCTCTATGATACCCCTCACGGCGTCGCAAACGCCATCCTGCTTCCCACCGTCATGGAATACAATGCGGAAGCAACGGGGGAGAAGTACCGCGACATCGCCAAGGCGATGGGCGTGGAAGGCGTCGATGCGATGAGCCTCGAAGATGCAAGAAAGGCCGCCGTCGCTGCCGTCAAGCAGCTTTCGGAGGATGTCGGCATCCCCAAGGATCTTAAAAACATCGTCAAGGAGGAGGACCTCGACTTCCTCGCTCAGTCCGCAATGGATGACGCCTGCCGTCCCGGCAACCCCAAGGATCCCACGAAGGAGGACATCATCGCCCTCTACAAGGCGCTCCTCTAAAAATTGCTCCTCTCTGATATATCATCAGCCGAGAGATATTGCAAAACCGCTGACGCGCAGTTGCGCGGCAGCGGTTTTGCTTTAACTTTTATTCTATTTTTATGCAGAAGCACTGCTCCGACCGCGCCACGGGCGGTCGTCATCATCGTCATCATCGTCATCATCGTCCCGATCGTCATCGTCGTGATCGTCGTCGTAGCGGTCGTGATCGGAAGAGCTGCCGTCATCAAATACATAGTGATAGCCGCCCTCACGGATATAGACGGTAAAACGAACGTCCTCGCCCGAGAGTTTTCCTTCGGCAAGAAGCACCGTCTCTCCGTCGATGCGCGCACTTTCAAAGACCAATTCGTCCCGAACATCTTCCTGCTCGATGGTAAGTTTGAGTTCGAGCTCGCCCTCCTCCGACTCATATTCGACGGTGGTGCGCTCGACGCGCTTCCCGTTTTCATAGCGGGAATAGACGTATTCGCGTTCGACTTCCTGCCCGCCGTCCTCGTTTTCCGATTCGTACTCCTGCGTCACTTCGATATACGCACTTTCCGCTTCATCAAGGTAGGCGCGGAAGAAGAGCTCGCCCTCCGTCTCGTCCTCCTCGCTCTCCGTCTCGTAATTGCCGCGAACGGGATACGTCCTTCCCTCGGCAACAAGCACGCCTTCGATCGCATACTCTTCTTCCGTCTCGTCGTCCTTCTGTTCGGCGCTCAAAAAGTGCTTATTGTAGTAGAGGGTGTAGTGCGCGGCGTTGCCCAAAAGGTCGGTATAGCCGATCTTCATGCCGTATCGATATTCCTCATTGCCTTCGACGGCGGTCGTCTCGATGGCGTCTTCGCTCAGAAGCCCCTCGACGAGCGCCATATAGCGGTTGACCGTTTCGATGTGCTTTTCTTCCCGTGCCGACTCATCCGTCATCGCGCGGACGGAAGAGGTTTCGCCCTCCGAGGCAAGAATGGATCCGACGGAAGCTGCTCCGTAGGCATAGAAAGAATCGGCGTTCGTGATATCCGCAAACTTATTCCCGCCGGGAAGAGGGAGAGGGGAAACGGTGCCCGGGAGCACGAGGGGGAGCACGATCGCAAGAACGAGAAGGATGGCGGCAAGCGCGACGAGCGGGATCATCACCTTTTGTTTTCCCTTTTTCTCCTCGGTACCGCCGTCGGCGCGCGCAAGGACGAGCGCGTCCGCCGTCCCTGCATCATAGCCGAGCTCATGTTTGATGTTTGCCTTGAGTTTCTCGTCCGGGAGGACGTTTTTTGCCTGCGCTTTGAGCATTTTCTTGATGTCTTTCATGCGTTGTCCTCCTCCAAGTGTCTTTTTAGCTTCTTGAGCGCCTCGTTGTTGCGCCAGGTCACCGTTCCGATGGGGATGCCCAGCATTCCGGCCACTTCCCGCCGTTTATAGCCCGCCACCTGACAGAGCATGACGATCTCGTACTCCTCGGGCGATAGGATGCGGGCGGCGAGATCGAAGAGATAGGGGATCTCCGCTTCGCGCGTTCCGTACTTATAGGCATCCGCCTCAAAGTCGGTGGAAACTTCGTGCCTGGCTTTTTTGAGGTGGTTGAGCGCCAGCGATCGGGCGATCGTACATAGCCATGCCGTAAAGTTGGTGCCCGCACGGTACTGCGAAAGCGAACGCATGGCGCGGAGATAGGTCTCCTGCAAGATATCCTCAGCGTGCATTTTATCGTGCACGAGGTACAGGATGGTAAAGAAGGCGGCGCGGTTGGTGCGCTCGTAGATGAGATCGAATGCCCGCGTATTTCCTTGCCGCAGCGCCTCGACGTTTTTCTCCAGATGTTCGTCTTTCATATCTCTTCCATATTATAAACAATCCGATCCCCAAAGATTGTTGGGAGGATCGCATCTTTTTTTCCTGTTTCCATTATTTTAGCAGGCGCACTGCCCTCCGTCAAGCAAGAAAAAATTTTTTTCGGTTTTTTTCTCATTTCCCCAACAAAAGACGGCCACACGCTTGTTATATAGGTGCAAAGGGAAAAAACTTCCGGAACATCCCCCAAACTCATTTCAAGGAGAAAACGACAATGAAAAAGACGATCACCCTCATTTTAGCAGCTTCTGCACTCACTCTGGCACTCGGGGCGACCGCCTGCAGCACGGGCGGGATCGCACTCGGCGGCACCGATCAAAACCCCGCTTCAAGCGAAAACGTCTACGGCGTCAGCGCCGCGACGGCGGGGATGCTCATCCAATCGATGGAGACCACGGGGCAGCCGACGCAGCCCGGATCCGGACAGGATCAGGCGACGGATCCCGGGGCCACTCCGGAAACGGCCCCCGAACAATCTTCTCAGCCCGAAACGACCCCGGACGCGACGATCACCGCTTTCCCCGAACTCGATGATTACATGGGTCTTGTGGACAGCTTCCTGAACGGCAGCGGCTATTCCATCCTGGTAGAACGCTCGGACCGCACCGACTATGAAGAGATGATGAAAGTCTCGTACCGCGGCCTCAACGGCAGCACCGAATACGAGATGCACTACAATAAGGTGCTCATCCCCGACTTTGACGATGACTGGGACGACGACCGGGATGACCGATGGGACGATGAGAAAGAGGAGGAATACGCGATCGAAGGCGTCCTTCTCATCGAAGGCATCGAATATCCCGTCAGCGGCATCCGCGAGATCGAACGCGAACGCAATGAATATGAAAGTGAAACGCAGTTCCGCGTGACGCTCGAAAACGGAAAGACCGTCTGGGTGGAACAGAGCGAGAGCTCGGAAAAGCACGAGCACGAACTGGAATACAGCTACATCATTCGTGAAAACGGAAGAGTGGTGGAAAGAAGTTCCATCTCCTTTGAAGAGGAGGGGAATGAGACCGAACTCGAACTGATCACGGAAAGAGACGGAAAGCGCGAGGTGTTCTGCTTTGAGGAGGAGACCTATCGCGGGAAGGAGTACATCACCCTCCGCATCGGCAGCGGAAGGGAGACAAAAAGCTACCGCGTCCTGTCGGACGGGAACGGCGGCTACACCTATGAACCGTTGAGAAGATAAATGCGATGCACCCTCGGGAGCAGCCGGTCGGCTGCTCTCGTTTCTTTTTTACGAATACTTACGATTCCCTTTACATTTGCAGTTCTGTGCGCTATAATAAGAAAAAAAGGGAGATGCAATATGGCGATCACAAGGATCCGGGAATCGGAAGAAATGTATCTGGAGACCATTCTCCTGCTGCACCGCACGCTGTCCAACGTGCGTGCCGTGGATGTCGGAGAGGAGCTCGGTTATGCAAAATCCAGCGTCTCCCGCGGGGTCAACCTCCTGAAAGACAAAGGGTATATCGACATCGACCCCGCAACGGGAAACATCACCTTTACCCGCGCCGGAAAAGAAAAGGCAGAGGGAATTTACGAGCGTCACCGCGTCCTTACGTCCGCACTCAGGAAGATGGGGGCAGAAGAGCACATCGCCGAGGAAAATGCCTGCCGCATCGAACACGTCGTTTCGGACGAGATGATGGACGTATTCCGTCGGTTCATCTCCTCCTGATAAAACCGATGCCCTAAGAAGGGCGTATCCGAACCATTCAGAATGAGGCTTCCGGTCGCTTTGTCATCGGGGCCTCTTTGCATAAGAAAAGCAAACGACCGGAGCAGATCCATGACCAAGGAAGAGCATTTAAAGAGTGAACTCAAACGGCTTTCCGAAGAGGGGGCGGATGCCGTCCGTCGTCTGACAGAGCCTACGCCCAGGCATTTTGCACTCGAAGAGGCACCCGCCGTTCTTCTGACGGAGGCGCTCCTGCGCCTTGCCTCTCTCCTCGGTGCAAGCGATATCCACGTTTCTCCCGGGGAGGAGAACGTGCTCGTCCGCTTCCGCATCGACGGCGACCTAAGAGATCATCTTTCCTTTCCCAAAGAAGGATATCCTGCCGTGTGCGCACGGCTCAAGATCTCATCGGGGATGAACGTTGCCGAAACACATCTTCCGCAGGACGGCAGGCTGAGCTTCTCCTTCTATGGGAAAGAATATGACGTGCGCGTCTCTTCCTTCCTGACCATCCACGGAGAGACCTTTGTCCTGCGCCTTCTCGTCCGCGACTGTCCCTTCACATTTGAAAGTCTTGGCTATCGACCCTCGGAGCGGGCAGCCGTAAAGCGGATGCTGGCAAAGCCGGGGCTCGTTCTCATCACGGGGCCGACGGGCTGCGGAAAATCTACGACGCTCGCCTGTTTCCTGCTTATGCTCGCCACCCGCTCGCGCCACATCGTCACGATCGAAGATCCTGTGGAATACATCGTTTCGGGGACCGACCAACTCTCCCTTCCGTCAGACGGAAAACTGCGCTTTGCCGACGCCCTCCGCTCCGTGCTTCGCCAGGATCCCGATATCCTCATGGTGGGCGAGATCCGTGACGAGGAAACGGCAAGAACGGCCGTCCGTGCCGCCATTACGGGCAGGCTGCTTCTCTCCACGCTGCACACATCGGATGCCGCCGCCGCGATCCCGCGCCTGCGCGATCTCGGCATCCGCGACGGCTTTCTTGCCGATGCACTCTCCGGCGTCATCGCACAGCGGCTCGTCAAGAGGCTGTGTCCGCACTGCCGCAGGCCCTACATGACCGACGCGAAGGAGGCATCTCGGCTCGGACTTCCGGAAGGAACGACGCTCTTCCGTGCAGCCGGCTGCGAGCGATGCGGCGGAAGGGGAACCGTTGGGCGCACCGCCGTCCACGAAGTCCTGGAAGTATCCGACCGCATCCGGGACGGCATCCGAAAAGGGTGTTCGGCATCCGAGCTTGCATTCCTCGCCCGGGAGGACGGCATGAAAACGCTGCGGGAGAATGCAGAAGCCCTGCTGCTTTCGGGCGAGATCGATAAGACCGAATACTGCCGTGTGTGCGGCATTCCGACAGAAGAGGAACACGAACAGACATAAATAAAATCGACGGGCAGAGCATATTGCGCTCTGCCCGCTTTCTTATTTTGAACATTTCGATCGTAAAAGCAAGTGCAATTTTTTAATATTTTACTCTATCTTGTTTTATTCAAACAAAATACAGGAAGATTTTATAACATGGCAGGAAAATATAACTAACCCTCGTCCAAACAAGATGGTATAATTTTGGTAATAGGAAAATCGGAGGTAACGAGATGAAACAGGTAAATGTTGGATTTATCGGATTGGGATGCCGCGGAAAGCTGCTGTCGTCCATCGTCGCAGAAATGGAAGAGGCAAACATCGTCGCAGTCTGCGATCTGTACGAGGACCGGCAAAAGCAAGCTGCCGAGATGATCGGACAAAAAACGGGAACAAAGCCCAAGACGTGCGGAGACTATCACGAACTGCTGAAGGATAACGCGATCGACGCCGTCATTATTGCAGCCTCATGGGAGGCGCACGTTCCCGTTGCGATCGACTGTATGCAGGCCGGCAAGATCACGGCGCTCGAAGTCGGCGGCGCCTATACCGTGGAGGACTGCTATGCCCTCGTCGAAGCGCAGGAACGTACCGGAACGCCCTTCATGTTCCTGGAAAACTGCTGCTACGGGAAATTCGAGCTGCTCTCCACCGCGCTCGTCAGGAAGGGGATGATGGGCGAGATCGTCCACTGCCACGGCGCCTACGGCCACGACCTTCGGAGCGAAGTCCTCGGCGGAAGGGCCAACCGCCATTACCGCCTCAACAACTATATCACGCGCAACTGCGAAAACTATCCGACGCACGAACTCGGGCCCATTGCGCGCCTGCTCGGGATCAACCGCGGGAACCGCATGGTGAGCCTGGTCTCCGTCGCTTCCAAAGCGGCCGGGCTGCAGGAGTTTTCCCACGATCCCCGCAATCCCGATCCCTCGCTCGCCGGCCAGAAATTCGCCCAGGGCGACATCATCAATACGCTCATCACCTGCGAGGACGGCTCGACGATCTCCTTAAAGCTGGATACGACGCTGCCGCGCTTCTACTCGCGGGAATTTACCGTCCGCGGAACAAAGGGATGCTGTCTCATGGACATCAACGCCGTCCTGCTCGACGACGAGGGGTTGGAGGAGTTCTTCGATCCGCAGCTCTCCGTACAGAAGTATCTCAACAATGCAGAACAGTTCTCGGAATACCTCCCCAAGATCTGGAAGGATATGGACAAGCAAAAGACGCACTGCGGCCACGGAGGGATGGATTACCTCATGCTTCGGGAATTTTTCCGTGCCGTGCAGGAGGGGAGACCCATGCCCATCGACATCTACGATGCAGCCGCCTGGATGGTCATCACGCCGCTTTCCGAACAGTCCATTGCCCGGCAGGGTGCCGCCGTCGAGATCCCCGATTTCACGGACGGATCGTGGAGAACGCGGAAAAACACGGATATCGTGGAACTGTAAAGCAGGCTTTCTCACTCATTCGGTCTTGTTGAAGTTGGTATCGCAGTAGGTATTGCTGTTTTCGA
>QAKM01000051.1 GCA_003343805.1 Bacillota bacterium | reverse complement strand
AGCCGCGAGGAACGCAGCGGCTTGCGAAATTTGCTCCGCTGCGACGAAGCGCAAGGGAAACCCTCCTCGCGGGATTTCATTTATATTTCGCGAAAATCTTTTTGCTGACGCAATAATCTTCCCGCGAGGTGATTTCGCCGCAAATCTTTCCCTTCGGGCAATCTTCGCAGAAGTCCTACGACTCCCTCCGTCACCTTGGGTGACAGCTCCCTTAAAGAGGGAGCCGAGACGGGGCGAAATGGGTTCCCTTAAACACCTTCTCTTCGGGGAGAGGGTACGCGGTTTCTGCCCTCTTCCGCGCGTTTTTACACCGTTTTTTGTCCGGACGGGCTGGGATCAATCTATTGTTAAAATGTTAGGAGATCGTGACATCACCGTTCCCGATGTAAAGTTTTCCTGACATCGAAAAAACCGCCGTGTCTGGTGATGTCGGGTGCAATGTCGGGTCAAAGGGGCGAAATGTCGGGTGATGTCGGGTCTCCCGCCGGCGCCCAAACCCCGCTATGTAACAGAAATGTTACATTTTTCAAAAAGTGGTACTTGACACAAAAAGCCGCTCTACTCCGGGTAGAGCGGCTTTTTTGACGTTACGACTGCCCCGTGGAGACGATGTCGTCCTCCTCTTCCGCCGCGTCGGGGCGGATCATGCAGTAGCGCGCATTGTGGCAGTAGCGGGCCTCTTTGCGGCAGGCGTTCTCCCGCAAGCCCTCCGTTTTCTTTTTTTCCTGTTCCATACCGACAGTATGGTAAAAGCAGGAAGAATTATTCCTCCTGCTTTTTCGTGTCCTCTTCGGGATGCTCGGGCGCCATTTCGCCCGCCATCTCGGCGATCGCTTCCCGTTCGCGCCGTTTGTAGGCCTCGCGGCGTTCCTCCACGTCCTGATCGACGCGGTCCGTGTTGTCGTTCTTTTCCATAGCCGCCCCTTTGCCGGGCAAAATGCCCCGCTCATATTGATGTGCACATTATAGCACATCGGGACGAATTTGTCAAGTCCTTGTTAAATTTTTTCAAAGACGAACATCCGCGTAAAAATGGAATTGGCGGAACGCGCATCCGTTTCGTCGAAGATGCCGTCGAGGCGCACGCTGCCGCCCGTGAGCATCGCGCCCGTCGCCTTTGCCACTTCGCGGATCCCCGCGCCCTCGCGCACCGAGACGCGGTACAGGGCGCCGTCCTCAAGACCCTTGAAGGAGGCGCGGAAGTTCATCACCCCCGTGCGCTTCTGCAAGATCGCAACGGCGGCCACGGCCAGCGTTTTGTCGGGCGAGATCATGCAGTACCCCGCCCATTCGCCCCGCGCATCGCCGAGAGCGTAATATGTGCCGAACTGCATGACTTCGCGGTACGTCTTATAGAATACGATCTGATCTTTGATCGCGGCGCGCTCCCCTTCGGACAGGGCGGAGAGGTCGCATTCGTAGCCCAGGACCCCGCCCGCCGCCACGGCAAAGCGCGCGGAAAGGGCGCTTGCGTTGCCCGTCTGATGGTTGGGGGAGGCGGAGACGTGCGAGCCCGTCGTGCTCTGCGGGTAAGAGGCCGCCGTTCCCGACTGGATGGCGATGCGTTCGCGGGCGTCGGTGTTGTCGCTCGTCCAGATCTGCGGCATATAGCAGAGGATGCCCAGATCGAAGCGCGCCCCGCCCGAGGCGCAGCCTTCAAACAACACATCGGGGAAGGCGGCATTGAGGCGCGCCATGACAGAATACAGCCCGAGCATATAGCGGTGATAGTACTCGCCGCCCGCGGCATGGCCGAATACGTCCGTCATGTGGCGGTTGTTATCCCACTTGAGGTAAGCGGCCTTCGTCAGCGTGAGGACGGAGGAGACGCTCTCCACGAGATAGTCCTGCACGGCGGGTGACGTGAGGTCGAGCACGAGCTGATGGCGCATCCGCACGGGATCGCGGCCGGGGATCTTCATCGCCCACTCGGGGTGCGCCTTATAAAGTTCGCTCTTTTCGGAGACCATCTCGGGCTCCATCCAGATGCCGAAGGAGAGGCCGAGAGCGCGCACTTCGTCGGCGAGGGAGGCGATGCCGCCCGTCTTTTCTTTGTAGTCGAACCAATCGCCGAGGGAGGAGGTGTCGTCGTCGCGGCGGCCGAACCAGCCGTCGTCGAGGACGAAGAGCTCGGCGCCAGCCTCCTTTGCCGCCCTTGCGATGTTCAGGATGCGCTCGCGCGTGAAGGAGAAGTAGGTGCCCTCCCAATTATTGACGAGCACGGGGCGCGGCTTCTTCTTCCAGACGCCGCGGATGATGTGCTCCTGCACAAAGGTGCGCATCCGGAGCCCCACCTCGCGCTCGCTGTGGCCGAAGCTGAACACCGCTTCGGGCGCAAAGAAGGTCTCTCCCCCTTTGAGCTTCCACGCAAAGGAGAAGGGATTGATGCCCGCAAGGAGACGGGTGCGGCCCATGTCGTCGCTCTCCGCAACGGTGCGGTGATTGCCCGAATAGACGAGGTTGACCCCCACCGCCATGCCCGGACGGGTGAGCAGCGTGAAGGGCGTGCGGAAGGGCGAGGAGGCGCCCGTGAAGGAGGCGTTCTCGCACTTGCCGCCGTTTAAGGGCCGGGTGTGCTTCTGGCGTTCGCACCCCCAATCGCCGTCGAAGGTGGTGAAGGAAAAGTCCTTTCCCCAGAACTCGAGCTGAAGGGAAGCAAAGCGTTCGATGGTGACGGACGATGCGCCCTCGTTGCAAAGATAGGGGATGCAGGAATATGTATCGCTGTCCTCGTACGCCGTCAGCTCGAGGACGAGGAGCAGTCCGAGGCGCTTTTCCTCGTACGCAAAGCGCACGCACTCCTCCTCGCCATAGGAGACGGGGAGCCCCTCAACGGGCGTGCGGGGGGAAATTTCCGCCGAACGCAGCACGAAGTCGGCGGATGCGGAGCCGTCCTCCGCGCGCAGGAGCAGGGAGGGTTCGCGGAAGTCGATGCCGCCCCAGGGAGAGAAGAGCGAGCACGGCTTTTCCTGACCCGAGCCATCCCCCTCGGGGGCGAGGAGAGAAGCGTTCTCCCACGCGCCCGTCAGCTTTTTCCCGAGATAGAGCAAGTCGACGCGGCGCTGTCCGGCACGCAGGAGCAGGCTCGTGTGCGCCGTGGAGAGCAAAAACAAATTATCGCGTTGTGTGATCATAATGGCCTCCGTTTTCCAAGATTATAGCACACCCCGCGCCGTTTGTACAGCACATATTTCCCCCGAACCGTCACAAATCTGCACCCGTTTCTTCAGAAAGGGCACAAAGTTCCTTCTGCGCCTTCTTGGCAAGCGAGAGCGCCTCCTTTGGGCCGCCTGCCTCCCCGGGCGAACTGCGGTGCAGGAGCCCTTTAAGCGCGGCGCGGTCCTCGAGTGCGGAAGAAAACAGCGGAAGGAGCTCCGCGCGGAGGGAGCGGCTGTCTGCGGCAAGCAGCGCTGAGAGACAGCGGCGCAGCACCTCCTCTTCCGCCTGCAGCATGGCGCGCAGTGTGTCGCGCCCGGAGAGCATACTTTCCCGCTTGCTAAGTTTCATCGTAGCCCTCCGCGATCGAAAGGAGCGCCGCATGGCGGTCGGATGCGGAGGCCGCGAGGCGCGCCATCCCCTCGGCGAGGACGCCGTCCGTCAGCGTATTGGCCGCAAGGTGCGCCCGCTTTGCCGCGAGCTCTTCCGCCGAAAGCAGCGCAAGGAGCGCCGAAAAGACTTCATCTTCCATAAAAAACCTCCCGCAACCAGCTTGTGCGGGAGGAAGAGATTTATGCGTTTTATCGGGGCGCGGAGCATCACGGCGCGTTTTCCGCCGTCAGGCCGCCCTTGGTCTTGGCAAAATAGGGGCAGTACGGCGCGAGCGTGCAGACATCGCAGCCGGGTCTTTGCGAATGACAGACCTTTCTTCCGTGCCAGATGAGCCAATGATGCGCGCTCGACCAAAGTTCTTCGGGAATGGCCTGCATGAGGCCCTTTTCCACCTCGAAGGGAGTCTTGCCGCAGGCAAGCCCCAGACGGTTGCTCACGCGAAAGACGTGGGTATCCACCGCGATGGCGTTGCCCCCGAAGGCGACCGCATAGACGACGTTGGCCGTCTTTCGGCCCACGCCCGCGAGCGTTTCGAGCTCCTCGCGCGAAGAAGGCACCTCGCCGCCGAAGCGCTCGAGGATATCCCGCGAAGCGGAGAGGATGTGCGCCGCCTTGTTGTGATAGAATCCGCACGAGAAGATGTATTTTTCAAGCTCCTCCTGCGAGAGGGAGAGCATGGTCTGAGGCGTGTTGTGCTCACGGAAGAGGACGTCCGTCACCTTGTTGACGCGCTCGTCCGTACACTGAGCGGAGAGGATGACCGCAACGAGCAGCTCGTACGGGGTCTTGTAGAGAAGGGCGGGCTTGGCATCCGGATAGAGGCGGGCAAGCTCCGATAGAATTTCTTCCTTGGTGTCCATGGCGCCATTATACCACGCGCGGCGCCCGATTGCAAGCGGCTTTGCCCCTTAAAGATAGGCGAAGGTGTTTCCCGCCTGCCGAAGAAAGCCCTGAAAGGCGGAATACCGCCCCGTCCCAAGCGCCCGCCGCGCCCGCGGGAGAAAGGCCTCCTCGAAGCGCGCGGAGATGCCGCAGCCCACGCCCGCCTCCTTGGGCGTGTTCACCGCCTGCACGGGCACGCCCATGCCGCGGAGGGCAGATACAAATTCGAGCGTCTGCGCCCGAGAACGAAAAACGGCCAGAAGTGTCATACTTTCTTCCTTCCTCTCGTATCCATAAAGAAATGCCGCACCGCTGCGCGTTCCGCCCGGCGGCGGCAACGGTTTGGGAGGTGATCCAATGATCTATCTCGATCATGCAGCCACGGGAGGGAGCAAGGCGCCCTCCGTTTCGAGCGCGGTCGTCGCCGCCATGCGCTGCTGCGCCAACCCCGGACGGAGCGGGCATACCCTCTCTCTCGCCGCGGCGGAGCGCGTGTTTGCGTGCAGGAAGCTGCTCTCCGAGCTCTTCGACGGCTACGGCATCGAGCGCGTCGTCTTTACCAAGAACTGCACCGAGGCGCTCGATCTGGCCATCCTCGGCACCCTGAAGCAGGGCGACCACGCGGTGACGACCTGCCTCGAGCACAACTCCGTGCTGCGCCCCCTCGAGGCGCTGAAGCGGCGCGGCGTCATCACCTACGATACGGCGCCCCTCTCGGACGGGAAGCTGCTGCCCGAAACGATCGCGGGGCTCGTCAGAGAGAACACCCGCATGGCGATCGTCACCTCCGCTTCCAACGTGACGGGGGAAACGCCCGATCTTGCCGCCATCCGGAGAGCGCTGCCCGGGCGCGTCCTCCTCGTCGCCGACGGCGCGCAGGGCGCCGGACACATCCCCCTCCCCATGAAGGAGCTGGGGCTGGACGCGCTGGCACTCGCGGGGCACAAGGGCATGG
Organism: Bacillota bacterium; assembly: GCA_003343805.1. GTDB lineage: Bacteria > Bacillota > Clostridia > Christensenellales > Borkfalkiaceae > Gallimonas > Gallimonas intestinavium. The sequence continues at coordinate 21,682 of QAKM01000051.1, read as the reverse complement.
GCGGCATCCAGGGCTCGGGCGCGCTGCTCTTTTCCGACCGCATGGAGATGGAGCCCCTCCTCTTCGGCGGCACGGGCAGCGAGAGCCACGATCTGGGGATGCCCGCCTTCTATCCCGACCGCCTCGAGAGCGGTACGCTCTCCTATCCCGCCATTTGCTCGCTCTATGAGGGGGCGCTCCTCGTGAAGGCGCACCGCGAAGCGTGGGCGAGGAAACTCGAACGGGTGACGGGCTTTGTGCTCGACGGGCTCTCGGAGCTTCGGGGCTATCATGCGTCCTTTGCACCCAACCCCTGCGGCATCTGCTCCTTCCGCCATGAGCGGCTGCCCTCCGAGACCATCGCGGGCGAGCTCTCGGAACGGTACGGCATCTGCGTGCGCGGCGGCCTGCACTGTGCGCCCCTCATCCATCGGGCGCTCGGCGACTTCCCCGACGGGCTGGTGCGCGCCTCCTTCTCCCCCGAACAGGGCAAAAAGGAGGCAAAGGCGCTGCTTGCCGCCCTCAAGGAGATCGCAAAGGGCGCATGAAACGGCGGCACGGCGCAGGGGGGCTTCCAAAAGGGCCGAACGGCGGCACGGCTTAAAGGCGTTTCAGCTTTTCGGCGATCTTCATGAGCCGCCTGCGCCCCTGCGCGTCGAGCGCGGGTGCAAGCTGCGCGGCGAAGGCGTCGATCTCGGCGTTTGAGAGCGTACCCGCCCGCTTTGCGGCCTCTGCACGGGCGAGGATCTCTCTTAAGATGTCCTCCCCGCCCCTGCCCTCCAGCGCCGCGGAGGCGCGGGATGCGGCCTCCTGCCATTCCTTGGGAAGCTCCTTCTTTTGCGAAGAAAAACTCTTGAAGTCATTTGCCATACGCCATTGTATGCAGAGAAGCAGGCGGTTGCGCCCGTCCGCGCGCCCCTCCTTCCAAACCGCCGCCCCTGCACACGGGGCAGGCGGAAAGGCATACGATGGCGTATGGAACAAAAAGATGCCCTGCTGCTCCTCATCCTCTTTGCCGCGGCGGAGGACCGGGCGCTGCGCGACACGCTCTCCTCCGCGCTCGCCTTTTACCGCGACAACCGCGATATGCTCGCGCTTCTGTTCGCCCCCTCTAAGGCACAGAAAAAGGACGGCGCAGAAGCGCCGCCCTCAAAGGCCGATGCAGCGGTCGAAACGCAATGCCCGACGGGCGGAACTTCCGCCGAGAGCGAAAGCGCGGCCCGGGAGGAAACGCTCGATCCCGCGCTCGTCCATGCCCTGTTCAGGCTGCGAGCTCTGCCGTGAGCCCGCCGCAGGCCGCCCGGATGACGGCATCGAGCATCGCGTCCTCCTCGCCCCAGATGAGGGGCGCCTCGACGGCCACGGCGCCGTCCGCTTTTGTGACGCCCACGCCGTGGATGGTCGTATCGCTCACGGGCCAATAGATGCCCGCCACGGTGAGCTTCATCGCCGCACCGTTTGCCGCGACAAAGCTCGTCTGCATGATGCCCTTGCCGTAAGTGGACGCGGTGCCGTCCTCCGTCTCGCGCAGATAGATGTGATCGTAGGAGAGCGTGCCGTAATCGACGAGCACGCCGATGAGACACTCGGAAGCGGACGCCGTATGCTCGTCCGCGAGGAGATACACCTCGGAATCTGCCGAGAAATAGTCGGAAAAGTCGTTTTCATAGGCGTAGTAGACTTCCTCGAGGCCGCCCTTGTAGCGGGCGACGGCGACGGGAGGCCGCTTTCCCTCGGCATTGCGCATGAGGTGAGAGGCGATCTTCTGCAGATCGTCGAGGTATCCCCCGCCGTTGCTGCGCAGATCGAGGATGAGATGCGTTCTCCCCCGCGACTCCATGGTCTGAAGGCAGCGTTCAAACTCCTCCGAAACGTTGCCGCTGAACTCGTCGATGCGGATGTAGGCGGTGTCTTCGTCGAGGGAGGAGAGGCGGTCCTCTTCGTGAAAACTCATCGCGCCGTTTGTCGTAAAGACGGCGCCCGTCTGGCTGTCGCGGTAGAGGCAGTACGTCCGCTGATATTCTTCGGGCGTGATGTAGTAATACCCGTACCCGTTGTACGTCGTCTCATACCCCAGGAGCAGAACAAGCTCCCCGCCCGGAACGGCGGAAACATCGGATGCGAACTGCTCGTACGTCGTGAAGGGAACTTCGGGCCCCGAGACGGTGGCATCCGCCCGCACGAAGTAGGAAAAGATGCGCATCCCCTGCCGCACCCCCGCGTGATAGGCGGGAGAATTGTAGGAGACCGAGGCGATCGTTCCCGAATCGTCGCCGACGAAGAAGGAGATGCCGTAGTCGTAGTTCTGCCCTTCGCCCGCACGGACGTACGCCGCGTACTCCTCGGGCGAATAGTACTGCGAATAGGGGTCAAGGTTTTTGTTGAGGGCGGAGAGGAGCTCGGCTCCCGTGGCGTCCTCGCCCGCATCGGAGAGCACCTTCTCACGCGAGAAGCCCTCGGGATAGTAGTATTCCTCGGTCACATCGAGCGCCCACAGGAAGGAGCGCACATCCTCGTCGATCGCATAATAGCGGACGACCCAGCCGATGAAAAAGCCCGCGGCGAGCAGGACGAGCGCCAGCACGAGCGAGACAAGGCGGCGCGTCCACGCCTGCCTGCGCGTGGGACGGGGAGAGGACAGGTCCTCCCGCTCGTCCGGCCGTTCCCCGGGAACGCGGTCGAAAAACTCGTCCTTTTCCTCTTTGGGTGCATTTCTTCTGTCAAACTCCGGATCCATGAGACCTCCTTCCACCCATCACGGGTTGAGTAATTTGTAGAGAATGGTGATGACGCGGAAGGTGACCGCATCGGAAAATTTGCGGATGTTGAGCCCCGTGATGCGCTCGATCTTGTCGAGACGGTACATGAGGGTGTTGCGGTGCATGAAGAGATCGCGCGAAGTCTCCGAGATGTTGAGGCTGTTTTCGAGGAAGCGCTCCGCCGTCTCCATCATGTCGGTGTCCTCAAAGACTTCGTCCGCACTCTCGACATAGAACTGCTCCATGTACTCCTTGAGGCGTTCCTTGGGGAGATCCTCGAGCATCTTGACGAGGAGATATTCGCGGTAGGTGTGCACCTTGAAGTCGGAGCGGAAGAGGGCGCTCACGCGCACCGCCGTCGATGCCTGCCGATAGGAGGAGGCGATCTCGACAAAGCTCTTCATCTCGCAGCCGATGCCGATGCTCGCCTTGACGCCCAGCTCCTCGTAGAGGGACTGGCTCAGAAAATGCCCGAACTCGAGGGGGGTCTCCTCGGCGTCGAGGAATTTGACGACGACGAGATGCGTGTCGTCCATGCGCACCGCCATATCGGAGGAATCCTGAAGACAGCTCTCGATGTGAGAGAGCGCCTCCTCGATGCGCTTGGGGACGAGCAGCTCCACGGCAAAACAGGCGCCGTCCGTCAGATTGAACTTGGTGAGGAAGCGGTAGATGTACCAGCCCGTGCCCTCGCCGAGCAGGATGTTTTTGAGATACTCCGCCCTGTCGGGCAGCACCTCGTGCGCGTCGGCATTGGCGACGAGATAGGCAACGAGCTTCGCCTTCTGTTCCGCAGCCTCGCCCGTGCCGTCGAGGAATGCCTCCGCCTTGTCGCCGCAGTAGGTGAGCACAAAGCGCGTCTCCTCCTTCCCGCGGGGGGAGAGGCGCACCTCCGTCCCCGTCCGTTCCTTTACGTCCTTCAAGAGGCGGACAAGCTCCGCCCTCGTCTGATGTGTCATGTTTTCTCTCCCTTATCGAAGCAGGGACCTCCCCCCGCCATTCTGTAGACTGATTATACCATCCCGGCCGGGGAAATTCAAGGGTTTTCACAAATTCCCCACCAAAATTGCACAGGAAGTGCCCGCCAGCCCTTCCCCTGCCCTTCTTGGGACGCTGGGAGGAGCCCCTTCGGGGAGGCCCCCGCGGAGAGCGGAAAACGGGAGAGCGGCGCACCCTCCAAAGGCCGTCAAAATGCGACAACCTTTCCTCTTTCGCCGCCGCAGTCGGATGCTATAATCAAGGGACATTCAGGCAAGGAGGATGGTGATGAGTACGGCAATCCGGGAAGCGGCTTATGGGGATGCGTGCGCCCTGCGGGCGAGACGGGAGACGGAGGTACTGCTCGAAGAGCGGGTGCGCGAAAAGCGAAGGACGCGGCCGCTCTTCTATGCGCTCCTTTTAGGGGGAACGGCGCTGTGTGCCGCCGCGGGACTGTTTGCGGGGATGCTGCTCCCCTATTCCGCCGCGGCGATGGCCGTTGCGGGACGGGATACGGCGATGGGGAGCTCCCTCTTCGGCATGGCGGTCGAACTCCTCCGCGGGAGCCTGCCTGCAGCGGACAGCGTCTATGCGGCCGTCCTGCAGGGACTGCTCCTCTTCCTCGTCGGTGCGGCCGCCCTGAGCCTGCTCTCGTCCGCGATCGCATTCGCCGCAGGACGCACGGCGAGAAAGCTCTTTGCCTTCTCCTCGACGCTCGTGCTCTTCGGCTACACAGCCTTTTCGGCGCTCGTTCTCTTGGGAGCAGAGACACTCCGCGAGGCGCTCCCCCTCGATGCGCTTGCCGCCTGCGCGGGGACGCTGCTCTTCCGCCTCCTCTCGGCGCTCTTCGGACGGCGGGGAAAGGGGATGGGGAGCCTCCTGCTTTTTGTGCTGGCGGCGGCCTCCTTTGCGGGGCTGTGCTGCCCGGGTGCGCCCCTCAAGCGCGACCTTATATCCGCACTCGGCGGCGGCGCGCTGCCCGAAGGAGAGCGGCTCGTCCTCCTCGCCCTGGCGGGCGTTGCGGCGGGCAACCTCGCGATCGGCGTCCTGCGCGCGAGCGCGGGAAAGGGATTTTCCTTCGACCTCTTCCGCTTCTTGCTGCAGTGCGCGGCAACGGGGGCGGCCGCGGCGGTGTATGCGGCGGAGGAGATGAACTTCTATTTCTTCACGCGCGATCCCTTCGCCTTCGGGCTGCTCGCCCTGCCGGCGCTCCTCGGGCTCATTCTCTCGGCGGCGCTCCTTGCCGTCCGCGCGGCAAAAAACAAACCGACGGCAAACGCCGACGGCTGAAACGATCCACGAGGCGGCTGCCCGGGCAGCCGCCTCTTCTTTCCTTTCCCCTCTTTGCCGCAAAAAACCCGGGCGAACGCCCGGGTTTTTAACGCAGTTTCAGATAGACGGTGATGCCCTTTTCGGCGGAATATTCGCGGCGGGAACAGACGGCATCCACGAGAAAGAGCCCGCGGCCGCATTCGTCGCTCACCGAGGAACAGCAGCTCACGTCGGGAGGGCAGAAGGCGTTCTCCCCCCGCACCGAGAGGAGGAGCTCGTTCCCCTTACGTTCCGCGCGGAAAAAGGCCCTGCCGCCGCCATGGCGCAGCACGTTGATGACGAGCTCGTTGACGACGAGCTTGCTGTCGAACACGACGCCCTCGGGCACATTTTCCCGCGAGAGGCGCGCGCACATCCTATCGAGCGCCCGCTGAAGCGCTGCATGATCGCCGATCTCGAAGTACATCACTCTGCCCCTTGCTTTAAGTCCTCTTTCAGCTTCTGCAATATCTTGCGCTCCATGCGCGAGACATACATCTGCGAAACATTCATGCGCTTTGCCGTCTCCGCCTGCGAGAGCTCCTGCCCGAACCGGTAGGAGACGAGCTTTTTTTCCGTCTCGTTGAGGGATGCGATCGCGCGGCGCACCGCATCCTTCTGTTCGATGCGCTCGAAGGCGTCCTCGCCGTCGGGCAGCATATCGTAAAAGCTGGCGCCCTCCTCGCTGTCGCCGTCCACGGGGCGGTCCAGCGAGACGACGCTCCCCGCCTCCATGCAGCTTAAGACGTCCTCTTCGGGGACGTTCAGCTTTTCGGCGATCTCCTTGGCGGTGGGGTTCTTGCCCGTTGCAAGCGCGAGCTCCTCCTCCGCCTTCTTGACGCTCACCCGCAGCTCTGCCACGCGGCGGGGCAGGTGGATGAGGCGGGAACGGTCGCGGAAATAGTTCTTGATCTCGCCCGTGATCGTGGGCGTGATGAAGGTGGAAAACTTGAGGCCCTTCGTCTCGTCAAAGCGGTCGATGCCCTTTAAGAGCGCCAGGGAGGCGACCTGAAAGAGATCGTCATAGTCGACGCCCCGCCCGACGAACTTTTTGGCGATCATCGAGGCGATGAAGAGATACTTTTCGGCGATCTCGTTGCGGAGCCGGACATCATGCGTCTGACGATAGGCCTGAAAGAGCTGGTTCTCGTCCATCACCGGCAGGGAAAGGCAAAGCAGATCCGGGAGACGCCCGCATCCGTCTTTTGCATGGTAAGATCTTCGACGAGCGCCTCTAAAAGCGCCACCGAGATCTCTTCCTCCATCGAAGAGAGGGCCTCGCCGCCGGCCTCCTCTCCCTCGATGGTGACGCGGACTCCCCCCTCCCGCACAAAGGTGAGGTGCGCCGCGCGGCAGCCGCCGTGCTTTAAAAGGAGCAGGCTCTCCGTGACACATACCTTGCAGTCCTCGCTCTCTTCAAGGCCGAGCCCCACGAGAGAACAGACGCCGCCCGTCAGCAGGCGGACGGTGGTCATGAGATCGCTCTCGAGCGGGATCTTAAGATCGATGAGCGCGTTCATGATGCGATCTCCATGATGGTGTCGAGCGCGCAGATGACGAAGAGCTTTTTGATGTGCGGGTTGAGCCCCTCGAGCCTCATCTTGTGGCCGTCCGTTTTGACGTGCTTTAAGATCTTGACGAAGGTGCCGAGCGTCGTCGAATCGATGAACTCGAGCTCCTTGCAGAGAAAGCGGATATCGCCGGGGGCGGAATCGTAGGCCGCGATGACCTCCGCCCCGAACTCTTCGGCATTGCCCGAATCGATGGTCCCCGAAAGGGCGATCGTGATCGCGGGCTTCAGTTCCTGAACGGTAACTTCTTTCATGGTCTCCTCCGCGCCCGGATCGCGGGCGCCTGTACGCCCCGCATGGCAGGGCGGTCGTATCTTACTCTATTTATACCCCGAAAGGCGGGGGCATGAAACGCTCAGACGAGCGCATTGACATCGGGAAGGACGAGATCGGGCCGATCGGGGAAGTTTTTCATCGTCTCTTCCGTCGTTTCGCCGCTTAAAACGAGCACGGTGTGCATCCCGCAGTTGTTGCCGAAGCGGATATCGGTGTGCATCCGATCCCCCGTCATGCACATCCTTGTACGGGGGATGCCGAGGCGGCGTTCGAGCCCCTCCCCCATCGCCGTTCCCGGCTTGCCCACGATGAGATCGGGCCGCCGCCCCGAGGACGTGTAAAAGAGCTCTAAAAATGCCCCGACATCGGGCATGGAGACGCCCGCCGTGGGGCAGACGGCGTCCGGATGGGTGGCGAGAAAGACTGCTCCCCCCGCCAGAAATTCGTTGAAGCGCTTCATCTTTGCAAAGGTGAGCGTCGTATCGTAGGCAAGGATGACGACGTCGGGCGCCTCTTCGACGAGGGGCACGGTGCGGGAAAACTCCTCCTTCACGGCGTCCGTCGCGAGGAGGTACACGCGCTTGTGCGGGAAGCGGGCGGCGACGTGCTCCGCCGTCGCCATCGCCGACGTATAGACGAGATCGCCCTCTCCCCAGAGGCCGATGCGAGTGAGCTTTTGGCGGTACTCCGCCTCCGTCTTGGAAGAGTTGTTGGTGAGAAAGACGATGCGCTTGTGCATGGCGCGCAGGCGCGCAAGCGTCCCCTTGACATCGCCGATGGGCGTTTCGTCGAGATAGACCGTGCCGTCGAGATCGAAGAGGAAGGCGTCGGTCTCTTTGAGAAGGGTTTCTTTGGTCATAGAGGCTCCTTCGATGGTGCAAAATATGCGGCCCGAAGCGATGAGCTGCGGGCGCTGAGGGCGCGGGCGTTGAGGGCGCGGGCGTTGAGCGGCGCCCCTCACCACTCCATGAGGCCGAAGTCGCGCAGCACGCACGCAAGGCCGCCGGGGGCGTATTCGGGCAGATATTTGAGGCGGAAGGTGCTGCCGCCACGCAGAGAGACGGGCCGCGGGGAGAGGGATGAGACCTTCTCCGCCTCCGCCGGCCGTTCCCCGGCCAGGGCCGACGCCTCCTCGGCAAAGCGGCCGCGGATGCGCTCGAGCGCCATCGCCCGAAGGGCGTACTGCCCGGGCGAGGGGACTTCGGCGGGGAGATCGCTCCCCGAACGGGAAGCGCGAAGGGAATAGTCGGGCACGAACGAGCGGCGGGGCCGGCCGAACCGGAAAAACGCCGCATACAGCGCCGTGAGCTGCAAGTATGCCCGCCAGAAGGGCTGCTCTTCGCCGTCCGCACAAAGGCGTGCGGCAAGCACGAAGCCCTCGCCCTCTTTCAGCGCCGCGGGAAGAGCGAGCGAGGCGCGCACGACGGGCTCGAACGCTGCCTCCGGTAGTGCGAACGCGGGGCGCTCCTCCCCCATGCCGAAGGCCGCAAGCGCCCGTCCCTCGAAGGAGGAAAGCCGTGCGGTCAAAAGGCGCGCATAGGCCTCGCCGAGGGTGGGAAGCAACCGCGTGCGGTCGCAGAGGATGCGTGCGGGAGCCAAACGGTGCATCGCCCGTTCTCCGCCCACGAGGACGCTCGCCCGCGCCTCGGAAGCGCCCGCAAGCGATGCCTCCGACGGAACGAGCACGCAGGGGATGCGGCGCACCGCGGCAAAACAGCGCGCCATGAGAAGGGTCTCCCTTCCCCCCGCCGCGATGACGCAGCGCACGCCCTCGGGCAGGGAAAAGAGGGGCAGCGCATCCCCCTCCGAAACGAGGGAGAGGGCGCGCGGAGAGAGCGCATACTCGCGAAAGAGCGAAAGGCTGCCGCCGTCGCTGACGAGGGCGATCTTCCCGCCCGGAAACGCCGAGAACTGCGCCGCGATCCCCTCCTTCGCATCGGTAAAAATAAGCTCATTTTGGCCGTCTTGTACGCCCGGAGGCGCATTCCTCTTTGGTACGGACGCAGAAATGAGCTGCATTTGGGGAAACTCCCTATTTTAATATTTGTTTAAGTTTTTCGAGCAGGACGTCGTTCTCCTGCGGGGTGCCGACCGTGATGCGCAAAAAGTCGCGGAGGACGGGTTTTTCCCAATAGCGGACGAGGACGCCCTCCTCTTTCAGGGCGCGGTAGAGCTCGCCCCCGCTCTTCTTCGCCCGCCCCGCAAACAGGAAGTTGGCACCCGATTCGGGCACGGTGAAGCCGAGAGAGAGCAACGCTTCGCGGAGGCGCGTGCGCTCTGCCCGGACGAGGGCCGCCGTTTTTTCGCGGTATTCCTTATCCTCCACCGCCGCACTACACACCGCCTGCGCGACGGCGTCCACGGGATAGGAGTTGAAACAGTCCTTCATGCGGAAGAGGCCGGAAATGAGCGCCTCGTCCCCCACGGCATAGCCGCAGCGGATGCCCGCCAAGGAGTAGCTCTTGGAGAACGTCTTGACGACGAGAAGGTTCTTGTATTTCTTCGTGAGCGGCACGGCGCTCTGGCCGTAAAAGTCCATGTACGCCTCGTCGGCAAGGACAATGCGGTCCCCGACGGAGGCGACGAAGCGTTCCACCGTTTCAAGGGGCAGGGCGATACCCGTCGGCGCGTTGGGATTGCAGAGATAGTAGCCCGCGCAGTCGGCCTCCCGCATGGCATCCAGGTCAAAGGAGAAGTCGGCCTTGAGCGGCACGATGTGCGTCTTCACGCCGAAGAAGGCGGCAAAGACCTCGTAAAAGCTGTAAGTAAGGTCGGCAAAGCAGGCGGGCTTTCCCCCCTCGTCGAAGAAGGCGGGAAAGGAGAGGGCCAGCACTTCGTCCGACCCGTTGCCGCAGAACACGTTCTTGGGTTCCACCCCTTCCGCACGGGCGATGGCGGCGCGGAGGCCGTCCGCATCGGGACGGGGATAGAGGCGGAGTTTTTCCGCCTCGAAGGAGCGGAGCACCTCTTCAACGCGCGGCGAGGGCGGGTAGGGATTTTCGTTGGTGTTGAGCTTGATGTACTTCTTATCGGCCGGCTGTTCGCCCGCCGTGTAGGGGGCGATCGCCTGCGCCCTGCGGCTCAAGTAGTTCATACCGTATCCTCCTTAAAACAGCAGCGCGAGGGCATTGCCCGCGTAGCCGACGACGATGCCCAGAAGGGCGAGCACCCCGAAGATGAGAAGATTGCGCTTCCATGCCCCGGTGTTCCTGAAAAGCACCAAAAGGCCGAGGCCGGTGTTGGTGACAAGCCCCGCAAGACAGCTTGCGAGCGTCAGTCCGCCCATCGCGTAGGTCTCGGCGAGCACGACGCTCGAGGCGCAGTTGGGCACCATGCCGAGCAGCACCGAGACGAGCGGCTGGAACCAATAGCCCGCGCCCTCCAAAAAGCCGACGACGCGCTCCTCCCCCACCAGGTAAAAGAGGGTGCCGAAGGCAAAGTTGACGGCGAGGATGACCGCCGCCACCTGCAGCGCGTGCAGGAGGGGCGAAAGAAAATAGAGCGTGAGCGCCCCCTCGTGCTTGTGCTCGCAGACGTGAAATTCCTCGTGTTCGTGCTCATGATGTTCATGATCGTGTTCATGGTCATGATCGTGTTCATGATCGTGGTCGTGCTCTTCTTCGCGCAGGGGAGCGGGAGGCTGCACCTTGCCGCCAAAGAGGAGATCGGCCAGATACCCCACCGCAACGGCGAGCACGAGCTTGGAAAGACAGAGGATGCCGATGGAGAGGAGCTTGCGCTGCCAGGAGAGCGAGGAGAGCGCCAGGACGAGGAGCGCCTCGTCGTTGGTCGAAATAAAGACGGCAAGCAGCGTGCCGAGGGTGATGAGGCCGCGCTCGAAGAGCTTGCCCGCCATCACCGAAAATCCGCACAGGGGGATGAGGCCGGATGCTCCGCCGAGGAGGGGCGCCGCCCTCCCCGAGAGCGCGCGCGAAAGCGCCCCCACCCGTGTGCGGTGCTCTAAGAGCTCGATGAGCACATAGAGCACGAACAGGAAGGGCAGCATCTTGAGTGTATCGAGTACGGCATCCAAAACGACGTCTGCCACAGCGCGCCTCCTTTCCGATGTGCGGGCGGATGCGTGCGATCCGCCCCGTGACGGGGAAAGTATATCCCTTTTCCTGCGTTTTGTCAATTTTTTCGCGCACGGTGCGCAAAATTGGACGAAAACGCAAAAGAACGCCCGAGATCCGGGCGTTCTTTGGTAAGCGATATAAAGAGATCAGTTCTCGTCTTTCTTTTCGGCAGCCGCCTTCTTCTTTTCCATCTTGGCGTTCTGCTTCTCGAGCTTCTTCATCTCCTTGGTGACGACTCTTGCAGCGTCGATCTGAGCCTGCATCTCCTGCGGTGTAGGAGGCACGAATGCCGCGCCCTCTGCGTTCTCGGGGATGACGTCGTAGTGCTCATCGCGCTCGAGCATCGTTGCTTCGGTGTAGCCGTCGAAGAGGTGGATGTGCTTTGCATCGAATGCAAGCTCGACGATCTCGCCGAGGTTGACGACGGCACGCGAGCTGATCCTTGCAATCATCTGAGCGGCGTTGTCGACAATGGTGTTCTTGTCGTTCTCGTACTCAAGGTCGCAGTAGATCTGCGTCTCGGCACCGAGTTTTTCGATGACGTCGATCCTTGCCTTGACGATGGTCTCGGGCGAGTTGGAGATAAAGAGGTCGTCCTCGTGGATATCCTCGGGACGGACGCCGAGCGTCACGACCTTGCCGGTGTTGATGTACTCGTCAACGTTCTTGATCTTGGAGACGACGGACTTGGGAAGCACGATCTTGTTGCCGCCGATGAAGTTGACGTAGACCTTGCCGTCCTCCTGCGTGAGCGTGGAGTTCTTGAAGAAGTTCATCTGAGGGGTGCCGATGAAGCCTGCAACGAAGAGGTTGATGGGGTAATCGTACAGGTTCTGAGGGGTATCCACCTGCTGCATGAAGCCGTCCTTCATGACGACGATACGGGTACCCATCGTCATAGCCTCGATCTGGTCGTGCGTGACGTAGATGAACGTGGTGGCAAGACGGGCATGGAGCTTGGAGATCTCCGTTCTCATCTGAGCGCGGAGCTTTGCATCCAGGTTGGACAGAGGCTCGTCCAGAAGGAATACCTTGGGCTCACGGACGATGGTACGGCCGAGCGCGACACGCTGGCGCTGACCACCCGAAAGAGCCTTGGGCTTACGCGAAAGGTAATCGGTGATGCCGAGGATCTCTGCCGCGGCCTTGACCTTCTCGTCGATGACTTCCTTGGGCACCTTGCGGAGCTTGAGACCGAATGCCATGTTGTCATAGACGGACATATGAGGATAGAGTGCGTAGTTCTGGAACACCATCGCGATGTCTCTGTCCTTGGGGACGACGTCGTTGACGAGCTTGCCGTCGATGTACAGCTCGCCCGAGGAGATCTCCTCGAGACCAGCGATCATACGCAGCGTCGTGGACTTACCGCAGCCGGAGGGGCCGACGAACACGATGAATTCCTTATCCCTGATATCGAGGCAGAAGTTGAACACTGCCTGGTTGCCGCCGGGATAGATCTTGTTGATGCCTTTGAGTAAAAGACCGGACATAGTTTCCTCCAAATCATGTTTTGAGGATATTATACACAAAGCTGTCCGATTTTGCAATAGGCAATCGTAACAAAGATAGCCCATGAGACTGTATAGATTGCCCAAAAAAACGAAAACCACCCTTCAGATGCGGAAATATGGCCCTTTTTTGGCCCAAAACCGCCTTTTTTTAGCCTGCGTCCGGGGAATTTTTGCCCGGTTTTTGGGCATTTTGCCCCTAAAGCAGTACCCGCTGCGTGGGATACAGCCACTTTGTACCGTTTTTTGCCGTAAACGACCGCTCGCTGCCCGAAAGCAGCGCCATCGTCTCGCCGCCGCGCACTTCGTAGAGATCGCCCTCGGGCAGAAAGAGCACCTGCCCCTCTTCGGGGTCGGAGGCGAGGCCGTTGAAGGAGACGAGCGCGCGGAGGGGCAGCGAAAAGGTGCGGGCGACATCCTCGAGGGTCTGGCCGCGCTTCAGACAGAGACAGCCGGGACGGCGGAGAAGGAGAACACGTTCCATGCCTTCATCCTATGCGGAACGCGCACAAAATGCGACGGTGTGCGCTCATAACCCGCCCTCCGCCCGGAATACAATAGGGAGTATGGACCTCGTTCGCACCGCCGCTGCCGTGACCGCCTTTTCCGCCGCGGAACACTGCCTCGGCTTTCTGTACCGCATCCTCCTCTCGCGCACGCTCGGCGCGGAGGGACTCGGGCGCTATCAGATGGCGCTCACCGTCTTTTCCGTGCTCGTCACCCTCTGCGCGAGCGGCATCCCCGTGACGCTCTCCCGCACCGTCGCCGCCCACCGCACGCGCGGGGATGTGCGCGCGGGACGCTCCGCCGTGACCGCCGCCGTGCTGCTCGCCCTGGGCGCCGCGCTTCCGATCGCCCTCCTCCTCTTCTGTTTCCGTCCCCTGCTTGCGGGCGTATTTTCGGATACGGGCGCCGAAAACCTCTTCTTCATCCTTCTGCCGGGGCTCCCCTTCACGGCCGTCTACGCGGTGATACGGGGCAGTTTCTGGGGAGAAAAGCGCTTTTTCATGTACTCCTTCGTGGAGCTCTTCGAGGAGACGGCGATGATCGCGGCGGGTACGGTGCTGCTCGTCCTCGTCTCCCTCGCCCTGCCCCGGGAGAACCTCGCCGCAGGGGCGGTGCTTCTCTCGCACCTGTGCTCCTTCGGCCTCGCCCTCGGCTACTTCTTTGCCCGGGGCGGGAGCTTCCGCACGCCGAAGGGACAGCTCCGCCCCCTCCTCACCGCGTCGCTCCCCGTGACGGCCATGCGCGCCTCCTCTTCGGCCGTCCACACGCTCGTTTCGGTGCTCTTTCCGCTGCGCCTGGCGGCGGCGGGCGCGACCTCGGCCGCGGCGATGAGCGAATACGGCATCTTTTACGGCATGGTGATGCCCGTGATGATGATCCCCGCCACCTTCGTGAGTTCGATGGCGCTCGTGCTCGTGCCCGAATTTTCCGAATGCGCCGCGCGGGGGGAACGGGAAACGCTCTCCCGGCTCACGGAGAAGGCGCTGCGTGCCGCCCTTCTCATCGCGGGCGTCCTTCTGCCCCTCTATGCCGTCCTCGGGCGCGATCTGGGCATCCTGCTCTATGACAGCCCGAAGAGCGGCATCCTGCTCTCGATCGGCTCCGTCCTGCTCCTGCCCATGAGCGTCACGATGATCTCGAGCAGCCTTCTCAACTCCCTCCGCTGCGAAAAACAGACGCTTCTCATCTTTCTGGCGGGCGCGGGGGCGATGCTGCTCTCCGTATTCTTCTTAACGGGGAAGATCGCGGGAGGCGCCCTTCTTGCCGGCATGGCGGGGGAATACGCGCTCTCCGCCATTCTCTCGCTCGGCGTGCTGAAAAAGAGGACGGGCCGGCTGTGCTCGGGCGTCTTCCTCCTTCGGCTGCTGGCGGCCGCGGGGGGCGCCGTGCTCGCCGGGCTGCTCATCCGAAGCGTGTGCTTCCGCTTCTTCGGCTTCTTCCCCGCGCTCGTCCTCACCTTCCTCCTCCTTGCCGCCGCCGAAGCCGCGCTCTTTTGGCTCCTGCGCCTCATCCGGCCGGAGACGCTTGCCGGACTCTTCCTCCGCCGGAGAAGGAAACAGGCCGCCAAACTGCCGTAAAATAAGAAAAAATTTGCCTTTGGGCGCTCTTTTTTCGGGCGTACTATTGACAAGACCGCAAAAGTAGCTTACAATATATCCGTTGGTAAACATACCGGCAAAACGGTCGGCAACCTGCCGAAAAAATGGAGGATTTGTTATGAGACTGACGGACGAACTGCGCAAGGCGCTCCGCGTGAGAGTGGACTACACCAACATGACGGACAAGTACCTCGGCGACAAGGGCATCTCGCAGAAGACACTGGATGCGCACAAAAAGATCGCAAAGGCGGCTCACGCCTATGTGGCAGAAAACAGGGGCCGCGACGAGCTGTTCATGGGCTGGACGGAGCTCCCCTACAATCAGGACGAGATCGTGGCGGATATCCTGGAAGAGGCAAAGAAGATCCGCAGGAACTTTGAAAACTTCGTGGTGCTCGGCATCGGCGGTTCGGCGCTCGGCCCCATCATGGCGTTCAACGCGCTCTGCCACCTGCACTACAACGACCTGCCCAAGTCCAAGCGCAAGGGCCCGAAATTCTATGTCGAGGACAACGTCGACCCCGTCCGCATGAAGGAGCTCCTCGATGTCATCGACGTCAAAAAGACGTGCTTCAACGTCATCTCCAAGTCGGGCGCGACGAGCGAGACGATGACCCAATACCTCATCATCGCCGACCTGCTCGAAAAGGCGGGCGAGAACGTCAAGGATCACGTCGTCTTTACGACGGATGCCGCAAAGGGCAACCTCGTGAAGATCTCCAAAGAGCTCGGCGGCGTCAAGAGCTATGTGCTCCCCGACGGCGTGGGCGGAAGATTCTCCGAACTCTCCCCCGTGGGACTTCTGCCCGCGGCGGTGCTCGGCATCGACATCAAGCTGCTCTTGAAGGGCGCTGCCTACATGGACAAGCTGTGCAAGACGGCCGACCTCAAGAAGAACCCCGCGCTCCTCTGCGCAACGCTCCAATACATTGCGATGAACGACGGCAAGAACATCGGTGTTCTGATGCCCTACTCCGATAACCTGCGCACCGTCTCCGACTGGTATGCGCAGCTCTGGGCGGAGTCGCTCGGCAAGAACGTGACGCTTTCCGGCACGCCCTGCAACGTCGGCCAGACGCCCGTCAAGGCGCTCGGCGTCACCGACCAGCACTCGCAGGTGCAGCTCTACACCGAGGGCCCTTACGACAAGGTCGTGACCTTCCTCTCCGTCGGCAGCTACAAGGAGAAGTACCCCATCCCCCACGGCTGCGAGGATATCCCCGACGTCGGCTTCCTCGGCGGACACACGATGGAGGAGCTCATCCAGGCGGAGAACAAGGCGACGGCGTATGCCCTCACCAAGGCGGGACGGCTCAACTACACCATCACCCTGCCCGAGGTCAACGAGTTCACCCTCGGCCAGCTTCTCTTCCTCTTCGAGCTGCAGACCGCCTATGCGGGTGCGATGTTCGACATCAACACCTTCAACCAGCCCGGCGTCGAAGCGGGCAAGAAGGCGACGTTCGCGCTCCTCGGCAAGCCCGGCTATGCGGAGCAGAAGAAGGAGCTCGATCAGGCGGCGAGCGATCCCGCTTACATCGTCTGAGCGAACATGAAATGACGGGGCGCGCGGTTTGAAACCGCGCGCCTTTTTTGATGCGGTAATACAGAGAGAAGCGCCCGCGGGGCGCCCCAGAAGGGGGCGCCCCGCGGGCGTTTATTTTTAAAGTAACAGCCCTCCGCGCAACAGTAACAGCCGCCCCTCTTGACAGAAAGGCCACCCTTCCACTATAATAGAGGTGCGATCGAGGCGCGGGAGGAAACACGATGGATTTTGCAGATAAACTTAAACATCTTCGCGGAAAGCACGGGCTCTCGCAGGCGGCGCTCGCCAAAAAAATTTTTGTAAGCCGCAGCGCAGTCGCCAAATGGGAAAACGGACTCGGGCTCCCCGACGACGGCAACCTGCAGGCGCTTTGCGACTATTTCCATGTAAAGGAGGATTGGCTGATGGAACGCGAGGACCTGAAAAAGCAGCTCCGCATCGACAAAAAGCAGTTGCGGCACATCCTGCTGTGCGCGGGCGGCATCCTGGTGCCCGCGCTTTGCGTGCTCCTCGGGCTCTGCCTCACCTTCACGCCCGCTATTATAGTCTCGGTCTATGTGCCTCCGCGCTCGCTGTTTGCGATGATCTGCGGGACGGGCATCAATCCCCCCATCTCGTTTTTCCCCGAGATGAAGGGCGTGCTGATCGCATTTTGTTTTTCCGCCGCTGTATGGGCAGGGACGGCGGTGTTTTCCGTCCTCGCCCTCGCTCTGCCGCGACTGAGGGCCAAGACCACACTGTGCCTCTTTCTTGAGATCGGACTCATGATTCTTTCGGCGGCACTCTTTGCCGCCCTGTTTACAGCCGTCTATCTGATCGTGACGCCCCTATACGGTTTCCCGGCTTCGTTCTGATTTGTACATACCCAGAGCGATCAGCGCCCGCGGGGCGCCCTTTCGGGGCGCCCCGCGGGCGCTTTTTCTGCAAAAGAGGAGGCGGAGGAAATTTCCTCCGCCTCATTCGATCTTTGCTTACAGCCGGAAGCGGGAATACCCGCTCGTCCCGAGCCACCAATCATACTCAACATACGTTGTCGTGAAGAGTTCCGCCGCCTTTGCGGGCGAGTTCAGATCGGAACTCGAGATCTCGATACCGACGACTGCTTCGGGATCATTCTGGACCTGCCAATTTTCCGTTGTTCCTTTAAACCGAACAGAGGTCAGGCTGGTGCACCCGATAAACGAACCTGCTTCGATCCGTTTGATCCCTGTTCCAAATGTTACGCTGGTCAAATTATAACATCCGGAAAAAGCAGAGGCACCAATACTCGTAATGCTATTGGGGAAGCTGATCGTTTCGATCTGCTCCACGTGTTGACCTTCTTTGATCGACGAGAAAGCGAAATTCCTGATCGTTGTGACCGGGTGTTCCCCGTTCTCGCCGTCGTCATAGACATCGGGCACCAGGATGTGCGTATCCGTACAATGTCCGAGGCCGATCAGGATATAATAGCTCTCATCAAGGCTGATGACAAACTCGAGATCCATGCACGCCTCTTTGCCGCAGTTGATGCATTCGTCGCCTTCGATCTCATGGCCGAGGGGCGGGATGGTCTCCCCCTCTTCGAGCACCATGCCGCAGCGGTCGCAGACGACCCTGCCCGTGCGCCCCGGCGTCTCGCACGTCGGCTCGACGTCAGACTCGTACACGCGGTCGTGGCCGAGCGCGGGGATGATCTCCGTGATCGTCTCGCCGCAGTCCTTGCAGACGCTCTCCTGCTTGCCGTTGCGAAGGCAGGACGCCTCTTCGATGACGACGGTCTCCCCATAGGTATGCCCCTTGGCAGGGACTACCTCCTGCTCGACGAGGACGGCGCCGCAGACCGAACAGAGGACGCCCTCGGAAAGGCCCGTTTCGGTGCAGGTCGCAGGCGTGCCGGGGATGACCTCCTCGGTGTGGCCCGTCGCGGGGATGATGCGCTCGATCGTCTCGCCGCAGCGCGTGCAGACGGACGTCTCCAGCCCGGTCTGCGTACAGGTCGGGTTGCTCACGCGCGTGAACGTCCCCATCTCGTGGCCGAGCGCGGGAATGACCTCCTGCGCGACGATGACCTCGCCGCAGGTCGCGCAGTGCGAACCTTCGGTCAGCCCGTCGTTTTCACAGTCGGCAGGAATACCTTGGTCAACAACGGGTATGTGCGGCAGGATGTCGATCGTCACGTCGTCGATGCGCTCGTGACCCTTCTCGTCGAGATAATCGTTGCCGCATTCATCACAATGCCAATACTGCACACTGCCCGGCGTATCGCAGGTGGGCTCGACGGCGGGATGATAGATCATCGTGTGCCGGTGCGTGCACGAACCGAGCAAAAGCAGCAGCACAATGATAAAGATGATGATGAGGGCGACGACGATAGAGACGCCGATGATGACTTTCTTTTTGTTCTTTTTGGTCTCTTCGGAGGAGCTGTCCTCCTGAGGCACCTTTTCTTCTTCTGCCATAGTCCCTCCTTTGTATTTGCAAAACACGATGAGCGGACGGCAGGCTGCCCTGCATGGCCCTGCGCTCGCCCGCCCGAAGGATCCGGCCGAAGGCGCATTCTCTGCCCCGGCCCTCACTTTGGTATAATTATACCACAGCCGCCCGGGTTTTGCAACCCTTTCTTCCCAAAATCTTTCCCCTTCTTTCAATTATTTTTTATACCGTTTGCGGACAAAAACCGCACTTTTTGCTGCATTCTTCCCATTTTTTTGCCGCTTCGGGTGCCATGCCTGCCTGTTTTTCGCTCTTTTTTGTCCAAACGGGCAAAAAACAAAAAAAGACCCGGCAGAAAAAATTTTTCTGCCGGGCGGGAACGGGAGGCACCTTTTCAGGCGCGCTCCTTGATCTCCACGTTGTACTTTTTGCTTCCCTTGGGCGTCGCCGCGCGCACGAGGGTGCGGAGCGCCTTGGCGATCTTACCCTGTTTGCCGATGACTTTGCCCATGTCCGATTCGGCGAGGAGCACGGTGACGGTGATCGCATCGTCCGTCTCTTCGACGTCGTACGAGATGGCCGCCTTGTCCTCGGCGAACTGTTCCACGATATACTTGATGAGTTCCAGCATGGTGTCTCCTTACAGTGCGCAAAGGCTGCCGCGGATGCGGCAAAAAATT
The DNA here is from genome assembly GCA_003343805.1 of Bacillota bacterium. Classification (GTDB taxonomy): domain Bacteria; phylum Bacillota; class Clostridia; order Christensenellales; family Borkfalkiaceae; genus Gallimonas; species Gallimonas intestinavium. The sequence goes on along the minus strand of QAKM01000051.1, from coordinate 2,475 downwards.
ACTTCTTTTTCTTCGTCTTGGTCTTGGAAGGGGAGAGCTTGTCGCTCTTCTCCATGGCGCCCGAAGCGACGAGGAGGGACTTGACCGTCTCGGTGGGCTGAACACCCTTCGAGAGCCAATCCTTTGCCTTCTCGACGTCCACGGTCAGCGTGACGGGGTTGGATCTGGGATCGTAGAAGCCGACCTTATCCAGATACTCGCCCGTGGCAGCCTTGCGCGCGTCCACGACGACGATGCGGTAGACGGGGGACTTCTTGTCGCCCATTCTCACCAATCTCATTTTGACCATAGTATTTGACCTCCGAAATAGTATCGATTTTAAACCTGATTTTGTACTGCGCCCTTAAAAGGGAAGGCGGAGCTTTCCTTTGCCGCCCTTGAGCTGCTTCATGAGCTGTTTTGCCTGCTCGAACTGCTTTAAGAGCTGGTTGACTTCCTGGACGCTCGTTCCCGAACCCGTCGCGATGCGGCGCTTCCGCGGCGAATTGATGATCTGCGGGTTGTCGCGCTCCTTGGGCGTCATCGAGAGGATGATCGCCTTGATGCGCTCGAGGCGCTTCTCGTCGATGTCCGCTTCGTTCATTTTGAGCTTTCCCGCGCCGGGGAGCATATTCATGAGCGCGCCCGCGCCGCCCATCTTCTTGAGCGTCTCAAACTGCGCCAGATAATCGGTGAGTGTAAAGGACATTTCGCGCATCTTGCGCTCCATATCCTTCATCTGCTGCTCGGTGACCGCCTCCTGCGCCTTTTCGATGAGGGAGAGAACGTCGCCCATGCCGAGGATGCGGCTCGCCATGCGGTCGGGATAGAAGGGTTCGAGGTCGGTGAGCTTTTCGCCCACGCCGATGAACTTGATGGGCTTGCCCGTGACCGCCTTGATGGAGAGGCACGCGCCGCCCCGGGTGTCGCCGTCGAGCTTGGTGAGGATGACGCCCGTGATGCCCACGCGCTCGTTGAACGTTTCGGCGACGTTGACGGCGTCCTGACCCGTCATGGCGTCAACGGTGAGGAGCACTTCGGTGACGGAAACGGCCTTCTTGATCTCCTCGAGTTCCTGCATGAGGGCGTCGTCGATGTGGAGGCGGCCCGCCGTATCGATGACGACGGTGTCGTACCCCATCTTGAGGGCGTATTCGACGGCCTGTTTTGCCGTTTTCGGGGGAGCCTGCGTCCCCTTTTCAAAGACTTCGGTCTCGGCCTGTCCGCCCACCACCTGAAGCTGGTGGATGGCGGCGGGACGATAGATGTCGCACGCGACGAGGAGGGGGCGCTTACCCTGCTTCTTGAGCTGAAGGGCGAGCTTGCCGCAGAGGGTCGTCTTGCCCGCGCCCTGCAGGCCGCACATCAGGATGACGGTCGGCGGCTTGGGAGCGACTTCGAGCTTGGCGTTCCCCGGCCCCATGAGGGCGATGAGCTCTTCGTTGACGATCTTGATGACCTGCTGGGCGGGATTGAGGGAGGCGAGCACCTCCTGCCCCACCGCCTTTTCGGAGACGTTCGCGATGAACTGCTTGGCGACCTTTAAGTTGACGTCGGCCTCTAAGAGTGCGACGCGCACTTCGCGCATCGCCGAACGGATCTCGAGCTCGGTGAGCTTGCCCCGCTTCGTGAGCTTGGAAAAGATATGATTGAGCCGCTCCGAAAGCGAACCAAAGAGTGCCATGCTCTCCTCCTTAACGATCTGAATGGGACGCCCCGCCCGAAAGGATGGACAAGAGGGCGGCGGCCTGCTCCCGCGGGAGCGTATCTGCAAATGCTTCGAGCGCTTCGTGCTCCTTCGCCCGCTCGGAAAGGAGCGACAAAAGGTGCAGTTTTTCTTCGTACTCTTCGAGCTGGCGGCGCACTTTGCCGAGCGTATCGGAAATGCTCTGCCGCGAACAGCCCTTTTCTTCGGCGATCTCTGCAAGCGAGAGATCGAAGTTGTAGTAGAGGGATGCGACCTCGCGCTGATGGCCGGTGAGCAGGGACCCGTAGACATCGATGAGCCGTGAAATGTTGAGATCCATGCAGCACCCTCCGAACGCGGGATATTATAACAGACAAAAAAACGTCTGTCAAGCATTTTTCCTTGACAGACAAAAGTTTTTTATGGAGGTGGGATGGCTGATCGCAGCGGCGCGAAAACTCCTTCCGCCCCTTCGGGGCACCTCTCATTTAGGGTTCCCGCAAAGATTTTGCGGAGCAAAAGATTTGTGGGAAGAGGAGAAGCGAGCATCGAAGCAAAGCCGCAAGCACAGCGAGCGGCTTGCGAAATTTGCTCCGCTGCGACGAGGAGGCAAGGGAGCGGGTGAGATCAACAACCCCTCCGTCAGGCTCGTTCCGCGCCTGCCACCTCCCCTTACACAGGGGAGGCTATAATAGGGATCCCCAAAAATAACTTCCGCGAGCAAAATCACGCTTTTGCTTCAAAAATAAAATGAGCCGAGCAGGGTTCCCCTGCGCTGGCTCACTCAATTTGCCCTATGCTTAGGGCTT
>QAKM01000018.1 GCA_003343805.1 Bacillota bacterium | reverse complement strand
CAATGCATGGCTGGCAGGCCAATTCTCCGGCGCACTTGTGCGCAGCCAGTATCGTTTAGGGCTATGCCCGAAAATGAAATACCACGTGCTTTGCACGTGGATATTTATTTGCCAAAATTCAGTTGTTACCGGGGCGGGCCGTTTCGGCACTTCTCGGCTTGAACTCAATGTGGAATCAAACTTCCGGTGCGATCAAGTAGGTCGATCGCTCAAGTTCCGTTCATCCGATCAGCTTTGCGCCCCTTCGGTGAAATTGTACGTTGGTCTGTCCTCCTTATCCGAGATCTTCCTTGCCTCATGGGGAATGAAGTTGATCATATCAAGCGTACCTCCCGATATGAGATTCTCTCGGAGAAGATTTCTCCGCTTTGCGGGTCAGCCTGCTTTCCCCGCTTGCCCTTACCACTTGGGTCACATGGTCATTGGAGTAGCCCTCGCTGATTCAATTTCCGCCTTTGAAGTTATCGCGTTAATTGTGCATTGGTCTTTCCTTCCTTGTAAGATTGCCCTAAAGTTGCATCGATTTACGTGCACATTGGAGTAGTCCCCTTGTGGTTATTTGTGAGAAAGTAACTTGTTTTGTGTGTTTCTTTCTCTTTCTTGGCTATATTATAACACATATCCCGATTTTGTCAAGCGTTTGGGGGAATTTTTTTTGCGTTTTTGCCGACTTTTTTTGCGCGACGTTTCAGGGCCGTTCCCGCCGCTCCCGCCGCAGATCTTTGTGTCTGCCTTCGGGGGAAGCGCCTCATTCCGCGCCGCGCACCGTGACGGAGATGTCCGCCCCGATCCCGGAGGGGAAGCGTTCTTTTTCTGCCTCGTATCGCCCGGGGTCGCGGCGATAGAGTTCGCGCGCAAGGAGAAAGAGGTCGCATCCGCTCTCCCCGCAGGTCTCCCAAAGGGAGGAAACATAGCCGCGGAGCAGCTCTTCCGCGCGCGCCTCGTCGGTGCGTGTTGCGACGTTGGTCTCGGTGCCGGCGAGGAAGTCCTCCTCCGCGCGGTCGCTCACGAGCACCTTGAGTGAAACGGAGAGTTCTGCCCGCAGAGCTTCCCCGTCCGAGAGCGCCGCTTTTCCCGTTCCCCGCTTGATGCTGAGAGAGACGGGCAGCCCGTCTTCGCCCTCCACCGTGAGGATGCCCGCGCTTACATGGCCCATGAGAAGGTTGTAGGCGAACGTCTCCTCGGCGGAGAGCAGTCCCGTCATCCGGCCGCGGAAAAAGAGGGCGGTCTCCTCCGCACGGAAGAGGACGGGCGCTTCGCCTTGATCTGCGCCGCTGCCCGCATTGCCGCTCCCGCCCGCGCCGCTTCCGGAGGAGCTTTCTTCCGACCCGCCTCCGCTCCCGGCATTGCCGGAAGAGCCTTCCGCCGATCCGCCCCCGTTTTCGCCTTCTCCGTCCGGAAAGGCGCGGATGTAGGGCATGAAGGAGCTCTCCGCCTTGCCCAGCGTGGAGACGGCAAACTCGCGCAGGGTGTTCTTGACGGTCGCGCCCGATTTTTCCGTTGCGCCCGAAAAGAGTTTGGCGATGGCGAGCGAGGGGGTGTCGTCGATGGCGCTCTTTTTTTGCAGCAGTTCGCCCGCGCGCCCCTCGCAGGCGGCAACGGCGCAGTCGTCCGACATATATTCATTGTGCAGGAAGTAGTTGAGGGCGGGCATGGCGCCTGCGCGGGCCGTCTCTTCGCCGAGGAGCACGAGGGAACAGAAATCAAACTTGGGCACCCAGCCCGAGTTCGCGTACATCTGCATCAGGCAGTCCGCGACGGTCTCGCCCCTTCCCGTCAGTTCCACGCTCGCCGTTCCGCCCGCCGACTCTCCGCCCTTGGGAACGGAGATCTGCGCCGTCAGCTCGTATCCCTCCTCCGTTCGGTCGATGCCGGCCGCCAGGATGACGGCCGTCTTCTGGATGTCCACGAGCCCGAAATCATTGGAGAAGAAGGCAAACAGCAGCACGCCGCCCAAAAGGAGCGCCAGCTTGGGGGCGGCACGCTTTAAGAGGGGCTTCATGGCCGCCTCCCTTTGGCCGCTTGGGGCCGCAGCAGGAGCAGCAGGGCGGGCAGGAGCATCCCGAAGAGGGGAAAGAGCCAGAAGAGCGTGCGCGTGAGAAAGCGTTCGGCGGCGGGGAAGGCAAATACGAGCGCCGACGAGACGGCCGCCATCGCCCCGTTCAGGAGCAGCGAGTAGAGGAGGACGCGCGGCTTGCTCTCACCGAACGTCTGCTTGAGCATCTCCGCCGCCGAGAGCATGGGCAGAAGGGAGGCGAACACCATCGCAAGGGCCAGGGCATAGATGAAGAGATAGTCGACGCGGCCCAGAAGGCGGATGGCGGGGAAGTATTTGGCCGTCTTGGCAAAGGCGAAGAACTGCACGGGGGCGATGTCCTGAAAGATGCCGTAAAAGACTGCAAGGAACAAGAGCACCGCCGCTCCTCCTGCAAGATGCGCCAGCGCCGCCTTCCAGGCAAGGCCCTTGCGGTACTCGATCCGGCCCAGAAGGGCGAGCACGAGCGCTCCGTCAAACGCCCATGCCGCTGCATGGAGGGCGGCGGAGAGGATGCTCCCCGCGCCCGTGACGCCGACGGGGGCGAGCGAGAGGAAGTCCGTCTCCCCGACGGAGAAGAGCATCAGAAAGAAGAAGGAGAGGATGGCAAGCGGCCCTAAAAGATCGAAGATGCGCCCGAAACAGCCGATGGGCTTGAGACAGAAATAGGCAGAGAGGAGAAAGAAGGGCGCAAACAGCAGGTCGGAGGGGAGCGTATCGTAAAAGACGCTCTGCACCATGAGCTTTTGTTCAAACAGCGGGATATAGGCGGCGAAGAGGAAGAAGAGCGCCAGGAGCGTGCACGCCACCGCGGCTGCGGCACGGCCGAGGGAGCGCTCCACGAGCGCAAACAGGGAGAGCCCCCGCTTTGCGAGCAGCACCGCCGCAAAGACGGCCGCGCTCTCGGCGGCAAGCAGCAGGAGCGCCGAAAGGAGCAGGTCGTTCCCGGTGTCCGCGGCGAGCTGTGCGGGCATCAGGATGAGCTTTAAAAGGGGAGTCAGGCAGGCAAGCAGAAAGAGAAGCTGACGCGGGGCGATCTTCATTTCATCCTCCTTCGGTCGGGACCGTTGAAAACGGCGGGCCGCATCCTGAGCGAACGCAGCGGGCTCTTGACGATGCTGTCCTTGAGGTCGCGCGGAAGGACGGGGGAGAAGGGCGCCATGAGGGGGACGCCGAAGTTCTCCGTCGTCACGAGCTCGAGCAGGATGAGCGCCGTCGCCAAAATGATCCCGTAGGTGCCGAGGCTCCCCGCGGCGAGCAGCATGAAGAGGCGCACGACGCTCGTCACTTCGATGAGGTCGGGCACGGCATACAGCCCGATGCCGCTCATCGCGACGATGATGATGGCGGGCGTGGAGAAGAACCCCGCGCGCACCGCCGTCTCTCCCAGCACGAGCGCGCCCACGACGGAGAGCGCCATGCCCACATATTTGGGCATCCGGATGCTCGCTTCGTTGAGAACTTCCAGCATGAGCAGGACGAGCAGCATCTCGAGGGCGGGGGAGAGGGGGATGTCGCGGATGCTCCCCGCGATGGTGAGGAGCAGTTTGACGGGGAAGAGCTGCAGTTTGAAGAGCTGCGCCGCCACATAGAAGGCGGGCAGGTAGACCGCCGCGAACAGCGCGAGGAGGCGCAGAAGGCGGGTGAGCGTCGCCCGCACGGATGGCACGAAGTAGTCTTCCGCCGACTGCAGGTCCTCGGTGAAGAGATAGGGGAGGGTGAGGGCGATGGGCGAACCGTCCACAAGGAGCCCCACCCTCCCTTCCGCGAGTTTGGCGCAGAAGATGTCGGGCTTCTCCGTCGTGCCGACCTGTTTGATGAGCGCGTGCGGCCGCGACGAGAGGAAGTCTGCAAGATAGGAGGAGTCGGGCACGGCGTCGATGTCGATGGCGCCGAGCTTTTCCTCGATGCCTCTGACAACGTTCTCCCGGGCGATCCCGTCGAGATAGCACAGGGCGACGAACGTCGAGGAGCGCCGCCCCACTTTGAGGAAGCGGATGCGCAGATCCCCCGTCTTGAGCCGGCGGCGGACGAGGGAGGTGTTGACCTTAACGTCCTCGATGAAGCCCTCGCGCGGGCCCTTGACGGCGACGTTCGTGGGCGGCTCCATGACGGCGCGGAGAAAGACCTTCTTTGTGCCGACGACGAGCGCCTTGTCCATGCCCTCCCAAAGGAGCACGGGGTTGCCTGCAAGCACTTCCCCGGCAAGCTCGTTGAGGTCGGAAAAGGCGCGAAGCTCGGGCGAAGCGAGCTTGCTCCCCACTTCTTCCGCCCTTCGTCCGCCGCGGTAAGAGAGGAGGGGCCGCACGACGAGCGTGCCTAAAAGCTCCTTGTCGGTGACGGGGTCGCAGAAGAGCACCCGGAAGGAGATCCCGCCCTCTGCCGTGAAGTCGAAGGAGAGGATGTCCTCGGCGGGGAGGCGTTCCTTGAGGGCGCGGAAATCGGTTGCAAGATCGCCAAGAATGTTCATGCAACAAGTATGGGAAGGGCATGGAAAATTATGTAAGCGATTTTCGCGCGAAAAGGGGAAGGCTCGGGCGGGAATGCGGGCGATTTGCTTGCGTTTTTGCCTGCGTTGTGTTATACTAAAAGCAATATACTATATGTGGGGCTCCAGCTTGGGGAGAGCCGCGCAGGACCCGTTTTGGACGGAGGGATACGAATGAGGACAAAGCGTTCCGTTGCGATCATCATGCTGCTTGCAGCGCTCTTTGCGGCGCTGATCTTGTGCTTTATTTCCTTGGCGCCCGCCCGGGCCCTTGCTGCCGGGACGGACGATCCGGACCTGAGCGCGGGCGAAGCCGGCGAAGAGGCGGAGCCGGGGACGGGCGGTGGCTCGGAGATCCCCGAAGAGCCGGAAACCCCCGGGGAAGAGCCGGATGATGAGCCGGAACCCCCCGGCGAAGACACGGACGAAGAACCGGAAAACCCGGACGAAGAACCGGACGAGCCTTCGCCCCCTGCGACGCAGAGTGCCGTGAAGGTGACCAAGGATGGCGCTTCGACGGAATATCCCACGCTTTCGGCGGCCCTCTCCGCCTGGACGGCGGGGACGACGCTCACCCTTCTGCAGGACGTTTCCTCCGCGACGCTGGAAGTGACCGTCTCCTGCACGCTCGATCTCAACGGCTTTACGCTGCAGGGGACGTCGGGCAGGACGCTGCGCGTGACGGGCGCGCTCACCGTGACGGACACGAGCCGCACATCGGGCGGCGAGATCGCGGGCGGCGGCGTGCGCGTGGAGCGGGGCGGCTCGCTCCTTCTTGCGGGCGGCTATCTCACGGACAACCGCGCCGAGGAGGGCGGCGGCGTCTTTGTCAATGACGGCGGCTCCTTCACGATGACGGGCGGCACCGTCACGGGCAATTCCGCTACGGGCAACGGCGGCGGGGTCTGCCTGCTCGGCGGCGCCTCCTTCACGATGACGGGGGGCAGGATCGCCGAAAACACGGCTTCGGGCAGCGGCGGCGGCGTGTATGCCGCGGGCAGCGTCTCGCTTTCGGGCGGGGCGACCATCTCGGGCAACACCGCGGGCGGCGAGACGGGCAATCTCTATCTCGCCTCCGGCCAGAGCATCACGGCAAACTCCCTCTCGGGGCAGGTGGGCGTCTCCATGCCGCAGAGCGGCACGTTTGCGACGGGCTCTGCCTCGGGTTTCTTCTCCGATATCCCCGCCTATGAGACGGAGGAGGCAAACGGGGTCTTTCTCCTCGTCCTGACGCCGCTTGCGCGCGTCACGGCCTCCTATTCTTCGGCGGAGAACGTCTATCCCACGACCGAACTCGAAGCGCTTCGGGCGGGCCTCACCGTCACGGGCATCAACGAGAACGGCACCGAATACCTCGCCTCCGCGCTCACCTACGAGCTCACCCTTCCCTCCGGCGTCGAAGCTCTCACTGTGGGGAGCTGCGAGATCGTCGTGACGGCGACGGGCGAGGGCGGGGAGCGCGCCGAAACGTCCTTCTTCGTCAACGTCGTTGCTCCCACGCTGCAGAGCTTTGAAGTCGCCTTCGAGCAGACCGTGACCGTCTATTTCGATTCCGACATCGACCTTCTCGCCCCCGATCTCAAGGTGACGGGACAGTTCAGTGACGGCATCACCCGTCCCCTCGGCCGCACGGCGGAGGAGACGCAGGCCCTCTCGGGGGACGATTACATCACGTCTTACTACGAACTCTCGGGCGATCTTTCGGCGCACGTCGCGGGTACCGTCAATCTCATCGTGCGGGCGGGCAGCCGCGTGACGCTCGTGAAAGTTACGGTCTCCCGCCATATCATCGATACGGCCGATATCCCCGTGACGGACGCGACCGCGGTGGAACAGGCGGGCGATTGGCAGGTCGATCCCTATCTCTTCACCCCCGAACTTCCCGCCGGCGTGGAGCCCGAGGTCACGGTGCTCGGCGCGGAGGGGAACGGCAACCTCGCCGCCGGCACCTACGAGGTGGAGATCGCTTTCCGCGTGACGGATGAAAACAACTATGAACTGACGGGCGGCCCGCTCTCGGCGACGCTCACCGTCTACTATTCCTCCCTGACCGTGACGAACGAGGACGGCTCCGTCCGCTTCACCGTGGAGCGGGAGGGGGGCATCCCGCTCTCGTGGGAGCTCACCATCGAGGACGTGACGGATGAAGTCAGCCAGCCCAAGCTGGACGGCAGCATGGAGTCCCGACAGATCTTTTCGATCTCCCTGCGCGACGGCGGCCGCATCATCACCGAACTCGATACGCCCATCACCGTGCGCATCGCGATCGACGGATTCTTTGCCAACAAGGAGATCTCACTCTACCGCCTGGTGAGCGACGGGCAGCACATCGCGGTCGAAAGCACGCGCGAGGGGGACTACCTCACCTTTACGACGACCTCTGTGCAGACGCAGTATGCCGTCGCCTACGATGCGGGCTTCGGGCTGTATCTTGCGCTCACCATCGTGTTCGGCGTCCTGTGCGTGGGCGGCGCGGGGCTGCTCTTCTGGTACTTCAAGCACAAGAAGAAGCTGGATATGACGCTCCCCAAAAACGAAGAGTAAACTTAAAAACCGTTCGGCCGCCGTCATGGCGGCCTTTTTGCTGTCCTTTTCGGCTTTTATGGGCGCGGGATGCCCTTTGCGCTTCCTCCCTTCGGGCCTTACACGGGCGAAGGATGCCGCTTTTTTGCGGCTGCGGGAGGCGGACGGGTTCTATTTTGCGGCCCGCCCTCATACTTTGAGCGTATGGAAGTTTACTCTCGTCCCAAACAAGACGTATTAAAGGCGCTCTCGGCCACGGAGAGCGGGCTCGGACAGGCGGAGGCGGAACGCCGCCTCGCGGCCTATGGCAGGAACGAGCTCAAGGAGGGGAAACGGCGGGGCATCCCCGCGCTCTTCTTTGCGCAGTTCAAGGATCTGATGACGCTCATCCTCGTGGCGGCGGCCATCCTCTCGGGCGTCCTCGCCTATGTCACGGGGGATAAGTCCGAACTCACCGATACCGCCATCCTGCTCTTCATCATCGTGCTCAACGCGGCGGTGGGCGTCGTGCAGCAGTACCGCGCCGATTCCGCCCTCGAAAAGCTCAAAAAGCTCTCCACGGCGACGGCCCGGGCGGTGCGCAGCGGCCGGGTGCGCGTGCTCCCCGCGGAGTTGCTCGTCCCCGGAGACGTCATCGAACTCGAGGAGGGCGACCGCATCCCCGCCGATTGCCGCATCCTCTCCTCGGAGGGCATGAAGTGTGACGAATCGGCGCTCACGGGGGAATCCAAGCCCGTGAAAAAGCGCGACTGCATCGTCCGCACGGGCGCCGTCGCCGAGCGGGAGAACACCGTCTTTTCGGGCACGTTCTGCGTCGCGGGGCGGGCACGCTGCCTCGTCACGGCGACGGGCATGGCGACGGAGATGGGGGCGATCGCCGATCTTCTGGCAGGGGCAAAGCCCACGCCTTCCCCTTTGGACAAAGTGCTCGCCCGCCTTGCAAAGATCATCTCCTATACGGTGCTGTCTGTGGCGGCGGCACTCTTTGTGGTGGGGGTCCTCTCGCGCCGCGCGGGCATTCTCGAGAACCTGATGTCCGCCATCGCCGTCGCGGTCGCCGCCATTCCCGAGGGGATGGGCGCCGTCGTCACCGTCATCCTCGCGATGGGCGTGCAGCGCATGAGTTCCTTCCGCGCCGTCATCCGCCGTCTCTCCGCCGTAGAGACGCTGGGAAGCTGTACCTGCATCTGTTCGGACAAGACGGGAACGCTCACCCAAAACCGCATGGCGGTGGGGGCGGTCTCTTCGTTCGGCGGAGAACAAAAGCTCCTCCGCTGTATGCGGCTGTGCGAGAGCGTCCGCGGGAGCGCGGGAAGCTATGTAGGCGATCCCACCGAGGTGGCGCTCGTCGAGTACGCCGAAGCCCGCGGCGAACGGGGAGAGGCGCGCCTGCTCCCGGGCGGCAGACCGTTTACTTCGGAGGCGCGCTGCATGAGCGTGCGCATCGCCGCGGAGGAGGGGGCGCTGTATCTCAAAAAGGGGGCGCCCGACGTCGTTCTTGCCTCCTGCCGGACGGCGGGGGGAAGGCCGCTCGATGATGCGCTCCTTGCCCGTATCCGTGCCGAAGCGGAGGCGTATGCGGGCAGGGCGATGCGCGTGCTCGCGTTCGCCGAGGGAAAAAAAGAGACCGATCTCGATTTCCTGGGCTTTGCCGCCCTCCTCGATCCCCCGCGCGAGGGGGCGAAGGAGGCGGTCGAAGAATGCCGGCGGGCGGGCGTGCGCACCGTGATGATCACGGGGGACGGCCCGGGAACGGCGCTCGCCATCGCAAGGGAGCTGGGCATCGCCCGCACGCGCGAGGAGGTGCTCACGGGCGAAGAGCTCGAAGCGATGGGCGAGCGTTTTCCGGCACAGGCAAGGCGCTTCCGGGTGTTTGCGCGTGTCAGCCCGGGGCACAAGCTCACCATCGTGAAGGCGCTGCAGGGGGCGGGGGAGGTCGTCGCCATGACGGGGGACGGCGTCAACGATGCGCCCTCGGTGAAGGCGGCGGACATCGGCGTCGCAATGGGATCGGGAACGGACGTCACCAAGAACGCCGCCGACATGGTGCTGGGGGGCGACGACTTTTCCTCCATCGTGCGCGCGGTGGAGGAGGGGCGCGGCGTGTTCCTCAACGTGCGGCGCACCATCGACTTCTTCCTCGCCACCAACCTTGCGGAAGTGCTCGCCGTTCTCCTTGCGACGCTCTTTCTGTGGCGATCTGACTTCCTCACTTCGACGCAGCTTCTGTGGATCAATCTCATCACCGACTCCCTGCCCGTCCTCGCCCTCGGCGTCGAGCGCACCAAGAACGCGATGGACCGTCCGCCCGTGCGCGCGGAGGATATCCTCTCTAAGCGGGCGCTCTGTTCCATCGCCTTCTACGGGGTCGTGCAGACGGCGCTCGTCCTCGCCGTGTTCGTCCTCGGGATCGCATTCTGGGGGAATGCCGTCGCCTCCACCTGCGCCTTCCTGACGCTCTCCCTTCTGGAGCTTCTCCATGCCTTCAACGTGCGCAGCGGCGCGTTCAACCGCACGCTGCTCATCACCGAGCTCGTGGGTGTCCTCTCGACCGTCTTGCTCGCCGCCCTGCCCCCTCTTGCGACGGTGTTCGGCCTTACGCCGCTCTCGCTCGTGCAGTGGCTGCTCGTTATGGCGGCCTCGCTCTGCATCCTTCCCGCGGGGTGGGCATGGCGCCGGATGCGGCGCGCCCGCTGCTTCAAAGGGCGCAGAAGGTGCAGCCCTGTGCGCGGAAGTATCGGATGATGGAGGGGAGCGCCTCCGCCGTGGCGCGGTGTCGGGCGGAGTCGTGCAGGAGGAGGATGACGGGATCCTTGCCTCGGCTGGTGCGCACCGTCTCGCGGTAGAGAGTGCCTGCATCGGCGTTTGCGATCTCCTCGTCCCCGCACACGGCGTTCCAGCCGACGATCTCGTATCCCCGCTCGCGGATGAGCGCTCTCTGCCGCTCGTGTCCGCCGCCCGGGAAGCGATACAGCCGCGGCGTCACGCCCGTCGTATGAAAGATGCAGGCGGCGCACTCGTCGATGTCGGAGAGCAGCGCCGCATCCGAGGAATAGATGCGCTCATAGTCGTGCGAGGCGGAGTGTACGCCCAGCGAATGGCCCTCTTCTGCAATGCGGAGGAGGGTCTCTCTTCGCGTCTTTGCCATATCGCTGACGATGAAGAAGGTCGCCTTGATGTCCTCCTCCTTCAGGATGTCGAGGATGCGGTTGGTGACGACGGAGGAGGGGCCGTCGTCAAAGGTGAGGTACACCCGCCGCACGCTCTCTGCCCCGGCGACGGAAAAGACTGCCCTCGTCCGCTGCGCCTGGAACCCGCACGCAAGGAACATCATGAACAGCACGGCAAAGAGCAGCGCCGCGGGGATAAAACGTTTCTGCATACCAAAAGTGTGCCTGTTTTTCGCTATTTTATTTACATTTGCCGCGCGATGTGATATAATGGCGGCATGGAACGTTATTCGGATCTCTACGGGTGCGGCGAAGAGGAGGCGCTCTCGCGCAGGGGGCGGCTCGCGGCTGACTTCAAGGCACAGTTCGGCTGTGCGCCCACCCGCTTTTTCTCTTCCCCCGGAAGGGCGGAGATCGTGGGCAACCACACCGACCACAACGGCGGCAAGGTGCTCGTTTCGGCGATCTCCTGCGACGTCATGGCGGCCGTTGCCCCGCGCACGGACGGCAACGTCGTCATCGCTTCCGGGGAATACTATCCCATCCGCGTCTCGGTGCACGAGCTTTCGGTGCGCGAGCGGGAGAGGGGGAAGTCCATCGCCCTTGTCCGGGGCGTCTTGCGCTATCTTGCCGAACTCGGCTGCCCGTTGGGCGGCTTTTCCTGCGTCACACACAGCACCATCTTCCGCGGAGCGGGCGTCTCCTCTTCGGCGGCGTTCGAGGTGCTCATCGCAGAGATCGTCAACGCACTCTTTCTCGGGGGAAGGCTCCCCGCCATCGAAAAGGCGCGGGCGGGAATGTATGCGGAGAACAACTATTTCGGCAAACCCTGCGGCCTTCTCGATCAGGCAGGCGTCGCCCTCGGCGGGCTGAACGCGATCGACTTCGGCCCCCGGGAGCCCGTCGTCTCTCCCGTTCCCGCGCCCGAAGGATACCGCCTCGTCCTCACCAACACGGGTGGCTCGCACGCAAAGCTCACCGCGCACTATGCGGATATCCGCCGCGAGATGGGCGAAGTTGCCGCCTTTTTCCACAAAAAACGCCTGTGCGAGCTGGAGGAGAGCGACCTTTTAGAGGCGCTCCCCGCGCTCCGTCAGAAGGTGAACGATCGGGCGATCTTACGAGCCTTTCACTTCTTCGAGGAGAACAGGCGGGTGGAGCGCGCCGCCGAAGCGCTCACGGAGGGCGACACGGCGCTCTTCTTTGACGAGGTGACGGGAAGCGGCGAGAGCAGTCTGAAATTCCTGCAGAACTGCTATGTGCCGGGCGATCCTTCCCAGCCCGTCGTCATTGCGCTCAAGCTCACCGAAAAGCTGTTGAAGGGCGGGGCTTACCGCATGATGGGCGGGGGATTCACGGGTACCGTGCTCGCTTTCTGCCCCGCGGGCGGAGAGGAGCGCTACAGCCGCGAAATGGCGCGCGTCTTTGGGAAGGAGAACGTCTTTGTGACCGACCTTCGCGCGTCGGGTGCACGGGAGACGGGCGCTTGAAACAAGAACGGAGAAAATCATTGATCGGAGGGATCTTATTATGATTCAGACAAAGGTATTTGGCAAGACGGCGGACGGCAGAGAAGTTCTGGCGTTCACGCTCGGGGACGGCGTGCGCAGCGCCACCATCCTCAACTACGGCGGCATCGTGCAGAGCATCGTCGTGCCCGACAGGGACGGCAAGCCCACCGACGTCATCCTCGGCTACAACGACATGGCCGGCTACGAGAACAACGGCGGCTATTTGGGTGCGCTCATCGGCCGCTTCGGCAACCGCATCGGCGAGGGCAAGCTCACCATCGACGGCACGACGTACGAGCTCTACTGCAACGACCGCGGCAACCATCTCCACGGCGGCAAGGTCGGCTTCAACAAGAAGATCTGGGCGCATGAAGTGGACGGGGATGAGCTGAAGCTCTCCATCCTCTCCCCCGACGGCGAGGAAAACTATCCCGGCAATTTGTCCGTCACCGTCACTTATACCTTTAAGGACGGCGAACTCAAGATCGCTTACCGCGCCGAAACGGACAAAAAGACGGCGATCAACCTCACCAACCACGCCTACTTCAATCTGAGCGGCGAAAGCGACGGCTCCATCCTCGACAACGAGCTTTGGATCGACTGCGACGAGATCACGCCCACCAATCCCACGATGATCCCCGTGGGCGGCTTCCGCGCCGTCAAGGGGACGCCCTTCGACTTCAACGAGGCAAAGCCCATCGGCCGCGACATCGAGGCGGACGACGTTGATCTGAAGCAGGGCAACGGGTACGATCACTGCCACGTCCTCAAGAACAAGTGCGGGGAGTATGTCAAATACGCCGTCGCAAAGAGCCCCAAGACGGGTATTTCGATGACGTGCTATACCGATATGCCCGCCGTGCAGTTCTATGCGGGCAACGGGCTGCATCAGCAGGGCAAGAGCATCTACTACGGCAAGCGTGCGGGCTTCTGCCTGGAGACGCAGTGCATCCCCAACAACGTCAACGTGCCCGAGTATGCCGCGAAGGGCAGCTCCTTCCTCTCTCCCGGCGAGGTGTATTCCTTCACCGCAGCCTACAAATTCGAGGCATAAAAGAGGTTTTTGAAAGCATGAAAGGCTGCCCGCCGCGCGGAAAGCGCGGCGGGCAGCCTCTTTTTTTATGGGCGGCGGCGCTTT
>QAKM01000030.1:17505-24244 GCA_003343805.1 Bacillota bacterium | reverse complement strand
AGCGCATTCATTTTTGCTCGCCGTCCTTTACATGATTGACAGCCTTCCAAAACGATTCCACATAGGAAAACGGCTGCAAGGCAATGCCTTGCCCTTTGTCTGCCATCAAGACTAGCGAATCTCCCGGGTTCAGCGAAAACATATCACGCACCTCTTTGGGAATGACGATCTGCCCTTTGGGGCCGATCTTGACCGTTGCCAGAAACTTACCTTCGGGGAAATTTTCCATTGTTCGCTCCTTTGGGTATAATTAGTATTACTTTTCTTACTTATTATAACATATCCTACGCGATCTGTCAAGAAAACAATAAGATATGATCGATGAGCGACCCGATCAGATATCCGATGCGGCGCAGGATGCCGCCTTCTCTTCCGCTCTCCCCGCTTTTCCGCCCTTGCCTTTAGGGAAAAGTTGTGCTATAATGGCAGCAGGGGGGATGGCATGATCAACTTTTCGCACCTCGAACGCTACCGCGAGGGCAACCGCCTGGAAGCCAAACTCGCCGTCGGCGGGCTGCCCGAAAGCCTGTGGGAGACGTACTCCGCCTTTGCCAATACGGAGGGCGGGGTCATTCTGCTCGGCGTCGAGGAGCGGCCCGATCATTCCCTGCACCCCGTCGAACTCCCCGACCCCGACAAGCTCATCGGGGAATTTTGGAACATCCTCGGCGATCGGCGCTTCGTGAGCGCCAACATTTTAAGCCGCGGCGACGTGCGCGTGCAGAAGGCGGGGAAATGCCGCATCGTCGTCATCGCCGTGCCGCGCGCCGACGAGAAGGATCGGCCCATCTATCTCGGCCCCGACCCGTACACAGGCACCTACCGCCGCAGCGGGGAGGGCGACTACCGCTGCACCCGCGAAGAGGTGGACGCGATGCTGAAAGCGCGCCCGGAAAGCGGGGCGGCAACTCAGGAACAACACACATGACGACCCTCTATTTTGTAAGGCACGGCGAGAGCCGCGCCAATGTGGACAAAGTATTTACGGGGCAGACGGACGTACCGCTCTCTGCCCGCGGGATGCGGCAGGCGGAAGAGCTGAAGGAGCGCCTGCTTGCTCTGAAACCGGATGCCTTCTTTTCGAGCGATCTTCTCCGCGCCGTGCAGACGGTGACGCCCGCAGCAAAGGCGCTGGGGCTTGCCGTCCGCCCCGAAACGGGCCTCCGCGAGATCGACGGCGGGCTGTGGGAAGGCAAGCACCTCGACGAGATCGCCCGCGCCTATCCCAAGGACTATGCCTGCTGGATGGAAAACATCGGGCTGGCACGCTGTACGGGCGGCGAATCGCTCGAAGAAGTGCAGGCGCGCGGGCTGGCGGCCGTTTTGCGCATCGCCCAAGAAAACGACGGGAAAGCCGTCGTCCTTGCGACGCACGCCGCGATGATCCGCGCCCTCACCTGCGCCTTCCGCGGGCTGCCGCTCTCCGAAATGCAGCACATCCCCTTTGTTCCCAACGCCTCTCTGAGCGAAGTTCGCTTTGAACGTGGCGCATTTACGATCGAACGCTATGCCGACGTCTCCTTCCTCGGGAGCGACGTCACCCGCCTTCCCGAGGACATCTGAAACCCGCGCCGCCCATTTTTATCGATCATGACAAGGGGCGGGGCGCGCCGAACGGCGCGCCCCGCTCTCCTTTTTTCTCTCAACTCCCCTTCTGCGCTTCGGCAAGGAGCGTGCGGTCGAGCCGAAAGTCAACATATCTGCCCGGAAGGCCCTCAAATTCCTCCGAAGAGATCATCGTGTAACAAAGCTCCCGGTCAAATGCGGGGTCATCCACCTGATAATAGTTGACGCGCTCGCGCCGATGATCGACGACGCAGAAGAAATAGACGCAGCACCCGTCCTCCCGGTCAAATCCTGCCGTAAAGGCGAACGCGGCATAGACGACGATGCCGTTCTTTTGGAAGGGCTTTTCCTTTTTTTGCAGCAGACAGCGGCGGCAATGGGCAACGTACTTGAGCTCGGCGTAAAATTCCAACACGCGAAGGCGCGTCTCCTCGTCCGTGCAGTCCTCCGAACAAAACGCCATGCCGTCGAAGCTGTCGGCAAGCTCGGCGTATAGCCCCCAAAGCCCGGGAACGCCGCGAAAAGAGCCGCCGTCTTCAAAGCAGCGCATCATCAAAAGGCACCAATCGGCGAATGCCGAGGACGTCATACCGCCCGCGAGAAAGCAGTCCACCGCCGAGAGCATCACAGGGAGATCGAAGTAATCGGCGCGCTCGGGCATCCCGTGCGCAGCGATCGAGGCGATCGCCTCCCCCGGCAGCGTGCGGCGCACGGCGGCAAGAACGCGCTCTTTTGCGACCGTCTCCCGCTCGGGCTCTGCGGCGCTGCGGACGGGCGAACCATCGCCGCGCGTCAATCCGCCCGTCGTCCTGATCCCCCCTTCAAAGCAAGCCCGCACGATCCGATGAAGCTCTGTAAGCTGCTCCGCGGTGACGGGCACTTCCATAAGCGTTGTGCCGTAATATCCCTTGCCGAGCTGCAGGCGATCAAGCAAGGCGATATATTCGTAAGTCCGATCGGTAAGATCCAGCCGCAGCGTGTCGACGCGCCCGCTTAGGTCGTCTTTGCGCTCGCAGTAAAACCCAAATCGTTCGTGTTTCATCTTCTCCTCCTTCGGCGACGCAGGCAGCGCCAACCTCTGAAATAAAAAAGCAGGCGGGGTCAAACCGAACCTCCCCGCCCATTTGGTTTTTAAGAGTGACGATCAACCTTGTAAAAGATCGTTTAAAAAGGTATTTCTCCTTGATCTGCTCCGTAACCTTGCAACCGGTAACGCACAAACGGAAAACTCCCAAAGCGACGACAAAAAACGATAAACTTCCGCTTTCACTGTCTCCTTGTGCCACCATGGCGTAGCCTGTTTTCCGGGGACATTCCCCGGCATCAAAGCCCGACCGTCCCTCTTCGGAAAGGGCGTCAGATCTCGATGTAGTTCGTCAGATTGGCGCGGTCGATGGCGATCTGCAGCTCGGAAATGCGCTTGCGCAGGGCGCCCGCGTCGGCCTCTGCCTGCTTGACGTCGTAATTGCACCGCGTGAAGCGGATGACGCCGTTGTAGGTGATCTCGCTCTTCAGCGGGTTGCGGCCCGTGAGCGACTCTACCTGCGCGCGCTCGTTCTGAAGCTGGGCAAGGAACACGAGCGCCTCGCCGATGGTGATGCCGAAGGGTTCGGCGATGACCTCGGTATTCGCCCGGGCAAGCACCGTACGGACGGCGCGGATCCTATCGTCGATGGCGCGGATCTGTTCGCGCGTCGTTTCGTACGCATAGCCGCTGTCGATGGGCGTCTCGCCCTCCTTGTAGGAGACGATCGAATTGCGGTCCTCGAACTCGACGAGCTCGTCCTTCTGCTTTTCGAGCTCCTTGATGAGCTTCATGGCTTCCGTATGGCAAACTTTCATGATTTTTCCTCCCGTTCGTTTTCTTGCCCCTATTATCGCACATCGTTTTCCGTTTGTAAATGCGCAGTTTTAAATATTTTTTTGACCCCTTCTTTTTTCAAAAACAGATGTTAAGCGGCGTATTTTTTATAAAATTCCGACCAATATTTACTTTCATTCATTTGTGTTTAACCCCTTTTTGTGGTATCATTAAAGAAAGGAGGAAAAGCTCATGACGGAAAAGTTAAAGATCAACGTCACGAAGCGGACGGCGGACATCCTCGAAAAGGACGCCGAGAGCTTTGAGTTCTTTAAGGCGGACGGGCGCACGCTCAACAAGAACGCGCTTCTGACGCAGCTCATCGTCAACTATTACGAGCGCTTCCGCGTGCAGGAGGAAGAGCTCTCGACCTATCTCACGGGCGCGATCGGGAAGGAGACGAACCTCAAAAAGGGCGAACTCGAAGCGCTGTGCCACACGATCGCCTCGCACGTCCGCAAGCGGGAGGCGGCGCCCCTCAAAGAGCGCTTCGACCATACCGTCTCCGTCAAGCCCACGCGCGCCTCCGAACCCGTCCTCGACTACATCGAGGCGTATCTCCTCGGCGGGAACACGCTCTCGGAGTACTTCCGCAACCTCTTCTCCTCCTACGCGGCGCTCCCGCAGGACGAGCGGGAAAAGATCGTATTCCGCCCGCAGTACGAGGCGCTCGAGAGGGCGATCGCCGCAAAGAAGAAGGTGTTTCTCACCACGCAGCGCACGCGGGAGAAGGGCTACGAGCTCTCCCCCTACCGCATCGCCGCCTCCAAGGAGGAGCTGCACTGCTATCTCCTCGCCGCCCGCGGAAATGAATGCGTCCCCATCCGCCTTTCGCGCATCGTCTCGGTGACGCCCCTTGCGGAGGACGCCGCCTTTTCGCCCGAGCACCTCTCGATGTTTGCAAGGATGCTTGCCTTCGGCCCACAGTTCCGCTACGGCAAGCGCGAGGAGGAGGCCGTCGTGCAGTTCACGGCGCACGGCATGGAGATGTACCGCGCCCTCTATGTGCACCGCCCCGTGCCCGTCTCGGTCGAAAACAACACATTCACCTTTGCCTGCTCCCATCAGCAGCTCATGCAGTACCTCGTGCGCTTCGGCCGCGACGCTTTCGTCGTGCGGCCCGCCTCTCTTCGCGAGCGCATCCGCACCTTCTACGCCCTGGCGGGGAAAAAGTATGCCTCGGCAAACCGCCACTATGCCGCCCTCCGCAGCGAAGCCGCCGCAGCCGACGCCAAAGCGGACGAAACACCGGGCGAAAGAAAAGCACCGCCCGAAGAAGAACAATGACCCAACAAAAAACCGCCGCTCCCGGATCGGAAGCGGCGGTTTTGCTGCTGCGATTTTATTTTGCGTATTCGGCGCTGCGGAATTCGCGGATGACGTTGACCTTGATCTGCCCGGGATATTCGAGCTCGTTCTCGATCTTCTTGGCGATGTCCTTGGCGAGGAACATGGCCTTGGTGTCGTCCACCTGGTCGGGCTTGACCATGACGCGCACCTCGCGGCCCGCCTGGATGGCATAGCTCTTGTCGACGCCCGCGAAGCTCGACGCGATCTCCTCGAGCTTTTCGAGGCGCTTGACATAGTTGCTGCCCGTCTCCCTGCGCGCGCCGGGACGTGCGCCCGAGATGGCATCTGCCGCCTGCACGAGGACCGCCTCGATGGTCTTGGGCTCCACGTCGCCGTGGTGCGCCATGATGGCGTTGACGATCATCGCGTTTTCCTTGTACTTCTTGGCAAGGTCGGCGCCGATCTGGATATGCGTCCCCTCCTGCTCGCGGTCGACCGCCTTGCCGATGTCGTGCAGAAGGCCTGCGCGCTTGGCGAAGTTGACGTCGAGGCCGAGTTCCTGCGCCATGAGGCCCGCGAGCTGGGCGACCTCGATGGAGTGGCGGTAGACGTTCTGGCCGTAGCTCGTGCGGAACTTGAGGCGGCCGATGAGCTTGATGAGTTCGGGATGCAGGCCGAAGATGCCCACTTCAAACATGGCATTCTCGCCTGCGGCCTTGATCTGCTGATCGATCTCCTTTGTGACCTTTTCCACCGTCTCCTCGATGCGGGCGGGATGGATGCGGCCGTCCGAAATGAGGCGCTCGAGCGTGAGCCGTGCGATCTCGCGCCGGACGGGATCGAAGCCCGAGAGGATGACGACTTCGGGCGTATCGTCGATGATGAGTTCGATGCCGGTCGCATTCTCGATGGCGCGGATGTTGCGCCCCTCGCGGCCGATGATGCGCGCCTTCATGTCGTCGTTGGGCAGCGGCACGACGGAGACCGTCGATTCCGAAGCGTGATCGGACGCACAGCGCTGGATGGCGAGCGTGATGATGTTCTTGGCGTTGAGATCCGCCTCGTCCTTGGCCTGCTGTTCGAGGTTCCTCACCTGCACCGCACAGTCGCGGCGGGTCTCGTCGAGGATCTCGTCGGTGAGCTGGGCCTTGGCCTCCTCCTTGGTGAGCTGGGCCACGCGCTCGAGCTCCTGCACCATGAGCTCATGCTGATGGGAGAGCTGTTCGCGCGTCTTTTCCACCTCTTCGAGGCGGCGGGTGAGATTGTTCTTCTGCTGTTCGAGATTGTCGAGCTTCTTGGTGAGCTCGGCATCCTTTCTCTCGAGCGAATCTTCCTGTTTGTTGAGGCGCGCTTCGATGCGCTGCTGCTCGGCGCGCTTCTCCTTCATTTCCTGTTCAAACTCGTTTCTTCGTTTGAGTTCCTGCTCCTTGGCCTCGAGGACCGCTTCTTTTTTTAATTGCTTGCATTCCGCCTTCGCACTTGCGAGCATCTTCTCGACCTGCTGCGAGGTTTCGTCGAGCTTCTGTTCCGACTTCTTTTTGGCAATTTTTTGAAGAATCACATAGGCAACCGCGCCGCCGACCGCCAATCCCACGAGGGGAAGGACGATAAAGAGCGCCACGGCAAGCCCTGTCGATACATCAAGGAGCAGGCTGCTTAAAATCGTCATGGTTCAGCCTCCTGCTTGGGTTATTTTTTGACATCTATCCGTATAGCACCTTTGGCGTAAGGTGTATAGTTAGGCATTGTCTCTATGATTATACAATACTCTATGCAGATTGTCAATCGGTTAAGAGCAACTCCCCGCCCCGAAGAGCAAATTTTTTTGCCGAATGATGAAACATGGCCTCCCCTTCCGTTCCGCGGCCCGAAAGATCGCAGACGAAAAGCCCCCTCACCGAGGGGGCCCTGCGTTTTCATTCCGAGGGAGCCGAGCTTCTTAAAATCACTTCCGCGAGGAGGGTTCCCCTCCGCTTCGTCGCAGCGGAGCAAATTTCGCAAGCCGCTGCGTTCCTCGCGGCT